>CAZSOQ010000268.1:0-6823 GCA_964608495.1 uncultured Armatimonadia bacterium | reverse complement strand
AGACCTACGCGCCCTGGTTCTGCCTGATGGACACCGAGACGGGCGAGGCGGCGTACGTGGGCTTCGACTGTATGGCCCACTGGCGGGCGAGCTTCGCCGCGAGGGAGGGCTCGGGCGCCTCGCTGGACCTGCGCGTGGCCGGCTACTCCAGGGCTCTCGAGCCCGGCGAGAGCGTGCGGACGCCCTACAGCTTCGCGGGCGTCTTCGCCCGGGACCTGGACGACATGGGGCAGGAGATGCTCGAGTGGCAGTACCGGTACCTTTGGGACTACACCCGCGAGCCGTGGTTCCCCGCCGTGCGCATGCTGGGGTACTGGATGAAGGGCACGACCTGGGGCTGGCAGGGCTGGGTGGGCGGCGAGCCGGACATGGAGTCGGCCTATCGCAAGGTCTTCCGCACGGCGGACTTCATGCGCTCCGTCGGCGGCGACACCTACCACCGAGACTGGGGATGGTGGGACCGGGCCGGTGACTGGAACGGCCCCGACTTCCGCAGCTCGGGCGACTACCTGAGGCAGTATGGCATGGGGCAGCTCATCTACGCCTTCATCTACACGGTGGACCCCGACTCGAGCGTTGCGCGCGCCCACCCAGAGTGGCTGGCGAACCCGCACACCCTCGACCAGTCGCTGCCCGAGGTGGTTGACTATGAGGTGGACCTGCTGCACAGCTTCTACGAACGCTGGGGGGCCTTCCAGTGGCGCAATGACAGCGGGCCGCTGGCGCCGCGCAAGGGCGACGACACGGTGCTGCTGGGGCAGCAGCAGGGCTTCATGGAGGTGCTGCGCCGCTTCCTGGACGATCACCCGGACTGCGCCTTCCAGGGCGTGAACGGCGGGGGCATGGCGCTCAACTGGGAGTACCTGGCCTACGCGAGCGGCTTCCAGTTCACCGACGGGCAGGCCCGCGAGCTGGCCGACTACTGCGCCAGCTACCTCTTCCCGCCGGACAAGATCAACAACATGCCCGACATCTGGGACCCGGACAGGTACGATCCCGCCACCTGGCGGGGGCTGCTGTGCTCGAACTTCGACGTGACGGGCGACACCTTCGATCCCGCGAAGCTCGAGGGGCTGCGGGTGATCTGCGACATCTACCACTACCTGCAGTCCCGGGGAGTGGCCGGCCGCTGGGTCAGGGTTTATCACCCCGTCATCGAGGGCGACGACGAGACCATGTACCTGCAGCGCCTGAGCTGGGACCGGCAGCGTGGCGTCATCATCACGAAGCACCGGATCGGGGGCACCGTCACCGTCAAGCCCAAGGGCCTGCTGCCGGAGCACCGGTACGAGGTGGGCTTCCAGGACTCCGACGACGTCTTCGAGCGCACGGGCGCGGAGCTGATGAGCGAGGGCGTCACGCTCACGGATCCGGCGCCGGGCGAGCTGATCTACCTGAACCTGCCCGATCATCCGGGCAACTTGATGGACGACACGCCGCCGGCGGCGCCGCGCGAGGTCAGGTGCGCCAGGGCCCGCTACATGGGCGTGCCGGGGGTGGAGGTGAGGTGGGAACCCGCGACCGACGACCGCTGGCTGAGCCACTACACGGTCTGGCGGGACGGAGAGATGCTCGACCGCGTGGCCAAGGGGTGCTTCTACTTCGACCATTCGGCCGGGGCGGACCCGGCCGCGCGCTACGCGGTGCGGGCCGTGGACGGGAGTGGGAACGAGTCGGCGCCGGCGCCCGCAATGCCTGGTGAGGGAGCGCGGCGCCTTGTGCTGGACGACGCGGACGTGGAGGGTCTGGAGTTCGCGGGCCAGTGGTCACGGGAGACGGGCTTCACGCCGGCTCACCGTGACACGCTCTCGAGTGCCGCCGAGGCCGGGGCGAGCTTCACCGTGCGGTTCCGGGGGTGCGGCGTCACCTGGCATTCGCGCCTGGGAGCCGAGGGCGGCACGGCACGAGTCAGCGTTGACGGCGCCGAGCCGACCACCGTGAGCTGCTACGCGGCCGACGAGATCCCGGGCTGGCCGATCTTCGAGCACGCCTGGGGCGAGCCCGGCGACCACGTGCTGCGCGTCGAGGTGGTGGGCGAGCCGGACCCCCGAGGCACCGGCACGCGCGTGTGGCTCGATGCGGTCTCCGTCGAGCCGTAGCAGCGTGGCGAGGGCTGCGCCG
Source organism: uncultured Armatimonadia bacterium (assembly GCA_964608495.1). Lineage (GTDB taxonomy): Bacteria > Armatimonadota > Zipacnadia > Zipacnadales > FEN-943 > JAKORR01. The sequence continues at coordinate 4,702 of CAZSOQ010000268.1, read as the reverse complement.
CGGCGATGCGTCGGTGATGGCGCGCGTGGCGCTGTGCGCGCGGCTCAGGACCGGGCGCTGATCGGTCGCCTGCGCGCGTTTCCTCCTGGAACGGCGGCCGGGGGCGGGTCTAGTCGCCGCTGGGCCAGAGGCACAGGGTGTGGGAGAGCACCTCGAAGCCCAGGCCTCGGTAGAGGGCAAGAGCGGGCTCGTTGGCGGGGGCCACGGACAGGCGGATCTCCTCGGCGTCCAGGTCGCGGAGGCGCTGGATGCCGGCCTCCATCAGGCGGCGGCCGATTCCGCGGCGACGGTGGGAAGCCGAGACGACCACGTCGGTGATCAGACCCACGCGACGGTCCACCATGGGGGGCGACGTGTTGGTGAAGGTGGCGTGGGCGAAGCCGACGACCCGGCCGTCCACCTCCGCCACGAGGAGGACGCGGTCGTCCTGGGAGAGGCCCTGGCGGAGCCAGTCGCCCATGATGGCACGGCCGTCGGGGGCCTTGCGCCAGAAGCGCTCGTCCAGGGCCGTGTGGAGGGCGATGAGGTCCTCCCAGAGATCGAGCACGGCGTCGAGATCGGCTTCTGCAGCCTGCCGGATGAGGGCGTCGCTGGGTCTGGTCATGGTGTGCCTCCGAGGGAAGGCAGGGATTGGGCCGGCGCCGGCGCGTCGGGGCGGCCCGACTCGGCGGGCCCGGCCCAGCGGCGGTCACAATGAGCCGTCGGTCGAGCGGCGGCTACGGATCGCGGCCAGCTTCGCCTCGACGTCGTGGCGGGTCGCGTCGGCCAGGACGATTATGGGCAGGAAGCCCAGGCCGGTCCAGTAGTCCTCGGCCTCCCGGTTGCCGAGCACCCAGCCGAGGGACAGGTCCTGGACATCGCGCTCCGCGAAGAACGTGCACAGACCCTCGACCAGGGCCGAGGCCAGGCCCTGCCCGCGGCAGGCCGGCTCGACGAAGACCCTGGCGATGTAGCCGCTCAGGGAGGGCACGTGGCCCGGCCTGGTGCGAATCTGGCCCGTCGCCATGCCGAGCGGCCGGTCGTCGGGGCCGACGGCGACCAGGAGCAGAGCGTCGGGGTTGGACAGCGTCTCCTCGATCTCCTGCCTGAGCCTCGCGACGCCCTCCGGCGCCAAGCGCCAAAGGCGCGGATTGCTGGCCTCGACGTGCTCCCGTAGAGCCAGGGAGAGCTCGACGAGGCGGTCCAGGTCGCTGTCGGTGGCCTGCCGGATCGTGTAGCTTGCCATAGTGCGTGCCTCCTGGGACCGGCTGCGGCGGCAGGGGCCCTGGGCTGACGTCCGGGGCGGGATGCGCGGCCGGGCGAAGTCCGATCTTGTTGGACGACCTCACGGCTGCGGCGTCGTGCCCAGGTAGAGAAGGTGCTCCGCCATGTCCACGACGGCCGGCTCGGACGCCGTGGCGAGGACGACCTCCATCCAACGCCGCCACCGGAACTCCGGATCGTCCCTTCCCGGGACCTCGTGACTCGGCGTCATGGTCGTCTTGCCTCCAGGCGACGGGCAGGGACTGAAGAGCGACGGGCGGGACGAAGCCTGCCAGGGCCCGGCGCTTCACCTGAAGATCCTGCTGACGGACTCGCCTGTGTGGATCCGCTTGATGGCCTCCGCAAAAAGGGGAGCCACCGACAGGATGGTGATCCTGTCGAGGCGCCGCTCGGGCGCCAGGTATACGGTGTTCGTGGTTACCACCTCGGCCAGCGGCGACTCCTCGATCGCGGCAAGGGCTGGGCCGCAGAACAGGCCGTGGGTGGAGGCAGCGCGCACGCTCCGGACGCCTCGATCCTCGATGGCGGCGACCGTCGCCATCAGCGACGTGCCCCGGCTGATCTCGTCGTCGAAGATGATGACGTCCTTGCCCTCCAGGTCGCCCATCAGGTGCCTCAGCCGCACCTCGCTGTCGCTGATGCGCTCCTTCTCGATCACCGCCACCGGCAGCGAGAGACGCTCGGCGTAGCCGGCGGCCCGCTTCGCCTGGCCCAGGTCGAAGAGGGCGACCGCGTTGGACAGGTCCCCCTGGGCCAGGTACCCGCAGATCACCGGCTCGGCCTGCAGGTGGTCCGTCGGCACGCTGAAGAAGCCGTGGACCTGCGGTGCGTGAAGCGCCATGGTCAGGAACCTGTTCGCGCCGGCCGTGACGAGAAGGTCGGCGACCAGGCGGGCCGCGATGGAGATGCGCGGCTTGTCTTTCTTGTCCGAGCGGGCGTAGGAGTAGTGGGGGACGACGGCCGTGACGCGCCGCGCCGAGGCGCTGCGGAGCGCATCGCACATCAGCAGCAGCTCCATCAGGGCCTCGTCGGGGCTGGGGTAGAGCGACTGGACGACGAAGACGTCCGCCTCACGCACGCTCTCGAGCATCTGGACGAACAGGTTCTCGTTGGAGAACCGAGAGATCGCGACCTGGCCGAGAGGAAGGCCGAGATGGTCGCAGATCTCCTCGGCCAGCGGCCTGTTCGAGCTGCCTGCGAATACCATGAGCCGGTCTCTCATTGTCCCGCCTCCCTGATGTGGGCTGACGCGCGGGCTGACAGGCCGGCCGACGTGCGGGCCGGCCGGCGTCCTCCCGTGGGTCTAGCCCGAGCGCTTGAGCCTGCCCGTGCGCTTGCAGTACGCCTCGGCCAGGCCGAAGACCTTGAGGCCGAGGGGTATGAGCACGATGGCCGTGCCGATGAGGGGCAGGATGTGGGGCCAAAGCTCGGCGAACCCCGCGCCCTCGAGCAGCGCCGCCCTCATCCCCCTGAGAGTGTACGTGATGGGCGAGAACTGGGAGAAGAACCTGAGCCACGCGGGCAGGACGTCAATGGGATAGTAGACACCGCTGACCATCAGGAGCAGTGCCTCGACGATCCCGGTCATCTGCGAGCCCTTCTCCGGCGACAGCAGCGGCAGGCAGGCTCCCATGAGCCCCAGGCCCACCAGCGAGAAGGTGGCGATGCCGAGCACGAGACACGCCCCCAGCATGTTGGCCCGGCTCAGGTCGAGGTGGAACATGAGCGTGCAGATCGTCGTGAGCAGCACCAGCCGAAGCCCGGCGTAGATGACGGCGAAGGCGGTCATGCCCGCCAGGTGAGTGGCGCGGGAGATGGGAGCCATGAAGGTGTACTCGATGGTGCCCTCCCAGCGCTCCCAGGAGATGACGTTGCTGGTCTCGCAGAACAGCTCGGACAGGTAGCGCCACAGAAGCGTCCCGGTGAGCAGGTAGATGAGCACCTTGTCCTTGGGCACGTCCACGCCGCTGACCTGGCCCATGCCGACGGCCAGGAAGCCCATGGACAGCACGAGAGCCGTCGAGTAGACAAGCCAGCTCACCTCCCAGGGCCAGTAGCGCCTGAGCAGGGCGAAGTTGCGGCCCACGAAGGCGAGTAGGGGCTGCGCGCTTAAGTTAGCGGACAACACCAGGGATCTCATGGTCTTCTCTCCAACTGTGTGGCGGCCGGCGAAGAGGCCCGGCACGAGAGGCAGTCGCCCGCGCGCCAGCCCTCGGCGCCGCTAGTCCTCCTGCTTGCCGTCCTTGCCTTCCTCCTTACCTCCCTCCAGGGACCTGCCCGTAAGCTCCATGAAGACCTGTTCGAGGGTGGGCTCCGGGATCTCGTCGCTGCGCACCCGGTCCTTGAGCTCGGACGAGGTGCCCTCGGCGATGATCCTGCCCCGGTCCATGATGGCGATGCGGTGGCAGAGCGCGTCCGCCTCGGCCATGTCGTGGGTGGTGAACAGGATCGTCGCGTCGTGGGCCTCGTTCACCGAGCGCAGGAAGGCCTCGACGTCGTGCTTGGACCTGGGGTCCAGCCCGGTCGTGGGCTCGTCCAGAAGCAGCAGAACGGGCGACGTGAACAGGCCCCGGGCGATGGCGACCTTCTGCTGCTGGCCCCGGGACAGGTTCTCCATGGAGTCGTGCAGGCGGTTGAGAGGGAATCCGAGGGCCTCGAGGATCTCGATCGCGCGCTCACGGGCCTGTCTGGGGCTAAGCCCATAGAGCCTGGCTGCGTAGAGAAGGTTCTCGGCGGGCGAGAGCTTCTTGAAGAAGGCCGCGTCCACGGAGACGCGGTTGACGAGCCTGCGGACGAGATGGGCCTGGCGAACGACGTCGCAGCCGAAAACGCTGGCCGACCCGCGGTCCGGGAGCATGAGCGTGGAGACTATGCGGACGAGAGTCGACTTGCCGCAGCCGTTGGGCCCGAGGAGGCCGTAGATCTCCCCCCGAGTCAGCTCTAGGCTGACGTCCGCGAGGGCCGTGATGGCGCCACCGGGCTTGTCCGCCGAGTCCCTCTTGCCGTTCTTGCGCCTCTGTCTGAACAGCTTCGTGAGGCCGTCAGTGTGTAGCGGCACTGCGTCCAACATCGCTTGCTCCTCCCGAGTGCGGACCGTTGAAGCACAACGGGCCGCGAGCTTAGTTTGTGCCCGCGGCCCGAGAGGGAGTGGCAAGGTTGATTGGGGGCCGAAAAGGAAAGCCGCGGGCTTGGTTTCCGTGCCCGCGGCGTCTTCTCTGCCGCTGATGCTATCGCTTAGAACGCATGTTTGAACGCGGGCACACACTGGGGGATCGGGCCGTGAGCCCCGCCCAGATCCTCGACTCTGATGTAGCGTATGCCCATCGGAACGCCATCCTCCAACCGAGCAAGCCTGCATCTCTGCGGCAACGGCGGGACTATAGCAGACGGGCGTGGCCGTGTCAAGAATCCTATGTCCTCGGCGTGGGCTCTGTCTCTT
>CAZSOQ010000267.1:0-6963 GCA_964608495.1 uncultured Armatimonadia bacterium | reverse complement strand
GTGGGAGGACGGCTCGGGCCTGAGGCGGCACCGGCCCACGGGGAGTGTGACTGCGGTGCGGCGGGAGAGGCTGTCCAGGCCGGAGCGGCGAGATAGGAACTGGAGCGTGGGCTTCCTAGCTGAGCAGTTGCGTTCCGAGCGGCACGCCCACCTTCTGACAACAGTGGTCAACTACACTCGGAGGGTCAAGCCGTGACGCAGCAGGGCGACGGAGCCCGGGAGCAGGCGCCTTTCAGCGTGCTACGGCTTTCCTTCTCCTTGGGCGGCGGACAGGACGCGGTGGACGAGGCCGCCGGGCTTGCAGGGACCGGCAACGTCCTGACCGGCTAGGGCCGCCGGGAGTGACCACAGCATCATGTCCTGGTAGTAGTCGTTGCCGAAGCTGCGCTCGCCCGTGTCCGCGTCGCCCCGCATGATGTTGGGCATGTCCCAGGTGTAGCCCTGGCGGCAGATGATGTTGTGCCAGGCGCGGTAGGCCAGGTCGAGGCCGAAGTCGGCCTCGCCGTAGTACGTGTACGTCATCCCGAGCATCAACAGCTCGGGCGGGAAGTAGCTGTACGCCCCGTAGCCCCCCGGGCTCGCGACCGTACCGTCCGGGTTGGCGTAGTTCACGGCGCCGTGCTTGGTGACCGCTACGTTGCAGCGCTTGATGGTGTCCAGCACGGTGCGGATGCGCGCAGCCGGCAGGGCGTTCTCCAGCCCGTGGTGGGCGATGATCCACTCCCCGTCGAGCTGGTAGCCGAAGACGAGATCCGAGCACCTGCCCGTCTCGGGCTCCAGGTAGTTGAGGTAGTAGCCCCGCGCATCCCACAGCCTGTTCTCCATGGCCTCGAGGGCCGCCGCGATCCACTCCGCGCACTGGCGCTCGAACTCGGCGTCGCCGACCCGACGGGCCAGGCGCTGGGCGATGCGCAGCTCGGCGAGGTGCAGGCCGCCGATGTGGGCCGTCATCCCGGCCCAGCCCGGATCGGGGGCCTCGAACCACTCCGTGCCCTCGTTGCCGTCGGGCATGGCGATGATGCGCTCGCCAATGGTGTAGGAGGGCGTGGAGCGCAGGCCGACCGTGTGGGTGACGCTGCGCTTGATCATCGGGTACAGCTCGCGGGCGAACCGCCCGTCGGGGGTGTCGCGGCATAGCAGGAAGCGGTCCACGATGGCTGCGAGACTGATGCCGTTGGAGGCGAACTGGTAGCCGCGGGTGGGGCAAGCGAAGTCAATGGGCGGCGTCCCGCCGGTGCAGCCGCCGAAGATCCAGGGCGGCGCGCCGTCGGGCAGCTGGTAGCCCTGGTAGCCGCGGATGGTGGAGAGCTGCAGCTCGGGGAAGAAGTACGCCAGGGGCAGACTGCCGTAGAAGCTGCAGGGGATACACTCAATCTGCGGGCAGCCTCGGGGGCACTCGTTGAGGCCGAACAAGCCGTCCTCCTCGCGCACCCACTCGGGCAGGGGCGGCGCCTTCTGGGCCCAGAGTCCGTCCTCTGTGATCATGTAGAGGACGTTGATAAGCGAATCGCGCAGCCAGGCGGGCAGGGAGGCGTCGGAGTAGATCGCCTGCTGCCAGGCGGCGACGCGCCGAAACAGGCGCTCGCGATCCCGGGCAAGGAGATGGGCGGTGTCGCCAGCATCGGGATAGTGGCGCGCGTACATGTGCGTGAAGGTGTTGCCCTGGGGGGAGGCGTTGGTGCCGCCGCCCTTCCAGGTGGGGGCATACCAGGACAGGATGAAGGGGATGACGGCGGCCTCACCGGGCTCCAGGCGGAAGTCTACGGCCACGGTGGCGCCGGGATCGCTGTCGCGGGGTTCTGGCGGGGCGGACGCTGCGGCCTCCCACGCCGCGCGTCGAGCGCCGAGTCCGCTTCCGAAGCGGACGCGCCAGTCCCCGGCCACGCCCAGGGCATACGAAGCCAGGGGCGCCCGGACATGGACGCCGCGGCACGGGCCCTTGAGTTCCCCGCGCTCGAAGACCGCGGCCCCGGCCTCGTCGGGCAAGGGTCCGGGGAAGGTCATGAAGACCGCACCGGCGCGGGCCTCGGCTCCCGGATTGCCCAGGTGGACCTCAAACACCGCGCCTGGGATCATGGAGGCCGTCACGTCGCCCGGCAGGAAGGGCGACCACGCCCGGAGCCCGACGCGGATCGGCGCCGAGGTGTCGAACTCGATGTCGGCGACGGGGTAATGGCCCCAGTAGTGGACCTCATCTGCGGGGTGGAGCCGGCTGTCCTTCCCGAACAGCACACTCGCGGACGCAGGCCGCACGATGGCGTCGTAGGTCCAGGGGCCGTTGGGGTTGCGCTCATCGCTCCAGTCGCCCGCGAGGTCCCAGGTACGGTCCCCGAGGACGAGGGTGAAGTCAACGCCGATGTAGTCGCCGGAGCCGCCGGCGGGGGTGAGCACCAGCTCCAGTACATCGCCCTCCTGGACGGCAAAACCCAGGGCGGCCTCGCCGCCGGTCCCGGAGGCAAGGCTCCGGGGCTGCGCGGAGGTCGGCCCCCATTCGAGCCTGCCGCCCGTGAGCGGCGAGCCGTTGAGACGCAGTTCCCACGCCTGGGGACGACCGAGGTCGCGGGCGAGCCACAAGCCTCCCGTCAGACGCAGATGGCCGTTGACCGGGCTCGTCCAGCGGAGCACGCCGGGGCTGTGACAGGCGACGCGGCCGCGCGGGATGTCGTACGGGATTTGCCCGACGCTGCGGAACCACGCGGGGAGACGGTCAGCAGCCGGGGCCCACAGGCGTTGCCCAGGGCCGAGGGCGGGCTCGAGCGCCCAGGCGGTCAGCGGCTTGAGGTCCGTGCCCGCAGACTCGCCCGGTCCGTAGAGCACCCACGTCTCCCCTTCGAGGCTGAGGCCCAGGAAGGGCAGGCCGAGAGGGCCCCGGCGCGGGACGTGGGAGTTGAAGATGGTGCAGTAGCCCAGCAGGCCGTTGGTCTCGAGGTCCAGGCAGCCGGTGTCCACCCCGCCGACCGGCATGCCGTTGGTGGCCGGGTTCCCGAGGCGGTACACGACGCCGCAGACCGACTCGTAGTAGCCCGCGGCCCGGAACTCGCACCACTCGCCCGAGGGGAGAGTGGTGGGGAACAGCGATTGCGCCCGTGCGTCGGCCATGAGGTTCCCTCGCAGGAGAGCGAGTGTCCAGCAGAGGCAAGCCATCTTAGACGCTGCGGCGAGGCGTCCCATAGGTGACCTTACCCCCGGAAACGGGGCCAGATGGGATCTCAGCCAGGCCCGCCTGGAGCTGTCCCCGAGTCTGGTCCACCTGCAGTGCGGGGTTCCACGCTAAGGAAGGCTCGACCTCCAGCCCTGGCAAGGGACCCCAGGGCTCCTTCGCAGGGCCGCCGAAGACCTCCGGCGTCAGGTCCCCCAGGGAGCCGTTGGGCCTCTCGCCGTAATGCCGCCGCCATTCCCCCACCCGTTCCTGGGCGTCCCCCACCGACAGCAACCAGTGCTCCTTCAGGCATTCCTGCCCGAAGCGGCTGCTGAACGCCTCCGCGCTCGCACCGGCGCGTTGACCGGGGGACCCCAGCGCCTCACACGCCCTGCGGTCGCTCACCTCGTAACCAGCCTCCAGGTAAGCAATCGCAGCCCGCCGGCGGACAGGCGTCAGCTCTTTCCCCGCAGCACGTCCTGAAGCGTCGCCTTCTCCAAAATCAGGTCCGCCACAAGCTGCTCAAAGCGCTGGTTCTCTTCCTCGAGCTGGCGTAGCCGACGCACCTCCGGCACCCCAAGACCACCATACCGCCGCTTCCAGCGGTGGCAAGTGGCCTCTGCCAGGCCCGTCTTCCGCCGGGTGTCCACCCCCGGCGTGAACCCTAGGCCTGCGGCAAAGCAAACACTACCTGTGGTTCCGTGTACCCTTCCCACGTCACGGTTCCTGACCCCCTGGGTGCACCATAGCCCTGCACTACCCGCATTGCAGGTGGGCCAAGGCTTGGTGTTCAGACCAGCGCAGGGGGCACGCGGATGGCCCGGTCGTGCGTTACGGCTTCCGCGCCTGGCAGTACAGCTCGGCCAACTCGCTCGGCCGGACGGCAACGAAGTCGGCTGGCATGCGGTCAACGATGGCCTTGACCTCCTTCGGACCCATGAACCAGTAGATGCCGAAGGCGAGGATGAAGGCGGGGCGCTCGGCCGGCACCACGGCCAGGATCTGGGCCAGCATCTGGTCGGCGAGCTTAGCGCCGGTGGTGTCGCGGTCGCCGCCGGTGGTGAGGGAGTGGAAGACGGGGACGTCGCCGACAGCGAAGCTGGACTTCCCGTAGTCGGTGCGCGTCCGGCCGTAGTCGGCGAAGACCGCGCGGAGGCCCGGCACCTCGGCGGCGTAGCGCGCCAGCGTGGCGTCGGTGGTGCCGCCGTAATGGTGCACATGGGTGGTGGCCATGGAGGAGCGCCCAACCCCGCGGCCGGTTTCGGCGAGGAAGTCGCCGAGCAGGCCTCCGCCGCTGACCTGTGCGCCGAACATCTCCGGATAGCAATAGCCGATGCCCGAGCAGGCCATAACCAGTTCATCCTGCGGCGTTGCCTCCCGGTAGGTGCGCTCGGCCACCAGCGGGCACAAGTCCAGTGCCGCCACCGGGAAGGACCAGCCGATAGGCGCCTCGCCCCGTTCGGCGTCGGTCCAACGGCAGGCGGTGTTGTACCACGTGGACGGGCTATCGCCGTCGGACAGATAGAAGGCCACGTAGACCTTGGCTGGGTCGAAGGGCGGCGCCGGGCGGGCCGTCTGCCGGCCGCGGATGCTGGGGAAGCCGGAGTGGAAGCTGAGGTTGCCGTTGACGGTGAAGATGAAGTGCTTGCCGAGCCGGGAGACGATGGTCACGACGTCGGGCTCGGAGCCGAGGTTCGGCGCGCCAGTGGGCTCGGGGCCGAAGTAGCCGATGACGGGGGTCAGGGCCGGATAGGCCGCCAGGATCTCCTCGACGACCTGGCGCTCCCGCTGCGAGAAAGCCATGTTGAGGTGGAAGGCGAAGATGCGCTCGGCCACGAGATAGTCCACCATCGCCGCCGACATCTCCGCCGCCGCCGGCGAAAGGGGCTCGCCCTGCTTTATGTGGCACACCGCGTCGCGGCTGCACTCGGGCAGGACGTGGCGGCGCGCCCAGTCGTAGGCATCGGCCAGGGCCGTCCAGCGACCCCGCAGGTCTATCTTCACCGGCAACCGGAGCCGTGTCGCCAGCTCGGCCGTGCAGGGCAGAAGGCCGCGGGCGCCCGCCAGCGAGATGGCGACGTTGATGCCCGGCGGGAAGTCCGGGTCGTAGACGACGGCGCCGCCGACCACCCCGCGGTAGCGGTCCACAAGCGCCAGCGGGTCGTCCACCTCCTCGCGGGCGCGGCCCGCTGCCACCGCGTCTGTCCACACGTCGGCGAAGTAGACGGTCGGCTCGCGACGGTTGATGAGGCCCTGCAGCGCCGCAGCCGCGATCCTCTCCTGCCACGACAGCCCCACCATCGTGGTCACGATGATCTTGCCGCCCGGGGGCGGCGACTTGGGCACCACACTCGCCCGCTGGACAGGCGGGATCAGCGCGTACTTGCGCTGGCCGCCCTCCGGCAAGGAGCGGGCATGGCGCCGGGCGGCAGCGGCGGCGCGGCGCGTGATGAGGCCCTTGCGCTCGAGGATGAAGGCGCAGGCGTTGGTCACGACCTGGAGGGCCTGGCGCGGCGGCGGCGCTGGATAGCCGGCCCAGACGTCCAGGGCACCGCGGAACTGCCCGCAGGCGTGCTCGATGAGCGCCACGCCGTAGCCCGCCACCTTGCCGTCGGGCCCGAGGGTGGCGATGAGCGGGAAGACTCGGTCCTCGGGCGGGAGGGTGGTCTCATCCATCACGGCCTGCTGGCCGGGGGCGATGGGCGGGAAGGTGATGCCTGCAAGGCCGATGGGGTCACCCCTGGTCGGGGCGTAGCGGTACTGGCCGCTGGCGTCCACGATGCGGAAGCCGCCCATGCCGAGGCCGTCGTGGCCGAGGTACTCACTGACGTGGCCGGTGTCGCTCCACCGGCGCGCCCCAGGGCGCTCGAAGCCTGGGTCGTGGAGCAGGTTCCGGTCCGACGCGGCGGCGGCGGCGAGGCTCAGGTCATCACAGATGACCTCGCCGGGCCGGAACAGCGCCAGGCAGACGTCCATGGCGTGAGTGCCGGGCGGCGCGGTGACCTCGGCGGAGAGATGGCCCCAGTCGTCGGCGGCCGCCGGGAAGGCCGGGCCGGTCTGGCCCAGGAACTTGCCGTGGAGGTCCCAGAAGCGGAGGTAGAGGTTGTCGCCGGGGACGAACTCCCCGTGGCCCCGCACCCAGCCGCCTATGAGCCATCGCGAGCCGGGCACCGCGCGCATCTGGGGCGACCACATCCCGGCCCAGGACCCCTCGGCATTGCCCGCACGACGAAGGAGTACCCCGTGGGTGCCGTTGCGGCCGTCGGCCGTGCGCGCGATGAGGTCGGCCGGCTCCCCGCCATGCGTCCACCCCGGAACCCCGGCTTCGACACACGGATGGCAGAAGGGTACGCCGAAGGCTACAATACTGCCTCCCGTTTGGCGGAAAGCCCGCAGCCCTGCCACCGCCTCGAGGGGGAAGGTATTGCCGTATAGGTGGACCAGGACTGCGAAGACGCGGGCGTTGAAGCGCCCCGGGTCTGACAGCGCCGCCGCGTCCACGAGTTCGGCCGACAGCCCGGCGGCGGCCAGGGTCTGCCTCACATCATCCGGCATCAGCCCCTGGGCGCCGGCGAAGGTGGGAAAGACGGGCTCCGAGAAGACCGCGACCCGCGGCTGGTCCGCCTGAGCCACCTGCCAGCCCACAAGCATGGGCAGCAGCCACAAGGCTCGGCGGTCGGTCATGGCGCGACGGCAGAGGCTGGCTGCCATCAGGCTCCTCCTTGGCGCGGGCCTCCGGCTTTGGCCCGCCCCGAATGCGAGTCTTCACGCTAGAGACCTGGCCGGAAAGCGGGTGTTGTGAATAGCTGGTAGGGGCTCCTTTG
>CAZSOQ010000266.1:0-7057 GCA_964608495.1 uncultured Armatimonadia bacterium | reverse complement strand
CCCTTGGAGGGCTGGTCCGGGCGGGCCAGCGGGCCTCCGCGCGGGGGGCCCGCCGCGGCGGAAGGCAGCCCTCGGGGGAAGCTGGGCGGGCGCCGGTGCAGGGCCGACGGACCGGGATCACAGCCAAGTGTTGAGCAGGTGGCCCGGTCTCTGCTTTACTGGACACGAGACCGAGTGGTTCCGCTCGCGGTCGTCGGAGGAAAGGTCGGTAAGTGGAGAGTTCAACAGCGGGCGACTTACCTGGCGTCGCTGCGCTGCTATTAATGTCCGCGCTGTTCTCAGCGAGCGAGGCTGGCTTGCTGGGGGCTAGTCTGGCGCGCGTGCGCAGACTGGTCGAGCAAGGGGACTGGCGGGCCCGGCTGGTGGCGGCCATGCTCCGGCGACGCGGCGCGGTATTGGCTGTGGTACTCCTCGGGATCACTGCCTCGAACTACACCGCCGAGCGCCTGGCCATTGAGATGGCCATCAAGATTGACCCCGTGCTCGGGCCCACCCTCGCGGCGATCCTGATGACGCTCATCGTCCTCGTTTTCTGCGAGGTGATCCCTATCCACATCGGTGCGCGGGCCCCCGAGGACACGGCGCTGCGCGCGTCCCCCTTCATAGCGCTGGTGAGCGTGGTGCTGGCGCCGGTGGTGCTATCGCTGTGGCTGGCAAGCCGGGGCGTGTTGTGGCTCATGGGGATGAGGCCCGGGTCGGAAGGGCTGCAGGTGAGCGCGCAGCAGATTCGGGCGATCATAGACGCAGGCGAGGCGCAGGGGGTGCTGGACGAGGGCGAGCGCCTGATGCTGCACCGTGCGCTGGGCTTCGCCCACCACACCGCGGGCCAGGTGATGACACCCCGGACCGAGGTGGTGGCGGTCGAGGTGGGGACGACGATAGGAGAGGCGATGCGGGTGAGCCTGGACGCGGGAAGCAGTCGGCTGCCCGTGTACCGGGAGCGCATTGACGACATCGTCGGCATGTTCTACGTGAAGGACTCCGTGCCCTACGCCCGGGCGAACACGCTGGACCGCCCGGTCGAGGAGGTGGCGCGGCCGGCGCTGTTCGTGCCCGACAGTCTGCCGGCGGACGACCTGCTGCGCCGGCTGCAGGCGGCCGGGCGGACGGTAGCGGTCGTGAAGGACGAGTTCGGGGGGACGGCGGGGATCGTGACGGTCGAGGACCTGATGGAGGAGATCGTGGGGGCGATCCAGGACGAGTACGACGTGGGCGAGAAGCCCGAGATCGTGCAGGTGGCTCCCGGCCAGTGGCTGTGCAGCGGTCTGGCGAACCCGCACCTGGTCGAGGAGACGACGAAGGTGGACCTGCCGGACGGGGAGTGGGACACCCTAAGCGGGGTGATCACCGCCCAGCTGGGGCGTCTGCCGGAGGTAGGCGAGACGGTGGCGATGGGGCGGCTGGAGCTGCGGGTCGAGAGGATCCATGGCACCCGCGTGGACACCGTCCACGTGCGTAGGCTGCCCAGAGCGCAGGAGAACGGGGACGAGAGCACGGGCGAGGGGCCGGGACGGCTCAGGCCGAGGAGCCAGGGCGGCGGTGGGTGATCCTCTGGCGACGTTGGGCTTTGCCGCCATAGCCGGTCTGTGCCTGGGCATCTTCGCGTTCTCGCTGACCGAGGCAGCCTTCCTGGGAGCCAACCGCCAGGTCCTGCGCCAGCAGGCCGACGACGGCGACCGGCGGGCTGAGCTCGTCGAGGCCCTGATCGCCCGCGGCGACTACCTCAGCGTGCTGATCGTGGGCATGAACGGCTCCATCATCCTGGTCTCGACGGTGGCGACGGTCATCGGGCACCACCGGCTGGGAGAGGGGGCCGTGGTGGCCCGAGAGGTTCTGCACCTGGCGACCATAGCCGCCATCATGGTCCTGGCGGAGCTTACACCCAAGACTTACGCGGCGCGCCACGCCGACCAGCTTGCCCCGGCGCTGGCGCCCTTCGTGGCGTGGCTCACCCGCCTGCTGGGGCCCGTGGTCTCCGGGGTCACGCTGCTGGGGTCGGCAGTGATGCGCCTTCTCCGGATGCCGCCACCGGCCTACCGGCACATAGTGAGCCAGGAGGACATCCAGGCGGCCGCCGACCTCGGCGAGGAGGCGGGGCTCGTGGAGCCCGAGGAGGGCGTGCTGCTCGACCACATCATCGAGTTGGGTGAGCTGACGGCGCGGGACGCGATGACGCCGAGGGTTGACGTGCTCGCGCTGCCCCAGGATGCCACCCTCGAACAGGCCCTGGATGAGGTGGCGAATAGCGGGTTCTCGCGGCTGCCCGTCTTCCGCGACGACATAGACCACATCATGGGGATCGTGTTGGTGAACGACCTGCTGCGGGCTCTGGCGGACGGGGAGGACTGGCGCCAGCGTGTCCGTCAGCCGCTCGTGGTCGCGGAGACCACGCCGCTCACGGACCTGTTCCGCCAGATGCGCCAGGCGCGCACGCACATGGCGATCCTGGCCGACCAGTTCGGGGGCACGGCCGGCGTCGTGACGATCGAGGACATCCTCGAGGAGCTGGTGGGCGAGATTCGCGACGAGCACGACGTGGCGGAGGACGAGATCGTTGACGTGGGGGAGCAGGAGCTGATGGTGACGGGGCGAGTGCGGTTGGACGAGGTCTACGAGAAGCTGGGCCGCCAGCCGCGCGAGGAGGACGAGGGAGAGACTGTCGCCGGACTGCTGGCCGAGATGACCGGCAGGATACCGGCGGCAGGCGAGCGGATCGAGCACGAAGGAATCACCTTCGTGGTGGAGGAATCAGACGCGCAGCACGTGAGTAAGGTGCGCGTGATCGCCACGGAGAATAACCAGGGCGGTGATGACTAGATGGCGCGGCGCGGGCGAGCGCCCAGAAGGCGCAAGGTCAAGCTCAGTCTGACGGCCAAGGACTTCCGCTATCCCGGGGAGCTCCGCCTCTACTGGCAGGGATTGGGAGGGGTGATGATCATCTTCTTCTGGTTCGCCGCCGTGCTGTTCTTCGTGGCCAAGACGCCGGCGGGCAGCCCAAGGCTAGACCTGGTGGTCGAGTGCATCCTGTGGCCACCGATCGCAGTGCTGCTGTGCAACATGCTCTCGGTGCGGCCCCGGAAGAAGGAGTTCCAGCAAGCGGACCAGCACTCACGGGTGATGAGCACCAATCACCCTGACCTGTACAAGATGCTCCAGTCCTTCGCGCGGCTGTGCGGGCGCAGGAGGACCCAGGAGATGTACGTGCTGCCCTCCGACCGGGTCTTCATCTTCACGATCCCGGCCAAGGGCGGGACGATCGTGGCGTCCAGGCCGCTGGTAGAGCGGCTGCATCCGGACGAGGTCAGCGCCATGTTGGGGCACGAGATGGGCCACATCATCGCGGGACACGTGCGCATGGAGCTGGCGCTGGTCTACGTGCGCGGGTGCAATCCCCTCGTCAAGTTCCTCCTGTTGCCGGTGACGCTGATGTCGTGGCTGATGCGCGGCTGGCTGGACGTGGTGGACTACTCGTGCGACCGGTGCGCCTACCTGCTGACGGGCGGGTCGGCGAAGCTGGTGAACGCCGCCATCGTCAAGGCGGCCCTGGCGGGCGCGCCTGAGGCCGGGATCTCGATGAAGGAGCTCGATGAGTTCCTCACGGCGCCCGGCGACATTGAGGCCGACCAGTCGCTGCTGGAACGCCAGATACGCGCCAGGCAGTTCATTGACCAGGTGGCGAACCTGCGCGACCGGATCGAAGCGCTCACCGAGTTCACCAAGACGGACCAGGCCCACGAGGTTAACGAGAGGCTGGCGCAGATAGCCAAGCCCGGCGGGGCCGGTTAGGCGGTCGCGGGCACGGCCTAGTGATAGGGACTGCGAAGCGCCGGGCAGAGCTCTGCCCGGCGCGTTGCCTGGGCGGGACCCGGGCGCGGTCTCTAGGCCTCGGCCGCGGCGTAGCTACCCAGAACCGTCAGGTTGGACGTGGTGGCCCGCAGGTCTTCCAGAGCCCGCGCCACGTGGGAGTCCGTCGCATGGCCCTCGACGTCCACGAAGAAGACGTACTGCCAGAGCCGGCCGGGGACGGGACGGGACTGGATCATCGTCATGTTCACGCCGTAGACACGGAAGGGTGTCATGGCCTCGTGAAGCGCGCCGGCGCGGTGCTGGGTGGCGAAGAGCAGCGAGGTCTTGTCGCGCCCGGTGGGCGAGGCGGCGCCGCGGCCGATGATGAAGAAGCGCGTGCGGTTGTCGGGGTAGTCCTGGATCGCGCGGGCGACCACGCGCAGGCCGTAGGGTTCCGCCGCCTCAGCCGGGCCCAGGGCCGCGGAGCCGGGCTCGGCGGCGGCCTGGCGGGCCGCTATCGTCGTACTGGACTGGTTGACGATCTCGGCGCCGGGCAGATTCTCGCGCAGCCAGTGACGGCACTGGGCGTAGGCCTGAGGGTGGCTCTGCAGCTTGGTGATCTCCTCGAGGGGGCAATTGGCCAGCAAGCATTGCTCGATGGGCTGGTAGAGCTCGCCGATGATGCTCAGGTCGGTGGTGACGAAGTGGTCCAGCGTCTCGGGCACCGCGCCGCCCAGGGAGTTCTCGATGGGCACGACACCCACGCCGGCCCTGCCGCGCTCCACGGCGTCGAACACGTCGTGGACCGAGGCGCAGTCCAGGTACGCGGCCTGGGACCCGAACCGGCGGCGGGCGGCCAGGTGGGTGAAGGTGTAGGCCGGGCCCAGGTAGGCCACCGTGATGGGCTCCTCGAGGGCCCGGCAGGCCGAGATGATCTCGGCGAAGATGGCCCGCAGAGCCTGGGCCTCGAGGGGCCCCGCGTCGGCCTCGGCGGCTCGACGCAGGACCACCTCCTCGCGCGCGGCGTCCAGCACCGCCCGCCCCTCCTCGCTCTTGCACTGCCCTATCTGCCGCACCACCTCGGCGCGCTGGCGGAGCAGATCGAGCAGCTTAGCGTCCAGATCGTCTATTACCGCCCGGAGATCATCCAGGTGCATTGCCGGTGCCTCTCTGGCAAGTTCCGAGCGAAGATGGTAGCATAGAGGCACTCACGCCAGCAATCGCGGGGCGGGCTGGCGAGGAATCGGACGGCGGTCTCGCAGCTCCTCATCGCAGTTGTGCTCGCCGCGGTGCTCCCACGGCTCCCGCTCTGGCGCGGAGGTGCTTCATGGCAGATACGCAGCGCGCACGGCAGTCGGAGATCCCGCCTGAGATGTGGCAGGAATGTCCGGGCTGCCGACAGTTGCTGTATGCGAGGGAACTGGAGAAGCAGTTGTGGGTGTGCGGCAGATGCGGGCACCACTTCCGGCTCACGGTGTGGCAGCGACTGCAGGTGACCGTGGACGAGGGGAGCTTCGAGGAGTGGGACCATTACCTGCCCCTGCACGATCCGCTGCAGTTCCCCGGCTACTACGAGAAGCTGGAGGCGGCCCGTGAGAAGACCGGGGTGACCGAGGCGGTGCTCACGGGGGCCGCGACGATCGGCGGCGTGGACGTGGGCCTGGGGGTCATGGACCTCGCCTTCATCGGCGGGAGCATGGGCTGGGTCGTGGGCGAGCGCGTGGCGCGCCTGTTCGAGCGATGCGCGGAGATGCGCCGCGCGGCGGCGCTCTTCTGCGCCAGCGGCGGGGCTCGCATGCAGGAATCGCTCATCGCCCTCATGCAGATGCCCAAGACCTCCGGCGCCTCGAGGAAGCTGCAGGAGGCGGGCCAGATCTTCATCTCCGTCCTGACGGACCCCACCTACGGGGGCGTGACGGCAAGCTATGCCTTCCTGGGGGACGTCATCATCGCGGAGCCCCGGGCGGCGATGGGCTTTGCCGGGCCCAGGGTGGTCGAGGTGACCGGGCTGGCCATGCCGCCGGGAGTGCAGACCGCGGAGTTCCAGTACAAGCACGGCATGATAGACATGATCGTCCCGCGCGAGCAGATAAGAGACACGCTGGTGGCACTCCTCAACTGGGCCGCGGCCGACCCGAAGCGCAAGACCGGGGAAAGGTAACGCGATGGCGGAGCACGTGGAAGAAACCTGGGAACACGTGACCCTCGCCAGGCACGGCAAGCGCCCCTACACCCTCGACTACGTGCAGCTGCTTATGGACGACTTCGTGGAGCTGCACGGCGACCGGTGCTACGGCGATGATGCGGCGGTTGTGGCTGGAATGGGATCATGGCTGGGACGGCCGGTGGCGGTGGTGGGGCATCAGAAGGGACGCACCCTTGCCGAGCGTCAGCGCCGGAACTTCGCGATGGCGCGGGCCGAGGGCTACCGAAAAGGGCTACGCGTGATGCGGCTAGCGGCGCGGATAGGCAAGCCGATCGTGACGCTGATAGACACGCCGGGCGCGGACTGCCTGCCCGACGCGGAATCGCGGGGCATATCCGAGGCGATAGCGAAGAACCAGCGGGAGATGTTCGGGCTGCCGGTGCCCATCGTCGTGGTGATCATCGGTGAGGGAGGGAGCGGGGGCGCGGTGGGCTTCGGCGTGGGTGACCGGGTCTACATGATGGAGAACACGTACTACGCCGTGATAGCGCCCGAGTCCTGCGCCGTGATCCTGTGGCGTGACGCCTCGCTGAAGAAGGAAGCGGCGGCGGCGATGAGGCTATCCCCGCGGGATGCGCTGGGGTTGGGCGTGATAGACGGCGTAGTGCCCGAGCCGCCGGGAGGCGCCCACGAGGCGCCCGAGGAAGCGGCGCGGATTCTCGGCGAGACGGTCGCCCGCGCGCTGGACGAGCTGGCCGATTTCTCACCGGAGGAGCTGATGGCCAACAGGTACCGCAAGTTCCGGCTGATGGGCTCACCGGCGGGTTTCTGAGCCGGCTCGGCGGCAGGCCCCCGGCGGCACCGGGTGCCAAGGTAGAGGTGGTGCCGGGGGCGGGACTCGAACCCGCACGGAGGGTGTACCTCCACCGGATTTTGAGTCCGGCGCGTCTACCAATTCCACCACCCCGGCCGTGTCGGTGATTATACGTACTCCTCCCCTGGGTGGTCAATCGAGCGTGAGCAGCCATGGCGGACACAGGCGAGCCCCCGGATGGCGCGACCCAGCCTGAGGGGATGGCGGCCGGCCAAGCACCGCCCGGGCAAGCGGCGGGCCCGCCGTCGTGG
>CAZSOQ010000265.1:0-7060 GCA_964608495.1 uncultured Armatimonadia bacterium | reverse complement strand
CTGCTACTCGCTGACCGCGAGAAATCGCCCACGCGGCAGCCATTCGCTGGCGAGTCAGGGAAGCTCGTTGAGGCAGTCAAGATGGGGGCTAGCGACGAGCAGATTCGGGCCAAGCTAGCCGCATACTACCACTGCGCCTCTGTCGGGGCACGGCTCCACGTCTTGACCAAGGCATGCAGTGTCCGCTGGGCCTTCTGGTGCCTTGCCGGTGGACTGCTGCTGTCCATGCTGCCCATGTTGCTGCTCGCTCTGCGGTAGACCCAGATCCCCCGCGCGGCGTCAGCGGCGGGTCTTCCCGATGCGCTGTCCGGCTGGACGCCTGAGGCCCTTCTCCAGAGCCGTGTACGGGGAGTTCTCTTCCAATGCTTCCCAGAAGGCCGCGCCCTGCCCTTGTGCCGACGTGCTGTCCTCCGCGCTATCGGGCGCAGAGCCGCCCGCACCCTCGGTTGCCCCGCCACCTGGTTTGCGCTTGTCTTCATCAGCCATTGGGGGTCACACGGCGAGGATACCCCGGCAGCGGCACGCCGTCAACCCGTCAACGACGGTGGCTGTGCGCACCGTTGACCAGCGCCCTGTGGCATGGTATCGTGCGGGACAGGATAGGGGCGTGTCAGCGATGGCGCGGGCCGGGGCCGCGCCACAGGAGGCGGCACGCAGGGGAAGACGATGTCCGCAAAGCATCCCTCGACCGACGCCTGCTGTGCTCGGCGGGACAGGAATCGTGTTCCCGGCGGCGTTGCCAGGCTGCTGAGCGCGAAGCCTTCTCCCAGTGGCCTGATCCCCTTCGCCTGTCTCCGCGGCGTCCCGGTGCAGGGCGAGATGAACACCGCGGGACCGGGCCGGCAGGTTGAGGACGTGCTGATTGAGGCCCTGATCGAGCGTCGGCGAGAAGCCCTTGAAGAACTCGCCAAGTGGTAGGCGCTGCCCCACCTACCAGGACCTGCTGGAGATCCACGCGCGCGTCCTGGCCGCCGGCGGCGGGGCGGGCGGCGTGCTGGACCCCTCGCGCCTGAGGGCTGCTATCGAGCGCCCCAGGAGCGGGTTCGGCGACTTCGAGTTGTTCTCGAGCGTCTTCCAGAGGGCCGCTGCCCTGGCACACGCTCTGGCCGCAGGCCACCCCTTCGTTGACGGTAACAAGCGGACCGCCCTTCTCGCCGCCGAAGCGATGCTGGAGATCAACGGGTTGCGGTTGTGCGCCTCGGACGACGAAGCGGTCGCCGCCATCCTTGCGTTGGCCACGGGCCGGATGACCGTGGACGAGTTCTCGGCATGGCTGGAGGAGCACGCTGTCCCGTCCTCGCCTCGTGGGGACCCCGATCCACAGGCCTGAGTGCAGCGCGCAGGGGGAAGGCCCTTCCCGCCCCTTACCCCTGGCCGCGGGGTGAGGACCCCACCACTGGGCCGTCACTGTCACGAGCAAGCTCACCCCTACCAGGAGAGGCACACTGAGCGCACCCGATCTGTCTCACTCCTTGGCCTTACCCTTCCCCGCTCCGGCGCGTTGAACGCGCCGGAGCCCACGGCCCTCCCGTCACCTCTGCACCAGTCACGGCTCCCAGCTCACCTCCCTATCCGGCGCCGTGACGGCGCCGGAGGCGAATCGGCCCGTGGAAGTGAGTCGCTGCGGTTTGTGCAGCGACCATCTTACACGGGCCAAACCGTTCTTCCCGCCACGCCCACCGTCCCGCGGCGCACGCGGCCGAGACGTCCGTGCCTTTCCTTCCCACCCTCGCCGCGAGTCATGGGGTCAGGGGGCAGGCCCCCTGCGGGGTGCGGGGCAGAGCCCCGCGGTGTTTCCTGCCTCTCCTCGCCCTGCGTGTTCCCTGCCTTTCCTCGGCCCGCGGTCTCTGCATTCCTCCTCGCCCCTCGGTTTGGCGTCTTTCGCCTGCCCCGCGGTCTTTGCGTCTTTCGTCGCACCGCAGTGCGTCTCCGCATCCGCTACCTGGAGGTCAGCCATGTCTTTGCGCAAGCTCCTTACGCTTTTCGGTCGTGCCAAGCAGGCGCCGCGCACGTGGAGTCTGCTGTACCTGCCTCACGAGGAGGAGACGGCGGTATCGCCGCCGGCGATCGCGCAGGACGCCTCGCGTGTGTACTCCCAGCACGCCTGGGTATACGCGTGCGTGCGGGCGATTGCGCAGTCCGCGGCTTCGGTGCCCGTGCGCGTCTGGCGCGTGGACGAGCGTGGTGAGCGTCGCGCTGCGGGCCCGAACGAGCCTCTCACGCGGCTGTTGGCGCGGGTGAACCCGCGGCACAGTCTCACGGACCTGATGGAGGCCACGCTGATCGGCCTGGAGCTCACGGGCAATGCCTACTGGGCCCTGGAGCGCGACGCGGCGGGGCAGGTCGTCGAGATCTGGCCTATGCGTCCGGATCGCGTCAAGATCGTCCCCGGCCGGAACCTGGTCCAGGGGTACACTTACGAGGCGAACGGCCGGCGGGTGGCCTTCAAGCCCGACGAGGTGGTGCATTTCCGCTACTTCTCGCCGGCGGACGACTTCTACGGCTTGTCGCCGCTGACGGCGGCGGCGGATTCGGTGGCGACGGACCTATTCGCGGTGGCGTACAACCAGGGCTTCTTCCGGCGGGGGGCGCGGCCCGAGGGTGTGATCTCGAGCCAGGTGCAGCTCAGCGAGGAGGAGTTGAAGCGCTTGCGGGCGCAGTTCGAGGAGCTATATGCGGGGGTAGACAGGGCGCATCGCGTGATGGTGTTGGGGTCGGACCTGCAGTGGCAGGCGCTGGGTGTGACACCGCGGGACGCGGATTTCCTGCAGCAGCGGCGGTTGTCGCGCGAGGAGGTATGCGCTGTGTTTGGGGTGCCGCCGGCGGTTGTGGGAATCTACCAGTATGCGAACTACGCGAACGCGCAGTTGCAGCGCAAGCTCTTCTGGTCCGACACAGTGATGCCGAAGCTGCAGCGGATTGCGGGAGTGATCAACGAGCGCTTGGCGCCGGAGTTCGGGGCGGCGACGGCGGCTGGGGGCAGGGGATTGGGCCTACTGGCGGAGTTCGACGCGACG
Source organism: uncultured Armatimonadia bacterium (assembly GCA_964608495.1). Lineage (GTDB taxonomy): Bacteria > Armatimonadota > Zipacnadia > Zipacnadales > FEN-943 > JAKORR01. The sequence goes on along the minus strand of CAZSOQ010000265.1, from coordinate 4,043 downwards.
GGGGTAGGGGCGTTGCAGGAGGACGCGCGGGAGCAGGCGACGGTCGCGGCTACGCTGGTATCGCAGGGGATCATGACGGTGGACGAGGTCCGGGAGCGGTTCTACAACCTCCCGCCGCGCGGAGAGGTACCGGCGCAGGGGTCATGACGGCAGCTGCCAGTCGGCGGGGCTGATCGCGGCCACGCCAGCGGCGCGGGCCGCCTTGGGCAGTCCCGAGCTCGGGCTCTCGCAGGTGATCAGCGGAGCCGCCAGGTCCTTGGCCAGGTAGAGGTAGCAGGCATCGGGCACGGTGCACCTGTAACACAGCGCCAGTCGCACAATCTCCCGCGAGGATTCCGCCCACACGTCCCAGACACTGACTGCCGTGTACCTGACCAGTTGCTCTATCTGGTCGAGGCGTGGTTCGACGTCGCTGGCCTGGAGGCGGCCCTTTTGCGCGGCTCTGTTCAGGGCGCCCGCGCACTCGAGGAACCAGATCTCGGGAACGTGCACCATTCCCAGTTGCGAGGAGGCACTGAGACCGCCAGCCGTCTGGAAGAAGGAGATCGCCGCGGCGTGCGCGGCCTCGCCCTGCATCACGGCGGCCACAAAGACGTTCGCGTCAACCACACCCAGTGAGCGGAGATAAACGCCGCTGGCATCTTCGTGCTCGTGGGTCAAGACAGGTCCTCCCGCGCCTGACGAACCAGCCCGGCGGCGGTTTCCTCTGGCCCTCGCGGCTCACGTGCCGGGGGCGGTGCCGCCTCGATCCGCGCGAGCAGGGCGCGCAGCGCCTCGGCGTCGCCCGGGTGGCAACGCCGCACGGCGCGCCGGCTTCGGGGTGGATCGAGTTGCTCGGTGGCGCCCTGCAGCAGTTCCACAACGACCTGAGACACGGACTGGCCGCGCTCCGTGGCCAGGCGCCTGAGCCGCCGGCTCAACTCCTCGGGCACTCCGCGGACCTCCAGACGTCCCATGGGCTCTCACCGTCCGTGATAGTACCACACCGCAGCCATGCCTTCCACCGGCATCCGAGCGCGCGGCGACTGTGGGGGAGTGGTTCGGGGGCATGCCGAGGGTCCGCAGACGACCTCGGTGCCTGTCCCCCTCGCGCGGCCGCCGACCTGTCCCAGGCGAGTGTCACTGCGTGTCATCGCAGGATCCTTTGGCGTTATGTTAGGTACAATATTGACACCCCAGCGTATTTGTGGTATGCTTCGATCGTGAGGTGGTGATGAGGTGGTGCGCTGGTGGCCTGCGATGTTGGCCGTGCTGGGTGCGGCGATGGCCGCTGTCTGGCTAGGAGGCGCGGCCCTGTCCCGCTCCTCTCTGCCCGACCTGCCCAAGCCCGCCCCCGCCGATCCCGTCGCCTTCACCTCCTGGGCCCTCGAGAGGCTCCGCGACGATCACCCCACCTGGACCGACGAGCACGTGGCGCCCTTCAAGGCCGCGCTGGAGCGGTCCTTCGCCTCCCCGCGCAGGGAGTTCACGCCGCAGGAGTACGGGATCCTCTACGAGGATTTCGCCGAGTTCACCAGCATGGTTGCGGAGTACAACCCCTTCGAGTTGTGCCAGGCGAGCGCGGCACACCTGGAGGGGCTGCTGGCGCGGGCCCAGATGCTGGAGCCTATGACTCCCGAGTTCCGCGCGGCCCTTTGGGCCCAGCACCAGAGGATGAGGGCGATCTTCGAGCGCGAGGCGCGGCGGCGCTACGGTGCCTGGGCCGAGGAGCACGGGGTTGATCTCGACGCCCTGATTGCCGCTGAGTGCCGCACCTTCGACGAGGCCTTCAGCGGGCACGTTGACCACCTGCTCTTCGGCGGCGCCTTCAGGATGCTGCTGACGGAGGAGCAGGCGCAGGAGATACAGGCCCACGCTACGGACCCGCTGAGCTGGGCGTCCGCCCACCGGGAGAGGGATCTCCTCAGCAGAGAGGGAGACCCCACGGAGAACCTGCGCCAGTGCGTCTGGCGGCTGATCCGGCATGTTCTGTGGCGCTACCGCGTGTACACCACCACCGTGGAGGAGCTAAGGCCGCTCTGGGACTCGCTCGATGCGTACAAGGCGCGCAGGAGTGCCCGGGGGAGAGGGTAAGGCGGCGTGCGGCAGCAGCCCCCTCTGCTGGCGAGCTCTGTTGACCCCGCAGGGGTAAAGGCCCTGCCCGGTTGGCCGGTGGCTCTGCTGCCCTGAAGGTCTCGGCCTGCGCTTGCCGGTACAGCCGGCTCCTACGCCATCTCCCGCGAGGTCAACAGCCGCCCGGCGGCACCGGCCTGGCCTGCGGGCGGTTAGCCTCCGAGCGCCGCCTCCACGAACAGCGCCGCGTCCGACGCGGTGAGCTTGCCGTCGCCATCCATGTCCGCCGCCGGGTTCCACTGACCGCCAGCCGCCGCGTCCCGCCAGGCTTGCAGGTACCCCGGCAGGTCGTCCCAGGTCGCCTTGCCGTCACCGTCCAGATCGCCGGGCACCGGCGGGCTGGCCAGCCGGTCATGCAGGAACACGTCGCAGCACCAGTTGCTGTCGCCCGCGACCAGGTTCCAGGCCTCGGACGCGAAGGCCACACACCGCCCGTCGGCGCTGATGCAGGGGCTGAAGCTGTTCCTGTTCCCCTCAGCTCCGTAGCTGCTCACGCTGGCCCGCGTGGTCTGGGCGCCGACGAGCCCGTGGACGAAGACGTCTACGCCGTAGTAGTACGGATCATCGGGCGAGTCGTTCGTGTCCCCCGACACGAGGTTGTTCGCCTTGGAGACGAAGGCCACCCACTGCCCGTCCGCGCTGACGGCGGGGGTGGTGCTGTCCCCATTGCCCTGGCTGCCCTCGCTGGCCACGCTGACCCGGCGCGTCTCGCCGGTGACCCGGTCGTGGACGAAGACGTCTGCCTTGCCGTTGCTGTCCCCCTGCACGAGATTGCTCGCGCTGGACGAGAAGGCCACGTAGCGCCCGTCGCCGCTGATCGAGGGTTCGCAGCTGTCGTAGTTCGCCTGGCCCCCGAGGCTGGTGACGCTCACGCGCGTGGTCTCGTGCTGCACGCGGTCGTGCACGAAGACGTCGCTGCAGCCCCAATACACACCGCCGTTGGTGTCGTCCCCGACCAGATTGGAGGCAAAGGACGAGAAAGCGACGTATCGCCCGTTGGCGCTGATCTGGCACCAGGGCGGGTACCACTCCCACTCGTCGCTATCGGCCCCCGGCCAGCCCTCGGTCCCGTCGCTCGCCACGCTCACTCGGGTCGTCTGCCCGGTCTGGCGGTCGTGCACGAAGACGTCCTCGCCGCGGTAGTCCTCAGTTCTGTTCCAGTCGCCCGGCACCAGGTTGCCCGCGTAGGACATGAAGGCCACGTAGCGCCCGTCGGCGCTGATCGAGGGGCAGAAGCTGTCCTCATCGGCCTCGTCGCCGTCGCTGCTCACATTCACGCGCTCGGTGGTGCCGGTGGCGCGATCGTGGACGAAGACGTCGCCGGCCCAGTTCGAGTCCTTCGCGACGAGATTGGTGGCATAGGACACGAAGGCAACGTAGCGCCCATCGGCGCTGATGCAGCAGGTGGGGGGATACTGGAAGACGTGGTGCCCCTGGTTGGCCTCGGTCCCGTTGCTTGCGACGCTGACCCGGGTCGTCTCGCCCGTGGCCCGGTCGCGCACGAAGACGTCCTCGCACCCGTTTGTGTCGTCCTGTACCAGGTTAGGCGCGGTGGAGATGAAGGCCACATAGCGCCCGTCGGCGCTGATCCGCGGCCCCCAGGACGCGCCGTTCGCCTGCGCACCGCCCGACGAGACGCTCACCCGCGACGTGGTGCCCGGAAGCGCCAACAGCACCAGGGGTACTACCAGGAAGCCGCCCGCGATAACCGCCCAGCTAGGTACTCGCCGCAAGACCAGGGGCCCCCTGCCGTGAAGAGTTACCAGCCTGCGCGCGAAGCGCCGGCCCGGTGCCGTTGAGCCTGCTGCTGCCGGCCGCAGGGACCGGCCGGTGGTCCGGGACCTGAATCCGCCGCGCGCATCGCACCCAGTAGTCTAGCGTGTCTACCGGCCCGCGGGCAAGCTCCCTTGCCTTCGGGGCTGATGGAGCGC
>CAZSOQ010000264.1:0-7090 GCA_964608495.1 uncultured Armatimonadia bacterium | reverse complement strand
ACGTGCCGGCGATCCCCGAGATCCGCCTGCACAACCTGCCCCTCTTCGCCGGCCTGGTATCACCGCCCTGGCGGCATCTGCGAAGCCAGGTGTACCTGCACTTCTCGGTGGTGGGCGTGGCCTACTTCCTCACGACCGAGATCTCGCTGTCCCTGTGGGTCTTCTGGTGGTTCGGCCGCCTGCAGAACGTGATCGCCGACTCGATGGGGCGCCAGCCCCTCCTCGCGCGCGTCGAGGAGAACCAGTACCAGGGCGCCCTGATCGCCATCGTCGCCTACGGTGTCTGGGTCGCTCGCGGTCACCTGCAGGAGGCCTGGGACCAGGCCTTCCGGCGTGCCCCGACCCGGGAGCCCGAGGCCCTTCCCTATCTGTGGGCCTTCGTCGGCCTCGGCGTCGCGGGCCTCGGCGTCGTCGCCTGGCTCATGGTGGCCGGCGTCGGCTTGGCCGTGGCCGTCTTCACCTACGTGCTGTTCCTGGTCATCTGCTGGGGCATGGCCCGCCTGGTGGTCGAGAGCGGCATAGTCTTCGCCAAGGTCACCCAGATGCGGCCCACGCTGGTCCTCCGGGCCCTCGTGGGGCCCGCCAACGTTGCGCCCCGCGACCTCACTATCCTGAACTTCGTCGAGTACGTGTTCATGTACGACCTGAAGTCCATGATGATGCCCCAGTTGCTGCACTCACTGAAGATGGCCGACGAGGCGCAGGTCTCCCGTCGCGGCATGTACGTCGCGCTGGCGGCCGCCACGACGGTCGCCGTGCTCGCGTCGTACTGGGCCTCGCTGCGCATCGCCTACGCGAAGGGCGCCCTCGCCATGCACCCGTGGTTCTTCATCAGCGGCCCGCGGGGCAACGCCGAGGGCCTCCGGTCCATGCTCACGAATCCCACCGGCTTCGAGGCGGGTCGCGTGGTCACACTCGCCCTGGGCGCGGCCTTCACCTGGCTGCTCACGCTCCTGCGCCAGCGCTTCCTCTGGTTCCCCCTGCACCCCATCGGCTACGTCGTGGGCCAGGGGTACGAGGCGTCGCGCATGTGGTTCCCCTTCCTGCTGGGCTGGGCATCCAAGGCCTCGGTCATGAAGTACGGATCGGTGAAGACCTACCAGACTGCGCGGCCGTTCTTCCTGGGACTGGTCCTGGGGGAGTACTCGGCCGCGGGACTGTGGCTGGCCGTGGACGCGGCGCTGGGCCGCACGGGTCATCGCATCTTCCCCTGATCGTGGCTCGCGAGGGGTCTCACCGCCGGGCGGCGGCGGCCAGCGCCTGCTCGAGCAGCTCCGGCTCGGGGGATAGGAAGTGCAGTATCACCCGCCGGAGGGCCTCCTCGTCCCAGCCCTCGAACCTCATGGTGATCGCCGGCTCGGTCACCGACGCCCGCAGCAGCGCCCAGCCGTCCGCGTAGTGCGCCTTCACGCCGTCAAGCCTCTCGATCCTGGCCGCCTGACCGGCGTGCGCGGCCAGTCTCTCCTGAAGCACCACCGGATCGCCGTCGAACCGCACCCTCAGATCGCCCGTGGCCGCGTACCGAGGCACCGAAGCCGCCACCTGGCTCATCGGTCGGCCCGCGCGCCCGAGCAGCTCGATCATCACGAGCGCCGCGTACAGGCCGTCGTCGCCGCCGTGCAGGTCGCCGAAGAACACGTGGCCCGACATCTCGCCGCCGAGCATCGCGGCCGTCCGGATCATGCGCGTCTTCATAAAGGTGTGGCCGGACCGCTCGCGCACGGGTCGCCCGCCAGCCTCCCGCACCACTTCCTCGACCGCCCGCGACAGCTTGATGTCCAGCACCACGGTGCCGGGGCCGCGGCGTTCGAGCGCGTCGCGGGCCATCACGGCCACGAAGGCGTCCGAGCCCAGCGCTCGCCCGCGCTCGTCAACAAAGGCCACGCGGTCGCCGTCGCCGTCGAAGGCCACGCCCAGGTCCGCCCCGTCCTGCCTCACCGCCTCCGCCAGTCCCTCCAGCGCCTCGGGCCGCGACACGTCCGGCGAGCGGTTCGGGAAGCTCCCATCCGGCTCGCAGAACAGCGGCACGCAGTCTACCCCAAGAGCCTCCAGCACCTCCGGGGCGATGTCGCTGTGGCTGCCGTTGCCGCAGTCCACCGCCACCCTCAGCGCCCGCGCGGCGGGCCCCAGCTCCTCGCGCCAGGTGTCCACCAGCCACGCCACGTACTCATCGCGCATGGGCCGCTGCGCGATCCGGCCCGCTTCGGCCGCCGGGAAGTCGCCGCGCTCGACGACCTCGTGCAGCCCTGCGAGCCCCTCCGGCGTGATGGGCAAGGGCCCGAGGACAGGCTTGAACCCATTGTGGTCGGGGGGCGAATGGGAGGCCGTGACCATCACGCCCACTTGCGCGCCCAGAGCCAGCCGCGCGAAGTAGTAGCCCGGAGTGGGCAAGGTCCCGCAGTCCACGGGCGCCGCCCCGGCCTCCGCCAGCCCGGCCAGGAGTCGCTCCTTCAGCGAGGGCGTGGAGAGCCGCACATCGCCGGCCACCGCCACCAGCCCGCCCTGGGCGACCGCCACCAAGGCGCGCCCCAGCCGGTAGGCCAGCTCCTCGTTGACCTCCTCGGGGTAGCGCCCACGCAGGTCGCACTGCTTGAAGGCTCGGTCGTACCTGTGCGGCATCAAGACCACCCGCGGGCGCGGACCTGCTCCCGCAGCCTCTCCAGCAGCTGCGCGTAGATCTCGCCCCGGCTCGGGTTCGGGTCCACGGTAAGGTCGAATCGTATGAGGTCGCGGCCGAGGTCACTCACCTTCTCGCGCCGGGCCCCCGCCATGGCCAGCAGGGCCACGCCGTAGGCCGCGTAGGCGTGCTGTGGCCTGCGCAACTGGCGGCCCAGCACGTCCGCTCGGAGCCGCAGCCAGGCCTCGTTCTGCGCAGCCCCACCCGTGACCGCGATCCACTCGCCCACGGGCGCGCCCAGCTCCCGGCACAGCTCGAAGCACCATCGCTCGGCCAGCGCCTGCCCCTGCAGCCACGCGCCCAGGCCAGCGTCGCCCTCGCTCGTGCCCTCGTTCGCCACGACGAAGCCCTCCGCCTCGGCGCTCGCGAAGGGCATCCGCTCACCCTTGCCCGACAGCGGATACACCAGCGCGTCGTAGGGCGCCGCCGCCACAGCATCCGCGGCCTCGCCGCGCAGTGTCGCCTCACCGAAGCGCTCGGCGATGGGCCGCGCGCCGGTGTTGCTCGCGCCGCCGGGCAGCCACAGCCCGTCCGGGTGCAGGTGGCAGTAGATGCGCCCCACGGGGTCGCTGATCAGCCGATCGGAGACGCCGCGGATCGCCAGCGTGGTGCCCAGCGTCGAATTCCACTCGCCCGGCCGCGAGACCCCCGAGGCGAGCAGCGAGGCCGTCCCGTCCGTGCATCCGGCGATCACCGCGGCTCCCGCCGGCAGGCCCGTCTCCTCTGCTGCGTGGTGGCTCACCTCGCCGACGGGCGTCCCGGGCGCCACCACCTCCGGCAGTTTGCCCACGTCGAGCCCGAGCTGGGAGAGGAAATCGGGCCAGCGGCGCTCGAGGAGGTCGTAGCCTGTCTTCAGCGAGTTGCTCCAGTCGCTGAAGCGGGCCTCGCCTGTCAGGGCGGCCACGAGGAGATCGGCAGCGTGGAGCATCTTGTGGGCCGCCCGCCAGACGCGGGGCCGGTGCCGCGCCACCCAGAGCATCTTGGGCAGCGCAAAGGTCGGGGGGAATCCATATCCCAGCCGCTGGGTGAACCCGGCCGCCACCGCGGCCACGTCCTCGGCCTCGGCCGAGGCGCGCTCGTCGTTGTACATCACAGCCCGACCGAGCGGCCGGCCGTGCTCGTCCGTGGCGACGAAGGTCCCGGAGGTGGAGTCCACGCACACCGCCGCCACCCTCCCCGCGGGCAGCCCGCCGGTCAACTCCCCCAGGCACAGACGGCACGTCTCCCACCACGTTCGCGGGTCCTGCTCCGATCGCCCGGCCCGTGGCCGCGGAGGGGGCGGCAGGGGACGGTCCGCGCGCCCGACCAGTTGGCCGGCGTCGTCCAGGGCCACACACCGCACGCCCTGCGTGCCAAGGTCCACACCGATGTAGTAGCCGCGGCTGTTGGCGCTCATGGGCTGGCCCCCGGCGCAAGTATACACCACGCCTCCGCTTGCGGACCTGGCGGCCCGCGGCTAACCTGTTGCCATGCTGCGGACGGCTGTTGCCGCCTTCGTGATCGCGCTTACCGGCGCCGTCACCCCCGGCCCCATCCTGGCCCTGGTCATCGGGCAGGTACTCGTGCAGGGGGTGATGGCCGCGGTGCTGATCCTGGTGGGCCACGCCCTCATCGAGGCCGCGCTCGTCGCTGCGCTCGCCGCGGGCGCGGCGCGCTTCCTGGGCAAGGACCGGGTCAGGGGCGTCATCAGCAGCGTCGGCGGGCTCGTGCTCATCCTCATGGCCCAGGACATGATCCGCCACGCCGGGGGCATGACCGTCCACGGCTCCCACGCCCACGTGCTGCCCTGGTACGCTCTGGTCCTCGCAGGCATCGGCGTGTCGCTGTCCAACCCCTACTTCACCGGATGGTGGGCGACCGTGGGCACGGGCCAGGTCGCCGCCCTGGGCCTTCGTCGCCTGCGCGACTACGTCGCCTTCTACGTCGGCCACGAGATGGGCGACATCGTCTGGTACCTCCTCGTGGCCGTGGTGCTCGTCAGCGGCAGCTCGTGGTTGACCGACGCCGTCTACCAGGGGGTGGTCTTCACCTGCGGGGCTCTGTTGGGGATGCTGGGCCTGTGGTTCCTCTACCTGGCCTTCCGCTTCCTCCGGCGTCCCGCGCCCGAGCCGGCCTAGTGGACGCGCCGTTGCGTGCACGTCGGGGCCGAGGTGGTGAACGAGCGTTCGACCGCTGCCAGCCGGTCGCGCGACCGGCGGCCGGTCTGTGGGCGTGGTTGGCTAAGGCGGAAGGCGGGAAGGACAGGCACCATCGGCCAGCAGACTAGGGCCTGCCGGGCACAGGGGTCTGGCGGGACGAAAGGCTTTTGGTGCCGGGGGCGGGACTCGAACCCGCACGGACACTAGGCCCACTGCCTCCTGAGGACAGCGTGTCTACCAATTCCACCACCCCGGCATCTGAGGCTGCGTGGCGGAATACCGGCGGGATTAAAACAGAAGGCGCCCGTCCTGTCAAGGTTCGCCTCGCGCGCCGCCGGGCGGTGGGGGGGGAGTTTAACGGCGCGACTCGGCACCGCTCAGGCGGGAGGGGTACCTGTAGCGGCCCTTCGGCTCACTTCGGACGGGCGCCTCACTGACTATTCAGTTGTTCGTGCACTGATGGTATACCCCTCAGGGTTACCTGTCAAACGTATTGGACGTTCCAGGAGGCCCAAAGGTTCCGCCGCGGGGTGATCTCTTTGTTGCCTCCTCCGCCCCATGGGACCCCAGGAACACCACGCACGGGCACTTCCGCCGCCGATCCTGCCAGTCCATTCGTACCCGGCTGAGCCGTATTCTACCACGGCCGGCAGACATTGCACAAGGGGCATTGCAGTATCATAACGAAAGTCTATTCCTCGCCCCGTTCTTCTACTGAAGGCTATGGCCCTCGCTGGCACCGGCCACGGGCTCCCGCTGCCCGGTCGAGAGCCGGAACTCGTCCATGGCGCCGGCCCACGGGCGGTCGGCGGAAGTCGCGTTGCCCAGCACCAGGGCGTCGAGGCGGTCGAGGACGATCCGTCCCTCGGCCGTCGCCCTGAGCTCTCCGTCCACGTACAACCTGAGCCCCTTCTCCGCGTCCCAAGTTCCACAGAGGTGCGTCCACCGGCCCTCGTGGAGCACGTTGATCGGCACCCTCGCCGCGAGCGCCGCTTTGCTCGCCCCGTAGGCCGCGAAGCTGACCTCATAGTTCGCGTTTTTGTAGAGCATGAGCGCGTTCTGATTCCACTCGCCGGGCCCCCTGATCTCCGCGAGGGTGTGCCGCTGCCCATCGGCCGCCGGCCAGTCCGGCCTGGCCCACAGCTCCAGGCTCCCGGCCTGAGTACCGAACCCCTCCGGCAGGCGGAAGCGCAACCTGGCGCCCGGCCCGACGTGGAGCGCCTGGGTCCCGAACTTGCCGTCCACGAAGCCCACAGGGCCTGCCTCCTGCTCGCGCGGCTCCTCAATCCGCCCGCTGAAGTGGAGCAGCAGCACGGTGCGGTCATCGGCGCGGTACTCCCCCGTGTCGGCGAGGGGCCCGTCGAAGCTGACAGCCCGCTCCTGCGAGGCTCGGCGCTCGGCATCCAGCTCAGCCCGGGCGGCCTCGAGCTCCTGGCGCTCCCTGTACGCCGCTGCGCGGCAGCGCGCCCGCACGTCCTCCTCGGTCCATCGCGCCGCGCCCGCCGGTGCCCGCCAGCCGGCCTTCGCGGCCAGCACCAGCGTTCTCACCTGTGACGGCAGGTGCAGGAGCACCCCCTCGCCGTCGAGCCGTCCCTCCGCGTAGACGGCCTCGTCCAGCGGGGCCGCCACCGTGGCAGCCACCGGCTCCGCCACCTGCAACCTCACCAGCCGGGACTCCTGGCCCCAGTTGACGAGGTAATAGTAGTCGCCCGTGTCGCGCCGGATTCGGTAGGCTTCGCAGGCCAGCGGCTCCCGCGGATCGTCCGCCGCGCGGAGGGTGAAGCACCGGAAGTCACCCCGCGCGAACAGCTCCTCGGCCAGCCGCGCCCACAGGTCCGCGCCACGCAGCTCCGCGGGCAGGAACCGCGCGCCGACATCCATCGGTCCTGCCGCGCCGTGCCACGGCTCGCCGTACTCGTCCATCGCCAGCGCCCCGTCGGTGCTCACAAGCAGGCCCCCGCCCCGCACGTACTCGCGCAGCGGCCCCTCGGTCGCCCGGTAGGCATAGGTCATCGCCGGCGCGACCACGACGCGGTACCTGCCCAGGCCCGCGGCTGCGAGCTGCTCCTCCCACACCACATCCACCGGCACCTGCAGCAAGGTCAAAGCCGCATACCACTCCCGCACGGTCTCCTCGTAGGGCCCCCTCTCGGTGTAGGTGCGCGGGCGGTAGAGCTGGCGCGCCGTGGGTTGCGAGACCGTCAGGGCCACCTGCCCCTCTATCCGCGGCCCGGCCAGCAGCTCCTCGCCCACCTTCGCCAGGTCCGTCTGGAAG
>CAZSOQ010000263.1:0-7125 GCA_964608495.1 uncultured Armatimonadia bacterium | reverse complement strand
GACGAAGCGCTGGCGCATGTGCACGAGGAAGGCGGTGAAGAGGCCGCCGGCGGCCATGGCGGCCCACTCGCCCACGCCGTAGTGGAAGGGATTGCGCAGGTAGCTGACGAGGCCGCGCGTGGTCCCCAGGGAGCTGCCGCTGGGCCACCAGCCGAGCTTCGGGATGCTCCAGGTGTAGATGACGTGGAGCGAGAGGACGTGGCTTACGAGCATGGTGAGGGCGATGGCGCCGATGGCGGCGAAGAAGAACTGCCGGCGGTTGATGCCGCCGGCGGAGATAAGCTTGAGGGCCTGGAACCAGTAGGGGGAGTGCTGGGTGGCCGTGGAGCGCACTTCGGACCAGGAGGTCATGAAGAGCATGGTGACGTCGCGGCGGCCGATGGCCTTGGCGCCGAAGAGCTCGGTGAGGACCTCGTTGAGGCGGAAGGGAGAGGAGTAGATGAACATGCCGGCCTCGCTGACGACCCGTGCCACGACGAGGGTGACGAAGGGGAAGAGCAGCCACTGGGCGGCGGCCCAGGTGAGGCTCATGCCGGCCTGCCTGCACCAGGCGAGCAGGAAGGCGGCACCGCCGAGGGCCCCCCAGAAGGCCAGGGCGTAGGGATGGCCCACATCATCGCCCGGCAGGGGCCTGGAGCGGCCCCCCAGCGCGCGCTCGGCCACGGCGGCCAGGTAGTCGCGGGCGGACCACAGCAGCGCCGCCGCCAGCATGGCATAGCCGCCGAGGGTCTGGCCGTCGAAGAAGTAGCGCGGGTTGCCGCGCAGGCCCACGGCAAGGCGGAGGAAGTGCTGGAAGAGGCGGAAGTGGTAGAAGAACCAGACGCTGAAGCCCACCTCGGCGCTGAGGAGGTAGGCGATGCCGATCATCTCGGGGTAGATGTGGAGGGGAAGGCGGTTGTACACGACGCCGGGCCCGCCGGCGAAGATCTGGCCCGCGTCCTTCTGCAGGTCCAGGCCCGGGACAACGGGGAGGTAGCTGTGCAAGCCCTTGAGGACGTATAGGAGGGTGCTGACCGCGAACCCGATCCAGAAGAGCTTGTTGGAGAACACGCGAGGCACGCGCGCGGGCAGGCCCTCGACCAGGTCAAGCGGCACCTGCACCAGGGGGAAGACGAGCTTCTCGTGCTCCTCCCAGCGCGGGAAGAACAGCAGGCTCCAGCAGGCGAGGGTCCAGTATAGGGCGAGCCAGAACAGGGTCCAGACCGCCAGGACGGGCAGCCAGGGGCCGTAGGGCACCGGCGAGCCGGGGGGCTTGCCCTCGTAGGCCCAGCGGATGACGGGCGCAGTCCGGTCGAGGCTCGGGACCAGCGACGGGTTGAGCACGTCCATGTACAGGTCAGGCGGCGCGATGTCAGGTGTCGCGTAATATGTGAGCCCGAGAAGGTTGAGGTAGACGTGCTGAGAGAACTCCTGGCCCGGGAGGGCGGCCATGGTGAGCAGCAGGGCGAAGATGACGAGCATCTCGCGCTGGCTCAGGGCCAGGCGCTTGGCGAGCCGGCGGACGAGGACGTTGGCCGCCACGAGGAGGAGCAGGAGGAAGGTGGCGGTGCGCGCGAGATACCCCGTGCCCACGATCTCGTAGCGGAGGAACAGGGAGAAGACGCCGAGGGAGGTGAAGAGGGCCACGAGGACCAGGCCGAGGACGATGGCTCGCGGGGAGAGCGGCTGACCGGTCCGGGCGGGCGAGGCCACCGCGCGACCCGGCGACCGGGCCCCCGATTCGTCGGAGTGGCGAAGCTCGGGCATGGTCAGTGTGAGTCGTCGGCTTCGGGTGCCGACTCCGCCGGCGCGTCGGCGGGTCGCTCGGTCTGGGATTGGGGCTCGACTTGCTCCCGGGCGGCAGCTTCACCGTGGGCCTCGGCCTGGGCCAGGTCTGGTTCCGGGCCCAGCCCCTCGAGGCCGGGCGTGAGCTGCGCCAATCTCAAGAGGCTAGCATAGGCCAGCCAGAAGAGGCCCGCAACCGGCATGAGATAGAAGGACGGGCCCACCGCGAGTCCCAGGACCTCGGAGAAGAGGACGGCGAAGAGGGCGGCGGAGACGACGCGCCAGCCGCGGTGCTGGATACGGCGTTGCAGGACGAGGCCCCGCCACAGGACGTGGCCGACCAGGTAGAGGAAGAGAAGGCCCCCCGGCAGGCCCAGCTCGCGGAAGGCCCGGCCGTAGTCGCCCTCGATCATGCCGCTGGCCTCCACCTGGATCTCGACGCCGCCGAGGAAGCGGGCCGCGCGACCGATGCCGACGCCGGTGGCGACGCCGGTGCCAAAGGGGTGCTCGCGGATGGCCCGCCATCCCTGGCGGAGGGGATGGACGACGCGGTCCAGGGTGGCGTCTAGCTGGAAGAGGCTGCTCACGCGGCGGACGGACTGAGGCGCGACGAGGTGCACGGCTATCACGCCGACGGCCGCAAAGACGATGATGCCGATGAAGACGGCGCGGGCTTGGCGGGAGAGGAGGATGAAGAGCACGCCGCAGGTGAGCAGGGAAGCAGTGGCGAGGCGGCCGCCGCTGGCGAGAGCGCCGCCGGCCATGCCCAGGGCCGCGGCGCCGCTGAGCAGGCGGTGGCGCGACGGGAGCAGCCTGGCGAGGAAGAAGGCCAGCCCGACCGGGAGCACGGTGGCCATGAAGTGGCCGAAGATGCCCGGGTGAGCCAGTGTGGAGATGGCGCGGTAGCTGCCTCCGCCCAGGCGGGTGCGGTCCACGTAGCTGAAGCCGGAGCTTATGGCGAGGAGGTGCCCGTACCCGAGGCTCTGCTGGACGACGCCGTACAGGCCGACCAGGCCAGCGGTCACCACGATGCTGAGCCAGAGCAACGCGACGTCGCGGCGTTCGCGGATGCCCTCGTAGGCCACGAAGAAGGCCGGCATCCAGCCGACCCAGGTGCGGATGCCGGCGAAGGCGGCCAGCCAACTGGTGCTGAAGATGCTTACGCCCTCGGCGCAGACCCAGAGCACGAAGACGACCATGAGGTAGATGCTGGACACCCTGGGGACCTTGGCGTAGAGACCGGCCTGCCTCATGCCCAGCCAGCGGATGACGGCCAACCACAGGACGATGTCCTTGAACAGGAGGGTGAACCAGCCCGTCGCCACGCCCTTGAAGATGCCGTCGAGGGAGGAGACAACGATGAGCATCACCATGGCCGGGATGGGAGGACCAATAGCCAGGACCAGGGCGAAGGTCGCGAAGCCCCATAGGGCCACGGAGACGAGGGCGCCCTTGCTCAGGATAATGGCCACCACGGCCACGACCGCACTCAGGATGGGCAGGGGAGTCCACAGTCGCTGGGGCCGGGACAGGACGCGCCGGGCGGTCTGGGCAGTGGCGGTCACGGTGGGCCAGCCCTCTCAGAGGTCTCGCGGTCGGGCAGCCGGAACTCGAAGACCGTGACGTAGGAGTCCGAAGTCTCGGTCGGGGACAGCGCCTTGCGCCACGCGCGCCCCTGGGGGCTGTAAGGGAAGAAGGGATGCTTCTCGACCTCGGCGCCGGCGTCCAGGAGACAGCGGCCGACCTTGCGGGCGAGCTCGCGCGCGTCGGTGCTGCCGCGCTCGCGCGTGACCATCCACACGCGATGCCCGGACCTGATCACGCGCACCAGCCGCTGGTAGCCGCCTCTGCTCAGGGACACGGCCTCCTCGGTGAGGCCGGCGTGCTGGTAGTAGCGGTAGAAGCCGGCGTCGAACAGCGTCACGACTGCGTCCTCGTCCCGCGCTCTTTCCTGCAGGAATCGGGCCACGGTGTGCCAGTTCAGGGCGTACTGGGGGTTGAGGTGATTGCGCAGCGTGAAGTAGTTGATCAGGCCGGCCAGGCTGCCCAGGAGCATGGCGGCCAGAGCCGCGTGGGCCCACCAGGCAGCGCGCGCCCGGTACCAGCCCAGCGCGGGCACCAGCAAGGCCCAGGGCAGCGCGTGCACCGCGAAGCTGGCGATGCGCACGGGCGGCTCGCGGGGGATGAGACCCAGGGCGATCCAGGCCAGGGCCACGGCCGTCGGCCAGGCGAGCAACACCAGCCGCCAGGGCCCGCCCTCCCTCCAGGCCGCGCGGACACCCACCACCAGCAGGACGGTGCTGCCGAGAAGGGTGAGCGCCGACACCCGAAGCTGCCAGGGGGGCACCACCTCGCTGACGAGAAGGCTCCAGGCCGCCAGGCCGCCCTTGAGGAAGGCCACCGACGGCGAGTCCAGCCGGAAGGGATGCGTGACCTGGCCGGCGCCGTGGATGGCCCAGGACACCGCCGGGAGGGCCAGCAGCAGGGCGACGAGACCGGCGGCAAGCACGAGCCCCACGCGGCCGCGCGAGCCGGCACGGGTCTCGGTGCCCAGCACCCAGGCCCAGGGGAGCAGCACGGTCAGGGCCGGAAGGTAGTCGGCATAGGCGCACAGAGCACTGGCCGCCGCCAGGAGCACGATCCACCCGGGCCGGCGACTGCGCAAGTAGCCCACGGCGGCCAGCAGGACGACCGCAAAGGCCCCCGCGGCCGGGGCGAAGTAGCGGGCCATCCGCCAGTACAGCAGCAGTTCGCCGGAGAGCGCCACGAGCGCCAGCGCGACCAGGGCGCCGGGCCAGGGCAGGAGCCACCAGGCCACCACGATCACACAGGCCACCGCAACCCCCGCCGGCGGCAGACTGGCCAGCCGCAAGGCGGTGTCGCTCGATCCGAAGGTCTGGGCCCAGAGCCGCATGTAGGCGTAGTAGGTCCAGGGGTGCATGGTGTCGGTCAGGGGCGCGCCCGGCTGGGTCCGGTAGCAGGTCAGGTACTCGTCCACCTGCAGCGTGCGGGAGTCCAGTCGCCAGACCATGAGGAACACCCAGGCCGCCGCGAGGACCAGGAGAACCGCGATCCGGCGGCCCAAGGGCACGGACGGCTTGTCAGTGGCCGGTGGTGAGTCCATGGGTAGCTTCCAGACGGACGGGCGGCCAGAACCAGGACCGGAGCCGCGTGTGCTCGGTCGCCAGTCCCTCCACCGCCGCGGGCCCACCTCGCCGGGCCGCAAGAGAGCAAGTCAGCGAACTGACCGAATTGTAGGCCCCGCGCGGAGGCAAGGTCAACCGAGGCGGCCCGGTGGCCGCACGGGCGCGACGGGCGCCCCGGCGGAGGCGTGGTGAGGCGTGGTGAGCTGGGAACGGGCCGGATGCCCGGAGTTGACCAGTGGTCGACTCCGGGTATTCCGCCCCTCCACCAGACTACGCGCGCTTGGGATCTAGGAGGCCAGGCCCCGGGGGCCGCGCCGTGGTGGGAAGGGAGGCGGCTAGCCGTACCTCACCCCGAGCTTCACGGACTCCTCCGGCCTCTCGTCAATCATCCGGTAGGCCTCCAGGGCGTCCTCGAAGCCCACGACCGGGTCCACGATCCCCGTCACCGTGACCCGTCGCTGCCGGATCAGGGCCAGGGCGGTGTCGCGGATGCGGCCGTTGTCCCATCGCGGGTGCTCGCGGTTGGGGTCCGAGCACGCCCGGGCGGAGATCATGTCCACGCGGTTCATGTGCCATTCCTCGCCGAGACGCAGTCCCCGGGCCTCGCCATGGTAGAAGGCCAGGGGCACGCAGCGCCCGCCGAACGCGCAGGCGCGGATAGCCTCGTGGAGGGCGACGTAGGAGCCGGACGCCTCGATCGTCACGTCCACGCCCTCTCGACCCAGGTCTCGCCGCACCGCCAGGGCGATGTCGGTGTCCCGCGGGTCGTAGACGATGCTCGCCCCGTAGTCGGCGGCCAGGCGGCGGCGCTTCTCGATGGGCTCCACGGCGGCCACCCACGCGGCGCCCGAGAGCCGGGCCATCTGGACGACGAGGAGGCCTATGGCTCCCATGCCGAAGACGACGACCGTGTCCCCGAGGCGGATGAGGGCGTCGCGCACGGCGCCGAGCGCGAACTCGGCGGGGTCCCAGCAAACGACCTCCTCGGGCGCCAGCTCGGGGGGCAGGGCATAGAGGGCGCGCTCGGGGACCGTGTGCGTTTCGCGGAACCCGAGCCATCCGAAGACGCGGTCGCCCACGCGCCAGCGCTCGACGCCCTCGCCCACCTCGATGACCTGACCCACAGTCATGTTGCCCAGGGCCATGGGGAAGCCCATGACGCCGCCCTGCTGCTCGCCGAGCAGGAAGATCTGGCGCGCGGCGTCCCAGACGCGGTCGGCGAAGGGGGAGACTCCGCGGTAGAGGCTCAGCTCGGTGCCGTGCTTGGCCGCGGAGAACTCGCTGCGCAGCCGCACGTGGCCCGGCGGCACCGGGCCGTCCTCGTAATCGCGGTACACGGGCTCTCGAGGCGCGACAGCTACCAGCTCACGGGGCATCGTCTCTCGCCTCCGGCGGGAGGGCACTTGGGGGACAGGGATCGTCCCCCGCGCGACTGCGCAGCCGGGGTCTTCTCCGTCGCCATCGGCGGCTCCTGCCTGGCCCGGCAGCGGGCGCCGGGCGCTGCAGGCCGGGCCTGGGGGCAGGGAAGCGAGCCGCCGCGGGGAAGCCTAAGCCCGTGCGGGGGAAGCCGCCGAGAGGTCCCTGAGGGAGGACGTGTCCATGGCCGAAGTCGTCGCGGTGGGAGAGGCCCTGTCGGAGATAATGCGCAAGCGCCCGGGGGCTTCGCTGGGCGAGCCGGAGGACTTCGTGGGCCCCTACCCCAGCGGCGCGCCCGCCATCTTCGCCGATCAAGTGGCCCGGCTGGGCCACTCGGTGGCCTTCTTCGGGGCCGTGGGGCACGACGCCTTCGGCGAGGCGCTGCTGGACCGGCTGCGCGGCGACGGCGTGGATGTGGCCGGCGTCGAGCGCGTGCCCGGCCTGGCAACCGGCGTCGCCTTCGTGACCTACCGGGCGAACGGGTCGCGGGAGTTCATCTTCCACATCGGCAACGCCGCCGCCGGGCAGATGCCGGCGCTCGCGGCCGGCCATCTCGCGGGCGCTTCGTGGCTTCATCTCTGCGGCTCCACGCTCGCCGCGTCGGAGCAGATGCGCGAGCGGTGTCACGCGGCGGTCGAGCTGGCCGCCGCGCAGGGCTGCAAGGTGAGCTTCGACCCGAATCTGCGGCCCGAGCTTCTGGCCGGGGGGATGGACGAATTCCGTCGTCTGTGCGAGCCCGCGCTGGCCCGCGCGGCTCTGGTGATGCCGGGGCGCGAGGAACTGGCGGCCCTGACGGGGC
>CAZSOQ010000262.1:0-7128 GCA_964608495.1 uncultured Armatimonadia bacterium | reverse complement strand
GCCCATGCCACGACCGCCACCCATGCCCATGCCGCCGCCCATACCCATCCCTCCGCCGCCCATACCCATGCCGTAGTGGGCCGCCACCGACGGCGAGGTGAGGGCCGTGAGCTGCCCGGCCTTCAGGGCCTCCACGGCCTGCCGCACCGTCAGACCGGCCGGGGCCGCGAACAGGGCGATGCCGGCCTGCGACATGGCCTGGAAGGCGTTGGGGCCGAAGTTGCCGGCGACGACCGCGTCGGCTCCCGCATTGACCACGGCCTGGGCGGCCTGAATGCCGGCGCCCATGCCCGCCATCGCGGCCGTGTTCTCCATGGCCTGGAACTCCAGGCTCTCGGTGTCCACGAGCACATAGAAGGGACACCGGCCGAACCTTGGGTCCACAGGGCTGTCCAGATCGGGCTGAGACGCTGATACTGCCACTATCATGTTCCTTGCCTCCTGGTCCGGCCGAGCCTCGCGCCCAACCGGCTCCTTGATCGGGCTTCCTGTCTTGGCCCGCTGAGCGTTGGCTCTACTCGTCCTGCTCCTGCAGAGCCGCTACCTGCTGGCGAAGCATCTCGATCTGCTGCCCCAGCATCGCTATCTGGGCGGCGATGGCCTGCCGTAGGTCGGCAGCGCCGACTGGCACGCCACCCGGTCCGCCCCCCCAGGCGCCCCCGTAGGCCATGGGGTCATACCCCATCGCGCCGAAGGGCATCTGGCCATACCCCATCATGGGCATCTGCCCGCCCTGCATCATGCCCCAGGCGGCGGCCATAGCGGGATTCGGCCACTGGCCCGTCATCAGGTAGCTGGCGCAGGGCCCCAGTCCCGTCGGGCTGCGTCCCACCCAGCCGGGGCTGAATCCGAAACGCATCCAGCCCGGAAGTCCTGTCATGTAATACATGTTGCGGTGTCTCATGGTCTCGGCCTCCTTGTGTCGGCGAGATCGCCGTTGGTGATTCCTGGATCTGGCTCGTCCCTCTCCGGGGACGAAAACGGAGCGGTCTGGACGGCCCGCGAGATATCCTGCTGCGTGATCTTCACGTTCTGCTCCCACAGGGCGTCGGTCACCATCGCAAAGCCAGTGGCGATGACGCGGATGTGCGCGTCGCGCAGCGCGTAGTAGGAGCCGTGGCCCTCGATGGGGATGCGGGTGATGACGACGTCGGCGCCCTGCTCGACGAGCATCCTGGCCACCTGAATCCCCTTGCCGTGGTCCATGTCGCCGAAGGGGCTGGGCAGATGCTCCACGGTCTCGACCCGCCTGGTGTCGGTCTTGACGCGCACGAGCAGGAAGCCGGGGGCTTCACCGAAGTGCCGAGCCACGGTGCGGCGGTCCTCGGTGACGGGGACGGCATACAGCAGGTGCTCCTTCTGATAGGGCTCGTAGTGCAGCATCACGCTGTCCACGTAGGGCGCGGCGCCGCGGACCTCCTCCTCCAGCGAGGACGCGATCTCGGAGGCGTCCGCCAGGTCGTGGACGTCGAGCTGCACCAAAGCCTCGATGAATCGGTAGCTGCCGGAGTTCCTGCCACGAAGGCTGACGAGACTCACCACGTGCGGCTGGCGCGTGATCGTGTCCTCGACGGCCTGGAGCACCGGGCGCTCGACCGAAGCGTCCAGCAGCACCCGCAGGGCCGCCACGGCCAGCCGCCAGCCCGTGAGGGCCACGAACACCACGATGAGCAGCGTGGCGAAAGCGTCTATCCGCAAGCCGCAGAGCGCGCCGATGAGGCTGGCCAGGATGGCGAGCAGCGAGAGCACGTCGGTGTACAGATGCCCCGCATCGGCCTCGAGGGCGGGCGACCCGGTGCGCCGGGCGACCGAGCGCTCGTAGAAGACCCAGGCGAGGGTGAGCGCGCCGAGCACCACCACGCCGCCCAGGGTCGCAGGTATGTTGCGCAGACCGGCCGCCTGATCCGGCACGAACAGGGCCTCGATGGCGCCTCGGGCCAGCTCGTAGGAGGTGAGCAGGATCACGCCGGCTGCGCCGAGCGCCACCAGGTTCTCGAGCTTGTACAGGCCATAGGGGAAGTCCGGGGAGCGGAGGCGCGAGAGCTTGATGCCCACGAGCACCCCCGCGGCCGCCGCCACATCGGACAGGGAGTGCAGAGCGTCGGCTCGCAGAGCCACGCTGCCGGACAACAGGGCCAGACCATACTTGCCGCAGGCCAGGACGATGTTGACCGCGACCGATAGGGCCGAGACCCTGAGCGTCCAGGCGGTGCGCTCAAGCTCGCGGGCCTTGCTGCTCTCGCTGTCCGTCCGTTCCTGATCCATGAGTTGTCAAGACCTACTGCTCGTGATGACAGGTGCTGTCGCCGGCGGCGATGGAGCCGTCGGCGAGACCTAGCAGGACCTGGTCCACGGGTCCGGCGACGCCGTAGAGCGCCCGGAGGCCGAACTGGGCCAGCAACTGCTGAGCCCTCGGGCCCATTCCTCCACAGACCACCAGGTCAACCTGGTGCTCGCTCATGACGCGGGGCAGCAGACCGGGCTCGTGGCCGGGGCAATCCAGCCATTCGCGCCCCAGCTCCCTGCCGTGGTCAATGTCCACAAGCAGGAACCCTTCGCAGCGCCCGAAATGGTCGGCCACCTGGCCCTGCTCGACTGCAATCGCGAACCTCATTGGTCCTTGCCTCCAGGAGATTCACCGGCCTCCGCTCCGGCGGAACCCTGAGCAGCATCGGTCAGGGCGCGGCACTCCTCGGCGAAGCGGAGCATGGCCGCGCCGCGCTGCTCAAGGATGGCGACCCACTGGCGGAGATGCTGAACGCCGACGGCGGTGATGACATAGATGCGGCGGGCAGGACCCGACGGCCCCGGCTCCCAGCTCGAAACCACACAGCCCTCGCTTTCGAGAGCGCGAAGCGTGCGGTAGACCGCCGCCGCGTCGAGCGGAGCATCGGTCAGGCACGCGGACTGGGCCTGCTGAAGCACCTCGTAGCCATGCCTGGCGGCGCCGGACGCCAAGAGATACAGGACGGAGGGCTCGACCAGGCGAGAGAGGTTGCCTGGCGCCCAACCGTCGCTGCCTAGTCCTCGTCGGTGACGGTGCCTACCTGGCACTGTGTGTTGCCTCCACCTATGTGTAATTAACATATACCCGATCCGCGTGGTTGTCAAGCGGCAGGGAGGAAGAAGATAGTGTTTGTGAGACAGGGCTGCGCGCTGAGTAGGCCGTGATTTGTGGCCGGAGTGGGGCTAGAGACCATTAACATAATGCGCGAATCGGCCCCCGCATAGTGCTGTAGACAGATGCAGACTGCCGAATAGCTGGTGAACCCGTTTCACCCTCCGTAGGAGGCAATGGGGCTGATTTGTGGCGATGGCAGGGCAGAGCCGTGGTCACAGGGGGTGGGGCTCTTGTGGAAGGCGAGCGGCGGGTCTGTGAGCCGCTGGGGCATGCAGGCTACTCATATGCCGGGGCTGCTGGGCCTCTGTGGGAGGCGAGCGACCGGTTTGCGGGAGCTCGGCGACCGCGGAGCGAGTCGTGCCTCAGAGGCTGCAGTCGCCTTGGCGCACAAACCTCGCCAGGCCTCCCACAGGGCATAGGCCGCGGCGGGCCTGTGGCAAGGGGCCGCAACTGCGCGGGGGCTGGATGACGCGGCCCCGGTGCGAGAGGAAAAAGGTCCCCGACGCCTAATCCTACAGTGAGACGCAGGCCCGGGAGGCGAAACCCATGATGGCGGCCCTGGCGATTCCCCTGATTGCACAGATCGCTCTGCCCACTGCCCCGGACGTGGAGACCGTGCGCTGGGAGATCCTCGACGCGGCGGCGGGCAAGGCATACGTGCTGGAGGACAGTGGGTCGAGGCTGACAGAGGGCGGGCGCCTGTCCGCCGAGCCCGAGGGAAGCGGGCTGTCGCTGGCCGTGGACTACCGGCCCGGCGAGCGGGCGACTGAGCTGCGGGTGCGGCTGGCCGATGCGAGCGGCGAGGACAGAGGGCTGGTGCTGCGGGTCGGGCTGGTGCTGGCGGGCGCGGCCGACCAGTGGGTGTGGTGGCAGGACCTGGACACCACGCTGCCGCTGGGCACCACGCCACTGAGCAACACGGCCGGGCTGCGCGGCCTGCCCGGCCTCCCCGACTTCACCGGGGAAGTGGAGCAGCCCCAGTACGGGCGCTACTCGGTGTACCCGCTCGGCGCCGTGAGCCGCGGTGGGGAATGGGCGGCGCTGGCCCGGCGCATGGGCGAGCTGCTGGTGGCGCGGTTCGTGGCGGTGGGCGGGCGGCAGATGGTGCTGAGCGCCGAGGTGGACCTGGCGCTCAGCGAGTACACCACGCCGCCGCGCGCGGCGGAGTTCTCGCTCTGGTTCATGAAGGGCGAGGGCATGGCGGGCCTGCGCCACGGCCTGGCGCGCTGCTACCAGCTGTGGCCCGAGGACTGGCAGGTGCGGGTGAAGCAGTACGGCGGCTGGATGCCCTTCGCCGACCTGTCGAAGATCGCCAACGTGGACGAGTTCGGCTTTGCCTACCAGGAAGGGGCGCCGAACGCGGCTTTCGATGACGTCCTGGGCGCGCTGAGCTTCGTGTACTTCCACTGCGCGGGCGAGTTCGCCAATGTGGAGAGCTACGAGCGGGGCACGGAGCCGCTGCCGCCCTATGAGGATGTGGTGGCGGCCTTCAACGCCGTGGCGGAGCGTCGCACGGGGATCAAGGATGTGTGGGACGTGTGCGGGATTCGCGGGCCCGATGAGAAGATCGCGTACCGTCCCGAGAGCACCTATGGCGACTTCTTCTGCCAGGCCTGCGTGGACCCCGACCTGCCCTACGGGAAGGTGATGGTGGAGAAGTTGCTGGACCGGGTGCGGGCGGACGAGTTCCCGGAGGGGACTGACGGCGCGTACTACGACGGGATCGCGGCGGGGCTGGACTACGCGCCTGAGCACCTGAGGGCGGCGAATCACCTGCTGCTGTGGGACGCGGAGAGGCACAAGCCCCTCAACTACAACCTATTCAGCTCGGCGGAGTGGGCGCAGGCGATCCACCAGACGCTGGCGGGCACCGGCAAGCTGACGATGCTGAATGACGGGAGCCTGTCGTCCTTCGCCTACGTGATCCCCTACATTGACGTGCCGGGCGGCGAGATGGGCATCAACCTGCGGCGCTCGGAGGCCCGGCAGATCCGGGCCTACACCTGGCGGAAGCCCTTCTGCACGCTGGTGAAGGCGGACTTTGCGCAGTACGAGTCCGCGCACATCGAGACCTACATGCGCCGGTGCCTGGCCTACGGAATCCTCCCCGGCTTCTTCGACATCTCGCCGTCGGGGGCGCATCCCGGGTCAAGCTACTGGGTCCACCCGGAGTGGTACGACCGCGACAGGCCACTCTTCCGGCGATACATGCCCCTGGCCCGGGAGCTCGCGGCGGCCGGCTGGAGCCCTGTCGCCGACTTCGGCGCGGCCGGCGACGGCGCCTACGCCGAGAGCTTCGGGCCCGGCCGAGGGGGGCTGACCTTCCTCACCGTGTCCACCGATCCGGGTGAGAAGCCAGAGGAGGAACAGACGGTGAAGGCGGCCCTGGGCGAGGGCGCGGCACCACGGGACGGGCTGGCCGTCGAGCTGCTGACCGGGCGGATCGAGCCGGCGGGCCGCGAGGTCGAGATGCGGATGAAGGGCGATGATGTGGTGGTGTGGGCGGTAGGGGAGAGGGAGGCCCAGGCGGCGGCCTGCCTGGACCGCGCGCGGGACGTGCTGGGCGCGCGGAGGCGGTACGTCGAGGCCTGCAAGAGCGCCGGGACGACCCTGACGCCCTGGAGCCCCTACGCCGACGGAGGAGGCAGGATGGCGAGCCCCGGCCACGAGGGCCGCTACTGCCTGGAGGCGTCGGCGGCGGAAGCCGGGGGCATGGCGGGCGCGTCGCAGACCTTCGTCACGCAGCACAAGGAGCCCCAGCGGCTCATTATCTCGGCCTGGAGCAAGGCCGAGAACGTCACGGGCGAGAAGGACGGCAACTACGCGCTCTACGTGGACTGCTACTACACGGACGGGACGGCGCTGTACGGGCAGACGGTGCAGTTCGCCACGGGCACGCACGACTGGGAGTACGGCGAGCGGGTGCTGGAGCCGGCCAAGCCGGTGCGCAACGTGAACGTGTACCTGCTGTTCCGCGGGAATCACACGGGGCGCGTGTGGTTTGATGACGTGCGGGTGGCGCTGGCGGACAAGCCGGAGGAGAACCTGGTGAGGCGGCCGGGCTTCGAGCCGGCGGAGGGGCGTCCACTGGTGGAGGGCGCGACGGCAGCAGGGATCAACGAGCAGCTCGCAGGGCTGGAGACGGCGCTGGCGGCAGGCCCGGGCAAGGTGGACTTCGCGGCGGCCTTCCGCACGCTCGACGCGGTCGAGAAGGCCGCCCGGGAGGCCGACTGGGGCCCGGACACCGACCGCACCGTGCGCGACGTCGAGGACCTGCGCTGGCACCTGCGGCTGGCCCAGGCCTGCCTGGCTGGCAAGCCCCAGTCCGGGCAGCGGGCGTCGCGCATCACCGACCACGTCGCCCTCGCGGTGGCGCGCCGGGCCACGGGAGTGATGCAGTACACGGCGCGGGCGGGCAAGGTGCCGCCGGGCACGCAGGTGGCCGTTGACAGCCTGTACGACGGCTACAGCGCGGCGCCGCTGACCGACGGAGAGATTAACCCCACGAGCGCCCACTGGACCGACGTGGCCTGGGCCTCGGAGGACACCGACACGCCCCACTGGGTGGAACTGCGCCTGCCGGCTCCGACCAGGGTGGACGAGGTGCGGGTCTGGTGGGCGCGGGATTCGGGGAAGCTGTGGGCCTCGCGGGACATCGTGCTCCAGGAGCGCCGGGGCGAGGAGTGGGTCACCCTCGAGGCCCAGGACGTCTGCGCCGATCCCGACCGAGGGCTGACCACCGTCCGCCTCGAAGGGGTGCGGCTGCAGCGTCTGCGGATTCTGCAGGGCGCTCGCGGCGGGCCGATCGAGCGCCTGGGGATCATGTGGATCAGCGAGGTGGAGGTGGAGGGGGGTTAGGGCAGGGGACCACCGCAGGGCCGCAGGCACAGGCCGGGGAAGCCCCCGGCCTGTAGGGACCACCGCCGACCACCACCGCAGGCTGAACCCTGCGACTACGGCGCGCGGCGCGTTGTTGCAGCGAACAGACGGATCACCACACCGCCACC
>CAZSOQ010000261.1:0-7199 GCA_964608495.1 uncultured Armatimonadia bacterium | reverse complement strand
GGTGGGCGGGATAGTGGTGGGAGCCATCGGCGGGGCAATAGCGCAGGCGATCGCCGGCGAGAAGGGCTTCGCCTGGGGCGCGGGCATAGGCTTCCTTGTGGGGTTCTCCGTGGCGATAGCCGTCTTCGGCGCGATGCGGAGACGGTAGGCCAAGGCGCCAAGGGCCGTGGGCGCCGGCGTGGGGGAGAGGCACAGGATTCTTCATCGGGCGGCCTGATAGATGGCGCAGGATGAGAGCACCAGGGCGGTATGCGTGGACGCCAGCTTCGCGCTGCGACTGGTCATCCCTCACCCCGTCAGCGAAGGAGTGGCCGCGGTCTGGGAGCGATGGGTGCGGGAGGATCGGCGGATCGTGGCCCCGCGGCTGTGGGTGTGGGAGGTGACCAACGGGCTGTGGCGGGCGACCCTCATGGCGCGCGACACACTGCCCGTGGACGTCGCCTGGGAGAGCCTGGAGTACCTGCTGGCCCTGCCCGTGGAACTGCAGGACGTGGAACGGCACCTCGAACGGCTGTGGCGGGAGGTGCTGACGCCGCGCCGGGTGGCCAGCGCCTACGACGCCTGCTACCTGGTGACCGCAAGGGTCGAGGAGGCGGAGCTGTGGACCTGCGACCAGCGCCTGGCCCGCAGCGCCCAGGGGACGGGGATCGTCAGGCTGGTGGAGTAGAACGACAAGGTCCGGCGGCGGCCGGAAGGGGGATCGGTGGCTGACGAGCGGGAGACAATTCGTCTGAAACGGAAAAGGGCTTGTCGGGTGGCGGCCCGCAAGCCCAAGTGATCCAAGCTTCCTTTGGCGACCCGTTCCGCGCTGTGGGTGGCGGCCCTGGCGCGGGAAGGAGGCCTTTTGTGTGCCACTGTCGGCAGCAGTAAGTGTAGCCGATGCGGTATGGGTATGTCAAGCCCAGGCCGGGCGGGACGGTCGTGGGGTCCTCGGCGGTTGCCACACGGGACGGTTCAGAGCCCCCTGCAAAGCGAAAGCGACGCAAGGCGCGTGCGCGCGCGTGCCGAGCCCGCGGGACCCAAAGACGGAGGCGGGGCTGAAGCCCCGCCCTACAAAGGGGAACCTGCAAGAGAGACCTGGAAGGGGACAGGAGAGCCCAGGGAGCAAGGGTCGGAGGACCCAGGGATAGATGAGACGTAAGCGGTCGCACGAGGAAGAGGAATTCTACTTCGCCGGCTTCTCGTCGCCGAACACCACGCCGGTGCCCGACGAGCTGTTCGACGTGCTGGCCGCCAGGCTCACCGAGTCGGAACTGCGCGTGCTGCTCTACATCGTGCGGCGGACCTTCGGCTTCAAGAAGCGCTCCGATGCCATATCACTCAAGCAACTGGTCGAGGGGATCAAGACGCGCGACGGGCGAGTGATGGACGTGGGGACCGGGATGTCAAAGCAAGGGGTACTGCGCGGGGTACAGGGCCTTGTGCGCAAAGGGATCATCGAGGTGCGGCGGCGGCTGACGGACGAGGGCGACAGCGAGGTGAACGTATACTCCCTCCGGTTCAAGGACGGCGAGGCGGGCGAGCCCGGGGATGCCGGGGAAGGCAATACCCCCCGTGAGCCATACCCCGGGGTGGTCAATAATGTTCACTACCGTGGTCAACGCGATATACCTACCCGTGGTCAATCCCGTAGACCCACAACAGACAGTAGTACAAGAGACAGAGATACAAGGACAACAACATCCCGCCAATCCCCTCGCCCCACCAGACGTCGGCCTCAGGATGTTGTTGCTGACGAGATAGACGATAGGGAAGAGGCTGAGACCCCAGCCCAGGGGCTCGTCCAGCAACTCAAGGACCTAGGGGTCCACGCCAAGACCGCCGAGCGCCTGGTCCGACAGGAAGATCCCCACTACCTCGCAGGTATGATCGCCTTCATCCAATGGCGCCTCGAGCACGGCTGGCAGCCGGAGGTTAGCGCCGCGGCGTGGATGGTGGCCGCCGTCAAGGAGCACTACGAGCTGCCCCAGGCCTTCGCCCGCGAGGACCCACATGCCCGCGGGCGTCGCCGTGAGGCCGATGACGACATGCGGCGCCAACAACGCGAGCTGGAAGAGCAGCGAGAGGAACGCCTGAGGCAGCTCGGAGTGGACAGCCAGACGAGCGACGTGTGGGCGAGGGTCGTGGCGAGACTGCGCGAGGCTGGGGAGTGGAGCCCCGTGCTGGCAGCCGCGGTGCTGCGCAGGAAGAGCGACGGGCGGTACGAGCTGCTGGTACCGTGGGCGGAACTCGTGGGCCGCGTCGAGAAGCGCAAGGAGCAGATCCGCGAGGCGATCAGCGAGCAGGTGGGAGAGGAAGTGGAGGTCGAGGTGAGGTCCGGAGGGAGGGCGTGAGGAGCAGAACCGCGAGGCAAGAGCGCGGAGCAAAACCGTGGGGCAAAACCGTGGGGCTCTGCCCCACACCCCGCAGGGGCCACGGGCCCCTGACCCCATGTTGCCTGGGCCGCGTAACATGGTCGCCGCAGAAGACGCGGCGACTCAGTTCCGCGGCCCGACAGGGCCTCGGACGCGCTCAGCACGTCCGAGGGAGAAGCTTAGCATGGCTTCTGGGAACGCCGATTCGCAGGCCTGGGGGACGGGGAAGGGGGAATGGAGGGGATCTGGTCGGCGCAGGACCCGGGCCTGGCCAAGGGGAACCCGCGCGGTGAAACAAGGAGGTCGTGCCCATGCGCCTTACGGGCGGTGAGATCATTGCCGAGTGCCTGATTCGCGGGCGGGTGCCCTATGCCGTCGGTATCCCCGGCCACGGCAATATCCAGTTCGTTGACGCCCTCCGTCGCCGTCGCGACGAGATCAGCATCCTCCAGCCTCTCCATGAAAGCGCCGCCGTACACCTCGCCGACGGCTACTACCGCGCCAGCGGCCAGCCCCTCGCTGTGTTCACGTCCATCGGGCCCGGGGCGCTCAATACCGCCATCGGCCTCGCCACAGCCTATGTGGACTCGTCGGCCGTGCTGGTCCTCACCGGCGAGACGCATGTGCACATGTTCGGCGTGGGTGTGCTGCAGGAGATCGAGCGCCGGTCGGATGCCGCCAACTGGCGGGTGCTCGAGCCGGTGAGCAAGCGCCACTTCCTGGCCCTGCAGGCCCGCCAGCTCCCGCGGATCATGGCGCGGGCCTTCAACCAGATGCTGACCGGGCGGCCCGGGCCTGTAACCGTGGGCATGCCCATGGACGTGCAGGCCCAGGCGGCGGAGGTAGAGCTCCCGGACCTGGAGGCCCGGCGCGCCACGACCCAGGCGATGCCGGACATGCAGGCGGTCCACGAGGCCGCCCGGCTCCTGCACGCCGCCGAGCGCCCGGTGATCCTGGTCGGTGGGGGAGTGGTCTCAGCGCGGGCCTTCGACGAGCTGCGCGTGGTGGCTGAAGCCGTGGGCGCGGCCGTGGTGAACACCATGCAGGGGCTGGGGGCCTTCCCGGCCGATCACCCGCTCTATGCCTGGTGCACGGGCTCGAAGGGCACGGCCTGCGGGCTCGAGCTGACGCGGCGGGCGGACGTGCTGCTGGCGGTGGGCTGTCGCTTCGCCGACGAGACCACGGCCTCCTACCGGCGGGGCGTGGCCTTCTCGATCCCGCCCACGAGGCTCATCCAGATAGACGTGGACCCCCACGAGATCGGCAAGAACTACCCGGTGGAGGTGGGAGTAGTAGCGGATGCGGCCGCAGGGCTGGGCCTGCTGGCGATCGCCCTGGAGGACATGGGCGTGCGCGACTGGGTTGGCTCGCCCTACTCGACCGAGATCCAGCGGCTCAAGTCGGAGTGGGAAGCGTTCCTGGCCGAGCACCGCGACGACGATCACGACCCCGTGACCATCTCGACCATGCTGCGCGAGGCGCGCGCGGCCCTGCCCCGCGAGACCCTCGTCGTGCACTCGTCCGGCAATACCCAGGCGCAAATCCTCCAGGAGTTTCCCTTCTACGAGCCCGGTACGTGTATCACCACCGGCGGGTTCTCGACCATGGGCTTCACGCTGCCGGCCGCGCTGGGGGTGAAGCTGGCCCGCCCGGACCGGCCCGTGGCGGGCATCGTCGGCGACGGCGATTTCCTCATGCACATCCAGGAGCTGTCCACGGCGGCGCGGCTGGGGGTGCCCCTGGTCTTCCTCGTGGCCAATAACCAGGGGTGGATCTCGATCCGGGACCTGCAGATGGCGGCCTTCGGCGAGGACTACGCCTGCGCCACCGACTTCCTGAGCGACGACGAGGTGTACTCGCCCGACATCGCCGGCATCGCCAGGGACTTCGGGTGCTGGGGCAAGCGCATCTCGCGGCGCGAGGAAGTGGCCCCGGCCCTCGAGGAGGCCAGGGCGGTCGAAGGACCGGCGGTGGTGGAGGTCATGGTCGCCCGCGACTGGCCCCACACGGGCAGTCCGGCGGCGGGCTGGTGGGATGTGCCGATGCCGGACTACATGGACGGGCGAGGGGAGTATGAGGACGCCACGGGGGAAGAGGACGTGTGAGGCGGCGGCGACAGGCTGAGCGGGCGTAGGGCGATAAGTCGGGTGGCGCGCGAGGACTGTCGCTGAGCAGCCGGACAGCGGCCGTGCGCCTCCCCCCCGGCACGCGCAGGGGTGGTGGGTTGGACGACGAGGAGAGCAAGGGGCGCGAGGCCCGGACAATCACGACGCAGGGGGGTCAGGCATGGCTTGTGAGCGCTTGCGACGGCTGGGCCTGGGCCTAGCGCTCCTGGTGCTCGTCGGCGCGGCGGGCCTGATCGGATGCCGAGGCGCGCGGGCGGAGGTCATGGTCGAGATTGGCGACCGCGTGCTCGTGCCCGACACCACGCGATTCGGGATCAACCTGGGCGGCGATGCCTACTACTCGGGCGCGGCACTGGTCAAGAAGCGGGTGTCCGAGAACTTCGAGGGCACCATGTACCGCCAGTGTCACTTCGGGCCGCTGCAGGACGAGAAGGGCACCACGACCTGGTTCAGCGACTGGGGCTCGTGGGACCAGATTCTGGTCGGGGCGAAGTTTACGCTTCTATCCGGGCCGGGCAAGGGCCTCTCAGGCACGATAACGGAGGTCACGAAGAAGCAAGTCCAGCATCAGGGGCAGATGAAGGACTTCCGGTACTTCGTCTTCGACCGCCCCGTGCCGGCGGGCGGCGAGAATGTGGGCGTGATGGTGGAGACGGCGCGGCTGAGCGACGGGCAATTCAGGAGCCTGGACGGTTTCTGGACCTCGAAGGCCAACGGCATCGCGATCGGGGACGTGCCGCCCGGGTCCTTCGGGCAGGCCGCGGCGGTGCTGGACGCCACCGCCGAGAAGGCCCACCTGCGATTCTCCACTCACTACCAGCGATACGGGGAAACCAATGGGACCTGGCACGTGAGATTCTGGGCCAGGGCCAGGCAAGGCACCCCGCAGCTTCGGGTGACCTGTGACCGCGACGAGTGGGGCGAGGACGCCAGCGTGCCGGTAACGGGGGAGTGGCGGGAGCACGACGTGAAGCTGGTCGCGACCGGCGTTCCCGAGCCCAAGGACCCCACGGACAACCCGATGCTCTTCTTCCGCTTCGAGGTCACAGGCGGGGCCATGCTCCTGGACGACGTCGAGATATGGATGGAAGGAGATACGAACCCGACCGCCTTCCGGGACGACGTGGTGGCGACCCTGAAGCGCTACAACCCCGGGGCGCTGCGCTATCTGCAGATGGGGGGAAGCACGCTGGACAACTGCCTGGCGCCGCCGCTGCGGTCCTTCACCTACGCGAGCCAGAACAACGTGAAGGCCGGGCCCTACGAGGACCACGGCTCCGACCCCTACAGCCTGCCCGAGATGTATGAGCTGTGTGAGCTGCTGGGCTGCGAGCCGTGGTACTGCCTGCCAGGGACCCTGACGCAGGACGAGATGCGGGCCTTCATGGAATACCTCGGGGCGCCGGCGGACGTGGGCTACGGGAAGGTGCGGGCCGAGCTTGGGCATCCGCGACCGTGGACCGAGGTGTTCGAGCGGATCCACGTGGAGTTCGGCAACGAGGCGTGGAACAAGGCGCCACCCTACCAGTGCGGGGGATACAACGGGCCGGACTACTGGCACGACCTGATCCATTTGGGCAAGAGCTCGCCCTACTACAGCCCGAAGGTGGTGTTCCACGCCGGAGCGCAGGCGGTGAACACGTGGCTGGGGGCGCAGATCGTGCGGAACGTGCCCAACGCCGATCGGTACGCGGTGGCGCCCTATATCATCCACAGCTTCGGCGCGGACGAGGCGCGGGAGCTGGACACGCCGGGGAAGCTGCTGGGGTGGGCCTTCGCCTACGCCATCCTGCGGTCCACGACGGAGCAGGGGACCATGACACGGAACCGCATCCTGACCAGCAAGGCCGGGATGGAGCTGTCGGTGTACGAGGTGAACCACCACATCACGGGCGGGGATGGGCCGCTCGAGCCGAGGAATGCGCTGGTGACGTCCCTGGGCGGCGGGCTGAACGTGGCGAACACGATGCTGCTCATGCTGCGCGAGCAGCAGGCGCGGGCGCAATGCCTGTTCTCGCTGGCGCAACACCACTATAACGCGCAGAACGTGGGGCCGGTGCGGCTGTGGGGAACGGCACTGAACATGCGGCGGGGGCACGAACGGTACAGGCCAACCTTCCTGGCCTGCGCGCTGGCGAACAAGGTCCTTGGAGGCGACCTGGTGGAGACCACGCTGAGCGGCGATGTGCCTACCTTCGCGGCCACAGGGGTGTTCGAGGGCGCCAAGGAAAGGCAGACCGTGGAAGGACTGCCGGCGCTGTGGAGCTACGCCTTCCGGGACGGGGAGCGGCGCGGGCTGATTCTCGTGAATCTCGACACGGCCGAGGCGCATGCCGTGACGGTGAGATTCGCGGGCGGCGCGGCAGGCGGCACGGCCACGGCGTGGCGGCTGCAGGCCGATAGCGTAACCGCGAGCAACGAGGACGAGAACCCGACAGCGCAGGTGGAGGCGGTAGAAGAAACCCTGACGGGGTTCGGCAGCGGCGCGGAGGTCGTCCTGCAGCCCTGTAGTATGGTGGCGGCGGGCTGGGAGGCGGAGTAGCGCTGGAGGGAAGGGATGGCTGGTGGTGCGGGAGGGGCCGCGGAGGGGCGCCTAATCTGCGTTATGTATAGTGACGGTCCTCCCCTGTGGGAGGCCTGGTGCGGTTTGTGCGCCAGGGCGACTGCCATGCAGGCCGGGAGACTGCAGGGGGACTCCTGTCCCCCTGCACCCCCTGCT
>CAZSOQ010000260.1:0-7284 GCA_964608495.1 uncultured Armatimonadia bacterium | reverse complement strand
AGCGTACTACCGGGCGCGAGAGCGGTCAAGCGCGAGAAGCTTGAGCGGTTCGCTGGCCCGCGCTTCGCGGGGCGTGTAACATGCCCTGGAGACCAAGGAACGATCAACCATCTCGAGTCTCGCGCAAGAGGCGGGACGCTTTGATGACACTCACGGAGGTGTGGCCTGTTGACCGAAAGACTAACGAAGTGGTGTTGGTCCGCACGCTTCGCTGTGGTCGGATTCGCTATAGGGGCGTGCGGCCTTGCCGCCGCTCAGGATGTATCCTACGGCATCGGGTCGTGGCCGGAGAAGGGGCACGGGAATCACCGGGCGGTGCTGCGAGTGGGTGGGAAGGGCGATGCCGTGTGGGCGCACATCGAATGGCGACGGCGCGACCGGGACCCGGAAGCCAGGGACATCCGGGTGTTCGACGCGACGACGGGGGAGAGGGTCCTGAACGTGGCGCGGGCGAGCGTCACGCGGGAGGCCGGGGACCTGGTGTTCCAGCCCGCGACCGCGCCGGGGGAATATCATGTCTACTACCTGCCCTACAACCCGGGGGTGGCGAACTTCGACGATCCGGGGACCTACTTCGCGCCGGAGGACACGGCGGACCGCGAGTGGCTGGCGCGCAACGGGCTGACGGCGGAGGGCCTGGCGAGCGGGAAGTGGCGGGCCCTACCGCGGGCAGAGCTGGTGGAGATACAGGCGCGGAGCGAATTCCACCGGATGGACCCCATGGAGATCCTAGCGACCGAGGAGGAAACGGCGGGGCTGCTGGCGGCGCACCCGAATCGGTCGTACCTGCTCTTCCCCGAAGACCGCGAGCACGCGATCAGAATGCCCGACGACCTTCCGCTGAGGTGGATCCGGCGGGGCCCGGCCGACGAATTCCTCGGCGCCGCGAATCCCGGGGAGTACTACGTCTTCCAGATAGGCGTGTACGCCGCTAGGCAGGCCATCCCTACCCTCGCGCTCGAGTCCTCGGACCTGAAGTCCACGGACGGAGCGACAATCCCCGCATCCGAGCTGACCTGCTTCAACCTTGAGGGCACTGACTGGCTGGGCCGGCCTATCGGCAAGACCATCGAAGTGGCCAGGGGCCGCGTGCAGGCGCTCTGGATCGGGCTCTCGATCCCCACGGAGGCAGCAGGCTCCTACACCGGCACGGTCACGGTCAAGCCGCAGGGGGCCGAGGCACAGTCGGTCAGGGTGCGCATTGACGTTGCCGGCCCGGTGCTCGAGGACGGCGGCGCCGGCGATCTCCGGCGGCTGTCACGACTCAAGTGGCTGAACTCAACCCTCGGGCTGGACGACCAGGTGGTCCCACCCTTCACGCCGCTTGAGGTCCGCGGCGACACGGTGAAAGGCCTCCTCCGCCAGGTGCGCTTTGGGCCTCTTGGCCTGCCCGCGAGCATCATCAGCAAGGGCCGGGAGGTCCTGGCGGCGCCCATTGCCTTCACGGTTGAGACAAGCGGCGGCCCCCTGGCGTTTGTGCCCCAGCGGACCGAGGTGCCCAAGTCCGCCCCCGGGGCGGTCGAGCGCCTCACCACCGCCCACGGCGACGCGGGCTCACTGACCGTCCGCTGCAGGATGGAGGCAGACGGGTGCCTCACCTACGGCGTCACTCTGAAGCCGGCCCGCCGCCTGCGGACCTCCGATGTCCGCCTCGAGATCCCAATCCGACGCGATTGCGCCGTCTACATGATGGGGATGGGCAAGAGGGGCGGCTTGCGCCCGCCTGAGTGGCACTGGAAGTGGGATGTCAGCCGCGCGAACAACATGGTCTGGCTGGGTGATGTTGATGCCGGCCTGCAGGTGCAGCTAAGGGGCGACCGCGACGTCTGGCAGCCGGTGACGCTCGCGAGCACGGGCATTCCGCCATCCTGGGGAAACGACGGCCAGGGTGGCTGTGACATCACCCAGACGGGCGACGCGGTGGTCCTCCGAGCCTACACGGGAGCCCGAAGGCTGCGCCCCGGCGAGGAGGTGGACTGGCGCTTCCGCCTCCTCATCACGCCCTTCAAGCCCATTGATTCTAACCACTGGAACTGGCGCTATGGCGACGTCCGCGCCGACGGCACGGTCTTGCACGTCCACCACGGCAGCCCGCCCAATCCCTACATCAACTACCCCTTCCTCACCACTGGCGAGCTGACCGATCTCGTCAGGTCGGTGAAGGCCGTCAAGACGCGCCGCACCGACCTGGGCAGTCTGGAGTACCCGGCGGAGGGGAATCTGGACCCCCGCCACGGCGCGGTGCACATCTGGACCACCGTCAACTTCGATCCTGCTGCGGGAGCTGCCGGCCAGGCCCAGTTCAACCAGCCCCTCTTCTACGTCACGTACCCCAATCAGGATTCCCTCGGTTTCTACTGGAACATAGACGACCGGGGGATGCGGGGCTATGTGCGAAGGGGGGCGCCCGAGCTCAACCAGTACCCGGTGCTCATGTCCAGCCACTCGCCCGAGTGGCAACGCGGCGAGCGGCACCTTGTGACTCTGTCCTGGGGCGACCAGTTCGCGATCTTCGTGGACGGCAAGCGCAAGTCGGCTGGCGCGTACCAGGGCACGCTCACCACGCCGCTCAAGGACGCAACGCTCGGCCTCCAGGGAAGCGGCTTCATACTCGACGCGGTGAAGATCACGGACGCGCCTTACGCGGAAGGGGCGCCCACCAGCCCGACCGTTGACGAGCACACCCTCCTGCTCGACACCTTCTCCGACTGGGATGGGGGCCCGACCACGCGCCCGGAACGGAGCGCGGGCGGGAAAGGCGGCGCCCTGACCGGCGCTTACGAGGTTTCGCCGGGCGAGCAGGGCAGCCAGATCAAGCTGTGGTTCAGGGAGGAGCCGGTGCCCCCGAGGGGTGTGAACATCTACTATACCCTCGGCCAGGTCAGCAACCATGCGGTCGAGATATGGCCGCTGTGCAGCCTGGGCGATGAGATCTTCCCCACCCGAGACACGAACCCGGCCAAGGTCGGCGAGACGACCTTCGGCAGGGCCGGCGGCGGCTATCCCTGGCTCCGCGAGCACCTGGTCAGCGGCTACGTCCCGTCCTGGCGGCAGCCCCTGCCCTGGCTCGAGGACACCGACGCCGCCATCGAGACCCAGGGCCTCTCGCGCTGGCACAACTACTACGTCGAGGGCCTCAACTGGCTTATGGTCAACACCGGCCTCGACGGCCTCTACCTCGACGGCATCGGCTACGACCGCGAGATCATGAAGCGCGTCGCCAAGGTCATGTACCGCAACGACCCGCACAGCCGCATCAACTTCCACGGCGGCGACTGCTGGTCGCCCCCCTGGGACCCCGACCGACGGGTCAGCACGGCGAACGCCAATCTCGAGCACTTCCCTTACATCAGCAACCTGTGGTTCGGCGAGCTCTACGACTACAACCAGCCGCCGGACTGCTGGCTGGTGGAAATATCGGGGATTCCCTTCGGGCTGACGAGCGAGATGCTGAACTACCAGAACGGGGGGAACCCGTACCGGGGAATGGTGTACGGGATGACCGGGCGGCAGCACCCGTCGGCGTCGGCGATGTGGCGATTCTGGGATGCCTTCGGGATCCAGGACGCCGAGATGATCGGGTACTGGGACCCGAAGTGCCCGGTGCGGACGGATTCGCCCGAGGTGCTGACGACGGTGTACCGCAAGGAGGACAAGGCGCTGGTGGCGCTGGGGCACTGGACGGGACAGAGCGGGCCGCTGACGGCGACCACACGGGCGATGGCCACACCGCCCACGGTGGACGGGCGCCTGTCGCCCGGGGAATGGGACGGGGCGGCACGGCTGACGAACTTCACGGTCTTTGAGGGCGAGGGCCCGGCGGAAGGGCAGACCGAGGTGTTGGTGACGCACGACGCGAGGCGGGTGTACATCGGCTTTCGGTGCGAGCGGGCCGGTGGGGCGCTGAAGGCCGAGGCCACGGAGCGGGACGGGCCGGTGTGGGAGGATGACGCCATCGAGGTCTTCCTGCAGCCCGACCCGGAGGGGGCGCGGTACGTGCAGCTCGTGGGCAACAGCGCCGGGGTCTTCGCGGACAACGAGAACCAGGACATGGCGTGGGACGGCGACTGGGTCTACCGGGCGTCGGTGGGGGAGGGATACTGGGAAGGCGAGGCCGTCGCGAGCCTCGAATCGCTGGGGATGAAGCCGCCGGCGGAGGGGCAGGAGATCGGGGTGAACTTCTGCCGCGATCAGCAGACGCCGCGCCGGGAGCTGTCGTGCTGGTCGCCGGCAAGCGGCACCTTCCACCATGTGGGGAGCTTCGGGCGGCTGAGATTCTCGTCCTCGGAGCCGGTGACGCGGCAGGAGAGACCGGGGGACGCGGGCGAAAAGGCGCTGCGCGTGCGGCTGCGGGTGGACTGGCGGGCACTCGGGCTGGACCCGGCGCGGACGCGGGTCGTGGCGCCGGCGATTGACCACTTCCAGCCGGCGGCGGAGTTCAGGCCCGACGCCGAGATACCCATCGAGCTGGGGAAGGGCTGGCTGCTGGTGCTCGAGGCCGCCCAGGCGGCGGGATGAAGCGCGTCGGCCGCGAGGTGAAAGGGGAATGCGCGAGGTAGGGCTTCAGTTTCCGGGACCGGGACAGGTGGAGTTCTGTGAGCTGGGCGCGCCGCCTGAGGCCGGGCGCGGGCAGGTGCTGCTCGAGACGATCTACTCGGGCATCACCAACGGCACGGAGCGGCACGGGCTGATGGACGAGCACGGCTTCGGGCGCTTCCCCGGGCGGCACGGCTATCAGCACGTCTGCCGCGTGGCGGGGGTGGGGGAGGGAGTGGAGGCGCTCGCCAAAGGGGACAGGGTGTTCTACGGGCAGTACGTGGGGCACCGGGGCTGGCACCTTGCCGACGTGGTGCCAGGGCAATTGATGGTGAAGCTGCCCGACGATGTGGAGCACCGGGACTGCGCGCTGATGGGTGTGGCGGGAGTGGCGCTGCGGGCGGTGCGGCGGCTGCGCGTGCGGGCCGGGCAGAGGGTATGGGTGGTGGGAGTGGGGCCGATCGGGATCTTCGGCGCCCAGTGCGCACGGGCGGTCGGGGCGCAGGTGACGGTCGGCGAGATCGTGGACCGGCGCCTGGCAGCCGCCCGCGAGACCGGCGCCCACCGCGTCGTTGACATGAGGGACGAGGACGCCTGGGAGCAGATCGCCGCCGCGGGGCCCTATGACGTGATCTACGACGGCTCGGGGTACGAGCGGCTGTTCTTCGACGTGTGGGAGCGGGGGCTGCTGGCCCACGGCGGCGCCCTTGGGGCCATCGCGGTGCGCGGCGAGACCACCTTCCCCTGGACGATGCTCCACGGCACCGAGGCGTCCATCGAGGTGTCGTGCCACTTCACGGCGTCGGAGCTGGAGTGCCTGATCCATTTCCTGCGCACCGGGCTGGTGAGGGTGGAGCCCATCATCTCGCACTTCGTGAGCATCAAAGAGGCACCGGCGATCTATGGAATCATGCGCGACGACCCCCGCGCGCTGTACGGCGTGGTTTTCGACTGGACGTGACGGGGGCGCGGGGGCAGAAGCTCTCGACACGCAAGGGAGCAGAACGCCATGCGAAGCGTAGGACGAAGATGGATGCTGACGGTGATCGCGCTGGCCTGCGTCCTGGCGGCCGTGCCGCCGGGGGTGCTGCTGGCCGACGGCGAGGGAACCGCCACGATCGAGCCTGCGGGCGTGGCGGCTGGGGGCTCCGCGGGGACGTGGACCATTGTCTACAAGCCCGGACCCGAGGGCCTGGCGCCCGGTGGCGGCCTGCGCCTGCGGCTTTCGGGCTTCCCCATCAACCTGTTCGCCACGCCGCAGTGCGATGACCCCGCGGGGCCGAACTACACCACGGCCCGCTGCACGCAAGAGGGGGTGCCGGTCCAGGTCCGCATGGTCCGCGAGCTGCGGCAGGGCTGGCAGGACGTGCAGGAGCTGGCCGTGACGGTGGGCGAACCGGGCCTGCGAGCCGAGGATGCGCTGCTGGTGGTGTATGGCGACACGTCGGGTGGCGGCCCCGGGGGACGGGTGCGAGGGCATGAGGGCGACGAGCTGGCCGTGCGGGTGTACTCGGACACGGACGGCGACGGCAAGTCCGCGCCTCTGGCGGAATTCCCGCGGCTGACCGTGGCCGGCGGCGCGGCGGCGAGACTGGTACTCGCCGCACCCAGCCAGGCCGTGGAGGGACAGCCCGTGCGCCTGGCGGTGTCGGCCCGGGACCCCGGCAATGCCCTGGCCACCGAGGCGCCGCCCGTGGTCCTCATCACCGGGCCGGGCCTGCGCGAGAGCCGCGAGGTGCGCTTCCCGGAGGGGCAGCGGGCCGTGGCGTCCGCGGAGGTGGTGTTCACGAAGCCGGGCGTCTATCGTTTGGAGGCCCGGGCGAAGGGGACGCCGGAGGGCGTGGGGACCCTCGAGCCGGAGGATTTCGTGGCGCGGGATCGGCCCGCCCCCGAGGCCGAGCCGGGCTTCCTGCCGGAGCTGACACGGGTCGAGGTGACGGCCACGGAGGTGGGGCCGGGGAGCACGATTCGCGTGGTGGCCCACTGGCGGAACGCGGGCACGGCACCGGCGAGCAAGGAATATCGCGTCTCGTGTCATCTCGAGCGACGGCCAGCGGCCGGGCGGGCCCTGGCCAACTGGGACTACCGGCCCTCGACGCCGACGACCCAGTGGCAGCCGGGCCAGGAGATCGTGGACACGCAACGCGGGAGCGTGCAGGCGAGCATCCCGGCGGGCGAGCACATGCTGACGCTGGGCCTGTTCCACTCGCCCGAGCCGGGGAAGTTCACGGTACTGGCCAGCTATGACGTGTGCCGGATTCGCGTCGGGCCCGAGCTGCTGGTCGTCACGGACCTTGCGGCGGGCACGTCGAACCCGATCCGGGTGCTGGCGAGCGAGCCGCAGCGCAAGCTGCTGTGGGGCGATCTGCACTGCCACACGGAGAACTCGGGCGACGGCTCGGGCTCGGTGCGGGGGCTGTATACCTACGCGCGGGACGTGTCGCGCCTGGACTTCTGCGCCTGCTCGGACCACGTGGGGCCGAAGTACCCGGCGGATCAGTGGCGGCAGATCCAGGACATGGCGAAGGCCTTCTATGACCCCGGGCGCTTCGTCGCCATCCTGGGCTACGAGTGGTCCACCATGTACCACGGCGACAAGAACGTGTACTTCGCCCGGGACGACGAGGCGATCCGCGTTCCCGAGAGCGGGGAGGCCGAGGACCTGTATGAGATGCTGACGGGCGTGGACTGCATCGTGATTCCGCACCACCCGGCCTATCCGGTCGGCCTGCGGGGCACGGACTGGAC
>CAZSOQ010000259.1:0-7310 GCA_964608495.1 uncultured Armatimonadia bacterium | reverse complement strand
GGATCATCGTGGGCGCGGGGGCGCAGGGGCGCGGGGCGCTCCTCGACCGCCTGACGAGCACCGGGGCCTACCGGGCGACGGCGGAGGCCGATCTGAGGGCCCTGAGTAACCGGTCCGGGCAGGGCATAGCGCCGTCGAACCTGCTGGAGTGCGAGAACACCATCGAACGCGCCGGGGATGCGTACCGCTTCTCCTACCAGGGCGCGGATTGCCGCATCGTCTATACCTACGAGCCCAGGACCGGGACGCTGGACGACTTCACGGCCCAGGTGGACGATGGGCAGCCGTTCCTGCCCGCGGCCGGCGGAGGTGCGACGCTGGTGGCCGAGGGTGGCGACGAGCCCAGGAGCCTGCCCGCGCGCGACGGCAGGCTGGTGGGCGTGTCGCTGCGGGACGAGGGCAAGGCCGTGGAGGCGGTGTGGGAGTATGACGCGGGCGCAGGCGCGGTGAGGATCACGTGGACCTTCGGGATCGCCGGGAAGGCGCTGACGGTGCAGGCCGCGTGCGAGACGCCGTCGGTGAGCGCGTTCTCGCTGGGCCAGGTGGGCGGCGCGGCCCTGAGGCGGACGCTGTATGTCCCCTACCTGCCGGCCGACTGGGCGCGGGGAGTCGTTCACTACCTGTCGGCGCAGAACGTCTTCGCCTTGCGCTATCTGGACTGGACCGTGTCTCACGCGTCGCGCTGCCCGCAGGGCGAGGCGAGCTACAGCGCGAAGACGGATGGGACGAGGAACCCGCTGTTCGAGAGCGGGTACGTGGCCGTGTCGCCGAGCGTGAGCGAGGTGTTGCCGAACATCCCGTGGCCGCCATCGCCGTACCTGGACCTGCTGGGCCCGCGGACCATGCTGGACGTGTGGGGCCACCACAAGGGCACCTACCAGGGCGACGCGGAGGACCTGCGGGCGCTCAAGGACAACGGCGTGGACCATCTGGCCATCATCTCCCACGTGTGGCAGCGGTATGGGTACGACGTGAAGCTGCCGGACCACCTGCCGGCGAACCCGCAGTTCGGCGGCGACGAGGGGATGGTCGAGTTCGGGCAGGCGGCCAGGGAGTGTGGGTACGTGTGGTCGCTGCACGAGAACTACATTGACCTGTACCCGGACGCGCCGTCCTACGACCCGGCGGCGCGGGTGCTGCTGGCGGACGGGTCGCCGTCGAAGGCGTGGTTCAACGCCGGGACCGGCGTGCAGAGCTTCGGGCTGAAGTGCAACCGGGCGCTGGGCTACGCGAAGCAGAACTCACCGGAGATTCACCGGCGGTTCGGGACGACGGCGGCCTACCTGGATGTGCACACCTGTGTGCCGCCCTGGCACCAGCTCGACCACGAGGCCGGGCAGCCGATGGCGGCCATGGCCCACGCGAAGGTGCAGTATGACTCGGAGCTGTTCCAGTTCATGCGCGATACCCACGAGGGACCGCTGTTCGGCGAGGGCGCGAACCACTTCTACTGGGCGGGGATGGTGGACGGCGTCGAGGCACAGGTGTCGGGCGCCGAGAACCATGCCCCCTTCGTGGACTTCGATCTGCTGAAGCTCCACCCGCAGATGGTGAACCACGGGATGGGCTACTACGAGCGCTGGTTCACGCGGGGCTACAGCCACGTGCTGGGGCTGGACACCGGCACGCCCGAGCAGGTGGACAAGTACCGGGCGCAGGAGCTGGCCTACGGGCACGCGGGCTTCATCGGCAGCTCGCAGACCGCCAACATCCAGTGGGTGGCCAAGGAGCACCACCTCATGCACGCCGTGCAGAGGCTCTACGGCGCGGCACGGCCCACGCGGATCGAGTACGAGGTGGACGGCAGGTCCGTCAGCGGGAGCGTGGCGCTCATCGTCGGGCAGCCCTGGAGGCAGCGGATACGGTACGAGACGGGCCTGACGGTGTGGGTGAACTGGGCCGAGGAGCCGTGGCAGGTGGAAGGCCGGACTCTGCCGCAGTGGGGGTTCCTGGCGCTGGGGCCGGAGACGGAGGTGTGCACGGAGCTGCGCGAGGGCAGGTTCGCGGACTACGCCGAGTGCCCGGAGTACCTGTTCGTGGACGCGCGGACCTACTTCGACATGCCCTACCTGCGCGGGGCGCGGGACATCGAGCCCAGGTTGCGGGAATGGGAGTACATCGGCGACGGGAAGCTGCGGGTGACCTACGAGTGGATCGTCGGCGAGGAGCTGGACGGGGACTACCACTGCTTCGTGCACTTCCTGAACGCGACGGCGAATACCCCCTCGGACATCGTGTTCCAGCAGGACCATGAGGTGCCGACGCCGACGAGCCAGTGGCGGCCCGGGGACGTGATCGTGGACGGGCCCTACGAGGTCCAGGTGCCGGCGGACAATCTCGACAGCTATGACCTGGTGATCGGGCTGCACCGGGGGCCGAGGGTGCCGCTGAAGGGAGTGCGCGAGTCGGAGGGCCGGATCCTGCTCGGGCGGCTGAAGCTGACGCGCGAGGACGGCCGGATCACGGACATCGCCGTGGAGAGGGTAGGCCCGGAGGAGGACGTGCTGCAGGGCATGCAGGCGGACTTCACGGCGCACCTGAACCCGCCCGGGACCACGGTGGACTTCGGGAAGGTGGCCACCGATGGGTCGGTCAAGATCGAG
Organism: uncultured Armatimonadia bacterium; assembly: GCA_964608495.1. Lineage (GTDB taxonomy): Bacteria > Armatimonadota > Zipacnadia > Zipacnadales > FEN-943 > JAKORR01. Next base: position 4,707 of record CAZSOQ010000259.1, on the reverse strand, counting down.
AAGGGAGAAGGGAGCCTGACGGTGCTGCCCTACCCGCGCGAGAGGGCGTTCACGGTGAGCCTGGCGCCGGGGGAGTTCCTGCCGGGCGCGCGGATCGAGCCGGCGAGGATCAAGGTGCGGGCGCTGGCGGCGGGGACGCGGGCGGACCTGGGGCCGGTGGAAGCGAGCGTGAAGGATGGGCGGGTGACCTTCCGGGTGGGCATGCCCGGGGCCGGGCGGTATGTCATCGCGTGGTGAAGGGCGCGCGAAAGACGGAGGCGGGGCTGAAGCCCCGCCCTACATCAGACAGGAGACTAGAGGGCCTCGACGATGCGGCCCAGGACCTCTAGGCCCCGGCTCTCGGCGGCGGCAGCCTCCCTGACCAGCGCGCCGGCCTCGGGGCTGGTGATGGTGCCCTCGACCCCGTGGCGGAAGGGGTGCAGGTCGGACAGGGCCCTGAGCCGGTCGCGAACTACGGTGAAGTGGGCGGCTGCCTCGTCGAAGAGGTCGTCGGCCAGGCCCTCGAGTCGCTGCGCCGCCTCGCCGAGGAAGTCCACCGCCTGCGCGCGACATTCCGCCCAAACGACGGCGTTGTAGCCCTCGCCGAAGGCATCGGCCTTGCCCTGCTCGAGGGCCTCGGCCCACACCTCGTAGCCCCGCAGGCCGGTGCGATAGGGCTCCTCACTCCAGTTCTCAGGATGCGCGGTGTGGTCGAGCACGGCCTCGAGCACGGCCCTGACGGTCTGGGCGGCGGGCGCCGGGTCGCACAGCGCCAGGCGGGAGACTTGCAGCCAGCCGATGCCCGTGTCGCCCAGGGCCTGCCAGGCCTTGGGCCCGGCGCCGTCGTCACAGCCCGCGCCGGAGTAGTAGTAGCCCACGTCGTCGTAGCCGTGGATGACATAGTACTCGGGCACGTCCAGCTCCCAGCCGAAGCACGGCACCGACGCGTCCAGGCCGCCGCGGACGAAGTCCCAGGCCTCCTGCTGCCTGGCCGCGAAGTCCTCAGCGTGCTTGAAGCCGGAGACGGTCGAGACCCTGTAGCCGACGTTGGGGCCGAGATCGAAGACCATGCGGTGTGAGTGCCAGGCGGTGGGGCCACTGGGGCATACGACCTCGTGGATGTTGAGAGCGAAGGCGTGGCCCGTGCCGCCGTAAAGCCAGGCCCAGGTGACGTCGCGACGCAGCCAATCCAGGCAGCCCTTCACGCAGCCTAGCTGGGAGACCCAACGAGGCCGCCAGCGCAGACCCTCGAGTGTCTTCATGACCCATCCTCCTCGTTGCGCGGGACCGGTGGCCTGTGCCGCACCGGGCCCGGGCGAGTCGGGGCCGCTAGCCGCCCTCGGTCAGCCACTGGAAGGGGATGTCGGGGTCGAAGGGAGGGCGCCGCAGCTCATCGGGGTCGTCGCGGTTGTAGTGCTCGGTTGGGACGTTGAGCAGGATCGCCACCTCGCCGCCGACGGGGGTGTAGCCGTGCCAGACCATCGGCGGGACCTGGACGAGCACGGGGTTGAGCTGGCCGAGGACGAGGGACATGGTCTCGCCGCGGGTGGGCGAGTCCTCGCGGTCATCGAAAAGGCCGAGCTTGGCGTTGCCCTGCACGATGCAGAGGTGGTCCCACTGGCGACGGTGGCAGTGCCAGGCCTTGACGATGCCCGGGAAGCAGGCCGAGACGTAGCACTGACCGAAGGCGCGGAAGAACTCGTCGTCGTCGCGCAGGATTTCCATGACGTAGCCGCGGTCGTCGAGGACGCGGCGGAGGGTCTTGATGTGTACGCCGTCTATCATGCGCTCGCCTCCTGGTCGCCGGGGAGCGTGGCGGGCGGAAGGGCCCTGTCGCTGACCGATAGGAGTATTGGGCGCGGGGGGGCCAATGCCTGCACGAGGGGCGAAGGAGGTGGAAGAGATAGGGATCGCCTCCGCGGCCACCGGCGCGGAGCGAGGCGGGCCGCGGTTTGTGGCGGGCGGAAGGCCTGGGGGATGTGGGTCGTGTGGGAGGCGTGGCGCGGTCTGCGCGCCAGGGCGACGGCCCTTCCTGCCTGGGGTCGGCGCCACGGAGGGTGTGGTCGCGGGGCGGCGGGGCGCGCCGTCGCCGAGCGGCCACAAACCGGCCGCTCGCCTCCCACAGGATAGCCCTTCGCCGGCCGGTCGGCCGCGATACTGCGGGGGCGAGTGGCATGTCAGCCATGACACTTGTATGCAGAGTAGCTTCACAAGACGGTGAGTATGTGATATATAGTGGTGTCGGATTAAAAGGCTATGTTTGAAACGTAATTCCTCGGCAGTCCTGTGGGGAAGGGTACGTAGTGTTACTCGAGCCAGGCCCGCCACGAGCGGTTGACGTCAAGGCGATCAGGCAGGAGTTGGGCCTGACGCAGGCCCAGTTAGCGGACCTGGCCAGTGTGTCGCTGCGCACGGTGCAGAGCTGCGAGCAGGGCTGGCGTCACCCGAGCACGGGACTGGAGAGGATGGTGCTGCTACTGCTGATGGCCCACCGCAACGGGAGCAGCGAGGCAGACGTGGCCTGCTGGGAGGCCACGGTCTGTCCGGAGGAACTGCGCGAGGAGTGCCTGGCCTATCGCACCAGGCGGGGCCAATTGTGCTGGATCCTGACGGGCAGGTTGTACCGCGGGCTCAGGCTGCCGTCCTGGACGGAGAAGCGCACGATGTGCGAGCGCTGCCTGTTCTTCCGCCACCTGATGGGCGGTGAGCTGCCGCTGCTGGACCGGGCCCTTCCGGGGCCCGGCTGTGGCGGCCGGTGCGGGCGGGACGTGGCCGACGAGTGAACCGACGGCCGGAGGGAGGACTCGGGACCGGGTGGGCGGTGGGCAGGACGGTCAGGAGCGAGGCAACTGGATGCCCACGGAGAGATGGCCGAGGACGCTGTAGGCCATCTCCCGGACCTCTTCGCGGGTGACCCCGGCAACGGCAGTGGCGACGTCCTGGGGCCCCGGCAGATCGGTGCCCAGCATGGCGGCTACGGCGAGCAGGCGCGCGCGGTCTCTGGGAGCCGCGATCTCGCGGGCCCAGAGGTTGGCGGCTCGGGCGTGGGCGCGGGTCAACTCGTCGTCGCTGAAGTCCCCGCTGGCGATGAGCGCCAGATGGCGCAGGATACCCTCGCGAGTGAGCTCCAGGCGCGGCGGGTAGCACATGGCGTAGATGCCCAGGTAGGGGCACCGGCCGAACTCGATGGGCAGGACTGTGACGGGCCACTGCTGCCAGGTGAGGGACTGGGGCAGGATGAGGCCCAGGCGGACCATGAGCATCCGGTCGCTCTGCAGGCGGCCTTCGGGGCCGGCCAGCATCTCGCGGACGACCCAGCCGGCCCAGTATTCGCGGGTGCCGAAGGGCGGCAGAGGAGCGCCGAGGGCGACGAAGGCGCGGTCCAGGGCCGGGTTGTCCTCGACGACGACGCGCCCGCCGAGAGCCACTCGCGGCGCGCGGAGGGGCTGGGTAGTCGGGGGAAGGGCGGCGACGGCCTCCTCGGCGGCGCGGCGACACTCGCCAGCGGCGTCACCAGCGCCGACGATGGCGAACCAGGCGTTCTTGCCGGTCGCCACGGCGGCGCGGAAGGCCTCCAGGTCAGCCAGGCTGAGGGACTGCAGGGACTCCTCGGTGCCGTACGCGGAGAGGCCGGCGCAGCCGTCCCAGAGGGCGCGGACGAGGAGCTGCTCGGTGGGCTCGAGGACGGAGCCGAGCCAGGCGTCGCGGCGCTGGAGGGCGACCTTGCGGGCGGTCTCCAGGTCCTCGGGGGTGAACTTCGCCTCGAAGACGAAGCGGCGGAGGAACTGCACGGCCGCGAGGGCGCCGTCACGGGTGGTATTGACGGTGATGGCGATGTAGTCGCGGCGACGGTCCAGGTCCACGCCGCGGTGGGCGGGCAGACGGGTGACGAGGGTGGCGGCCGGGCCCTCGCGCTGGCGAAGGCCGGCGTTCATCTCGAGGAGGAGCATTTCGGCGTACAGGGCCGCCAGGCTCTCGCCGCCGCGGGGCGCCTGCCAGGGGTCCAGGCCCAGGGCGAGGCTCACGGCGGTGAGGTCGGCGGCAGGCCACTGCTCGACGACGACCTGAGAGGCTTGGGCGGCTGCGGCGGTGGCCGCGAGCAGGGATAGGACAAGGAGTAGTGCTAGCCTACGGGCCATGGGAGACTAGCCTCCGGTCCGGCCTGGGGCTGGGGCCTGAGGATTGCCTCGGAGCGTCGGTCGGGGTCTAGATAGCGTTGGGCCACGGCACGCAACTCCTCGGGAGTGATGCTGTTGCACAGGTCGGTGTACTCGAAGGCGAACTTGTAGCTGTCAATCATGGCATAGAAGCCGATGGTGCCGACCTGGTCGGCGAAGGTCTCGTTGGTGAAGGCGAAGGAGGTGTAGAGCAGGCGCTTGGCGCGGTCGAGGTCCTCCTGGGAGACGAGGGCCGTGCGGAGCTCGCCGGCCTTGTCGAGCAGGGCCTGGCGGAGGGACAGCTCCTGGTTGGGGGCGCAGACGGCGGTAATCAGGAAGAGGCCCGGATAGCGCTGGGTGAGGAAGTCGCAGGTGGCGCCGAAGGCGAGCTGCCTGCGGCGGACGAGGTCGGCGGACAGCCAGGCCTGGTCGCCCTCGCCGAGGAGGGTGTAGAGAAGGTCGAGGGCGCAAACGGCGCGCTTGTCGGCGATCTCGGCGGAGTGAAAGCCCACGGCGACGATGGTGGCGCCCATGCCGCGGCGGAGGATCTCGGTGCGCACGGCGTCGGGGG
>CAZSOQ010000258.1:0-7315 GCA_964608495.1 uncultured Armatimonadia bacterium | reverse complement strand
TCAACCAGCTCCTACCACCTGTCCCTAACACCCCCTTTCCGGCCGGATCTCTAGCGTGCGACCCCCGCAGGCTCAGAAGCCTGGCAGGCCCGGAGGCCTGCAGGCAGGCGCAGACGCCCAGGCGCGGGCGCAGCCCCCCAGGGGTGCCCGGGGCTGATGCGGTAGCCCCTTTTGGTCAGCCACCCCAGGGGAAGGCCGGGGTGCTTCCACGCGAGATGGCGGCGAAGGTCGCCCAGAAGACGCCCATCCCGAACTCTCCCAGGACCAGCCCGATGAACAGGGGCATCGCCTTCAGGTAGGCCTTCATCCCGCCGTAGCGGAGGATGAGAAGCTTGGCAAGCCAGGTCACGAAGCAGGGAAACCAGATGACCCACATGGTGTACGACGGGGCCATCGCGTACCCGAGCGGGTGGAAGGGCCACCAGACAAGGCGGGTGCGCAGGTGGACGAGGAGCGTGGTCACGATGGCGCCCGCCACGAAGGATGCCAGCGCGCCGCCGCCTTCGGTACGTGCACCGTTGAGCGTAGCCATCACGTCGTCGAAGGCCCACCTGGCGTTGGCGGCCGGATAGCCGTAGAGCGTTATGTTGCCCATCCGGTAGTTCAGGTGGAGCTGGCTCAGCGTGCCGCCGATGTAGGCCACGGCTATCGCGATCAACACCGGCACCACGAGCCGGCGCGGCTGCACTCTCAGCCCCTTGGCCAGCTTCTGGTCGTCGAGGAAGCCGGCGAGAAACAGACCGCGCATGTCGCGGAAGAAGACCGCATCCAGGAAGGCCAGCGGCACCAGATTGCGGGCGCCCAGAGCCCTGCGCGGGACCACCAGGCCGATGACGTCGAGGGGCTTGAAGCTGGTTTCGCACATCATCAGGCCGCCCTCGCACACGCTGCGCGCGAGAACCGGGGCCACCACGAGGAAGTAGATGATCCACACCGCCAGCGCCAGCGGCAGGGACATCCCGGCCGTCACGGTCCATCCGACCACGACGCAGAACCCGACGGCGAGGCCGAGGAAAGCCGTGCGGGGGCCGATCATCTCGGAGGCGCCAGGGTCCTCCTGGCGCTCACGTGCCTCGCGCCACAGCCGCTCGATGTAGCGCTTGACGGCCCAGCCGAGACGACATGCCAGCACCGTGTACGCCGCGGCCGCCTGGTACCCGATGTAGAGGCGCGTCGGGTAGTTCGGCATGTCCACGATGTTGTAGCCGAAGGCCGTGCCGATGACGTCCTGGACGCGCGTCAGCACGAAGAAGAACCAGAGGCTCAGGAGCAGGTCCGACGCCAGGAAGTAGGCGAACCCCGCCGCGGCGAACGAGAACCACATGTACGTGAGGTACATGCCGCTCAGGGGCCGCTCGGGGAAGTACTGGTTCACCCACACCGCTATCCGGAACTGGGGGATGGTCGGGTAGAGGACGTGAAGCCCGTTGAGGGTGAATATGATTACCGGGATCGCCGCCCCGATCCACGTGAGCCGCGACCGCAGCAGCACGCCGACCCGGTGGTCGTCGCTGATGTGGAGGGGAATCTCGGCCAGCGGGAAGGACAGCCGCTCATGCTCGACCCACTGGCGCCGGAGCAGGGCGGCCATGCACAAAAAGACCGTGATGACGGCGAGGATGATGATGGCCCACATCGCCAGCGGCTGAAGCCATGCCATGTAGGGGATGGGCTTGGCCCCGATGCCCTCGAAGTAGCCCCGGACGGCTTCCTGGTTGATGTCGCCGCGAGGATCGAAGACCACCAGGTCCCGCTGGACGTACGGCAGGAGTTCCTGCTCGTAGCGGTTCTGGGGGTTGGCGTAGTAGTTGAGGAAGACCAGGGGCGAGATGAGCTTCTCCATCACGCCCCGGGTGCAGACGAAGACGCCGGCCATGACCATGGCGTACACGATGAGGAGGTCGGCGGGGCGCAGGTACGGGCGTCGCCGCACCAGGCGGTAGAGCCAGTTCAGCACGACGACGAGGAGGAAGGCGCCGAAGGCCCCCGGCGCGAACTGGAGCGTGCCGAGCTGCATGGACTTGCCGACCATGTCGGCGTAGGGCCCGACGAAACACACCCCCGCCACGGCCAGCAGCCCTATGACCAGCGCCCGCGGACGCGGCCGCAGGTCGTCTGCCGCGGCTCCGCGCGCCACTGCTCTCGGGTCTTCGGTCGGTGAGTGGCTCAAGCCTTGCGCTCCCCGGTGGACAACTGTAGCAGATTCGGTGGGCGAAGGAGGACAAGGCGTTCACCTTGCCGCTTGGAAAGCGCCCTCACGAGGAGGAGTGACAGAATGCGCGTGTCCGGACACCCCACGATCAGATGGCTACTCCCCGCGGCGGCGTTGGTAGTGCTGCTGCCTCTGGCTCGCCCGGCCAAGGCCGCCCCCGCCTTTGAGCTGACGGCCACCCAGGCGACCTTCGTCAAGGAGGGCAAGCCCACTCCGGCCACGCTGGTCACGGACAGGTTCGGCAAGGGACTTGACGGCATCGGGCTTTGGCACGGCAACCCCGAGGGCTTCCGCGACGAGGTCCGCTATGTCTGCGCGGACGTCCCCGAGGGCGACTACACGGTCGGCATCCTCACCATGGCCGGCAATGATTCCTACCTCTGCTTCGGCGACCTCTTCCCGCAGCGCGCCCACTTCTACCTCAACGACACGCGGCTCCTCTGGGCGGCCCACACGATGCCCTCGCGAGCCCCGGACGCCGCCCAGCCCACCCTCTACCAGGCCGAGATGCTGGTGGACGAGGTCCATGTGAAGCCGGGCGACATCTTCCGCGTGATGGTCAACAGCGCCCTCCACTTCTTCGTCGGGCCCGTGCGGTTGTACAAGGATCGGCCGGACGTGCCCGTCGTGGACCTGTACAGCCCGCCTGACGTGGGCCCGGCGGAGAGCATCTGGCTCCTCGCCGACTGGACCGACAGCAAGCGCACCGGCGACACGGTGGCACAGACTTGCCGCTTCCGCAATCCCGGGGTCCTGCCGCGAACGATCACGCTCAAGGCCGAGGCCCGCGACTACATGATGCGGCCTCTCCTGGACGGGGAGGAACAGCTGACCGTCGGCCCTGGCGACGCGGTGACCAGGACCTTCGAGCTGAAGCCCGGGGCGACCGCCCGGGCGCGGTTGTTTGTGACGGCGACCAGCCCCGGCGTCTTCCCGCCTGTGCGCCTGACGAAGTACTGGGTGGACGACCTGACCGCGGGCGCACGGCCGACCCTCGGCCTCAACGGCGACTGGGAGATGTGCTACGTCCCCGGCGTCGATCCCGGCAAGGCGCCGCCGGCCGACGCCGAGTGGGCCGCCGTGAGGGTGCCCTCGGAGCCGCCGGCGAGCAAGGGCCATTGTGCGTGGTACCGCAGGACCTTCGACGCCCCGGCCTACCTCCAGGGCGAGCGCATGGTCCTCCAGTGCGACGAGATCCTGTCCACGGCGGCGGTTTACCTCAACGGCACCTTCTGCGGCTCGTGCGCGCGCGGGTCCGAGCCCTTCGAGATCAACGTGACGGTCGGCTTCAAGCCTGGGCAGAAGAACGAAGTCCTGATTGCCTGCCAGGACTGGCTGGCCTTCTCGCCGAGGAACCGCGACCGCGTCCTGCGCGGCGAAGAGCCGATCTACAAGGACGGCATGACCGACGTCGCCGACTACGACGCGGTCGAGACGATCGGGATTCGTGGCCCCCTGCGCCTGGAGGCACGCCCCGCGGTGTCGGTGGACGACCTTTCGGTGGCGACCAGCGTGCGGCAGAAGAAGCTCACCCTCGTCTATCGCCTCGTCAACACCGGCGCTGCCGACCAGCAGACGACCCTCCGCCCACTCGTCCTCGATGCCGGCGCCGTGGCGATGACCTTGCCCGACAAGACAGTCCGCGTCCCGGCCGGAGGCAGCGCGGCGATGACGATCGAGGTCCCGTGGGCCGCCCCGCGCCAGTGGTGGCCCGACGACCCGCACCTCTACGTCCTCGAAACCGGTCTCCAGCCCGCCTCCGGCGCCCGCGACACGCACCTCGAACGCTTCGGCTTCCGGGAGTTCTGGACCGACGGCACCAGGTTCCTGCTCAACGGCACGCCGGTCAAGCTGCGGAGCTGCTGCGTGGTAGGCGCCATCGGCCGGTACTCGGCCAAGCCCTTCTGGGAGCCCGACAAGCGCTACGAGGCCATCTGGAACTGGCAGCAGGCCTGCAAGCGCGACCGCAACCTCCAGCTTGTGCGCACCCACCTCTGGAGCAGGTTCCGCGAAGGCGTGGACCTCGCCGATGAGACCGGCATCATGGTCAAGCTCGAAGGCGGCATCCACCAGGTCAGCTTCACCCTGGACGACACCTTCTGGAACGCGGCCACGGCGTATGCGACCCGCCTCGTGGGCATCTACAAGAACCACGCCTCCATCGTGATGTGGAGCGCCGGCAACGAGAACATGTGGGGGATGATGTACCAGGGCGAGGCCGCCAAGACCCTGGGCAACCGCTGGCAGGTCAGGATCGCCAGGGCCATGCAGGAGGCCGACCCCATGCACCGCCCCGTCGAGTGGGAGGCCGACGGCGACCTCATGGGCGGCGGTGAGTACTACTCCCTGCACTACCCCCGCGAGCTGAGCGCCTTCCCCGACCTGCCGGTCAGCGCGTGGTGGGGGCCGCTCGACAAGAAGACGGTGATCCCCTACTCCATGGGTCCCATCACCCTGGGCACCAAGCCCATCACGGTCGGCGAGTCGTTCTGGCCGCTCAACCTCGCGCACCCCTACGGCCAGACCATCCTCCTCGGCGACGACGCCTACCGCGGCGGCGACTTCCAGTGGCGAGGCTGGCTGGACTCGAGTCGCTTCTTCCTCAACGGCTTCCGCGATGTGGAGATGGCCCTGGTCGACACGTACCTGCCGCTGGCCGTCCTGCCGCCGCAGACCTTCGTGGTGAGAGAGACGACCACGAGCTTCTTCGGCGGGCAGAAGATCGTGCGCAACGTCAACGTCCACAACGACGTCTTCCGCCCGGCTAACCTGACCTTGCGCCGGAGCCTCACGATCGAGGGGACGGCCGGGAGGATCGCAGGCGGCACGCTCGACCTCAAGATGCAGCCGGCAGAGCTGAAGCGACTCCGGCTTGAGGCCCAACTGCCGCAGGTCGGCAAGCTGACCGAGGCGGTCTTCCGGGCCGACCTTTCTGAAGCCGGCAAGACCGTCCACACCGAGACGAGCGACTGGCGGATACACCCTATGGCTGCCCTGAAGGCGCCTAAGGGGCTGAAGCTGTCGGTGTATGACCCGGCCGGCAGCCTGGCGTCCCTCCTGACCGCGATGAAGGTGCCCTTCACGCGCGTGGACAAGCTGGGCGCGCCCGCCTCGGGCGCCCTTATCCTCGGGCCGGATGCGCTCAAGCAAGAGCCGCCCGGTCCGTGGCGCGAGGCGCTGGCATCCTTCGTGCGCGACGGCGGCAGGGTCGTGATCCTCGAACAGACCGACGCGCCCGACTTCCTGCCGGTGCCGGTGACCATGTCGCGCGACACCAAGAGCACCCTGTCCTTCGTGCGGGCCGCCGACCATCCGCTGCTCGCCGGCGTCGCCGACGCCGACCTGCGCTGGTGGCACCACGACCATTACGTGAGCCGCAACAACTACCGCAAGCCCGTGAGCGGCAACTGGCTGCCGCTGGTGGACATCGGGACCATGGACGGGACGCTGGAGACGTCGCTTTTCGAGGAGTATGACGGCGAGGGCAGCTTCGTCCTCTGCCAGATGCCTCTGGTCGAGAAGGGCCGCGACTGCCCCCAGGCGACCAGGCTTCTGCAGAACATGCTCGACTACCTCGCCGCGCCGGCGCCCTACCGCGTGGCCGGCAACACGGCCCTCCTGGCGGGCCCCAACGCGGCCCTGCGCAAGGTCCTCGATGAGGACAAGCTCGAGTACGAGGCCCTCAACGGCGACCTCTCGAAGCTGAAGCCCGAGAGCTTCCAGGTCGCGATCGTGGACGTAGCCTCCGCCCTCGACGAACCGACGGCCCAGGCGCTCCGGGCGTTCACCCAGGCCGGCGGCAAGGTCCTTCTGCACCGCGCGACCCCCGAGAAGAGCGCCCTCCTGGCGATCGCCCTGGGCGTCCGCCTCGACTTCACGCCGGTCGAGAAGGAGGCGCAGGACATCCAGAACCGCGCCTTCCGGTTGTCGGGCGCGGACCTGATGAGCGGCATCTCGAACCACGAGTTCTTCTGGGCGACCAAGCGCTACATCAATCTGCTCCGCCGCGAAGGCTGGTGGTGGTCGGACTGCGGCCCGGTCCCACCGGCCGAGTTCGTGGCCGAGTACTACTGCGCGCCCGCCGAGGAGGATCGTGCCCAGGTCGTCGTCCTCACTCGTCCGGGAGCCCTGCTGCAGGTGCCGGCCGGGTCGGGGTACTTCCTGGTGAGCCAGCTACGGTTGGACGAGCCGGTGGACGAGGTCGCGGTTACGGTCAGCCGCCTGCGCAGCCTCCTTCTCTGCAACCTGGGCTGCACGCTCAAGCCGCCGGGCGGGACGTCGGTCTCCCGGGCCCAGCGGTTCCGCGACTACGACTTCTTCCAGGTTGACCTCGCGCCCTACGCGAACCGCGGGCTCAGGGAGGACAAGGCCGCCGGCATCGTGGGCTGGAGCAACCAGGGCGAGAACGACATGCGCGCCCTGCCCACCGGACGCCAGGTCCTCGGGGGCGTGCCCTTCCAGATCGCGACGCCCAGGTCCGTCATCGCCCTACGCTCGGTCCAGGCGAACAACCTGAGCCTGCCCAGCGAGGTCAAGGGCATCAAGGTCGGCCGCCGCGCCGACGTGGTCTTCTTCCTGCACACCATCGCCTTCGACGAGGGGAGAGAGAAGCCCTTCCAGTACCGGGTCAATTACGCCGATGGTTCCACCGTGGACCTTCCGATCGTCCACGGCCGGCAGGTGGTGGACTGGTGGGACGACACCAACCGCTTCGCCGAGTCCCTCGCGCGCGGCAACACCTTCGTTGCCTTCCAGGGCAACAACCCCATGCACCAGGGCGTCAGCCTCTTCTGCTACGAGTGGGTCAACCCCCATCCCGACAGGGACATCCGCGACGTTGATTTCCTCAAGGGACCGGAGGCCGGCGACGGTGTCGTGCCCATCCTCGTCGGCATCACCGGCGCCACGGTCCAGACGGACGAAGGCGTGGTCGTGGATGTGATCGGCACCGCCGGGCTGAAGGTGCAAATGGGCTCCCAGGTGCAGGACATCTACTACATCGGCGTCGTCGGCCTTCCCCAGGACCATCCCTTCTACGCCCGCGCCGTCGCCGCCCACAAGGCCCTCGCCGTCGGCCAGAAGGTATTCCTCCTCGACGACGTC
>CAZSOQ010000257.1:0-7343 GCA_964608495.1 uncultured Armatimonadia bacterium | reverse complement strand
CCAGCCCGTCGACGACCGCCTGGATGAAGCGGACGTCTATCCGGCACTGGTCCACGACCGACTCGGGCGGAAGGTTGCTGTACTCGCAGTGGAAGCTTATGGGGCCGCTAAACTCCATGTCGCTCAGCAGCTTGATCACCTGCGGGAAGTTGCCGAAGCCCATGCCCAGCGGCCACACGTCTATCCGCCACTCCGGCCGGCCGTCGCGGATGAACTTCTGCCTCACCAGGTCCTTGAAGGCCACGGCCGACAGGTACTCCCTCACGATGTCGAAAGCCATCGGGTAGGGCTCGCCCACGATGGATAGGTGCCCGACGTCGGCGAATACCCCTACCAGGTTGGGGTCAAAGCCCTTCACGAGCTGCATGGCCGCCGCGGAGTTCAGCCCCATCGTGCTCCCCGAGTGGTTGTGCACGATCGGCTTCACGCCCGTCCTGCGGGCCAGCTCCGCGAAGCCCTCCAGCCGCCTGCGGCACCGGTCCACGGTGGCCCAGTACCCGTCCTCCTCCATGTGCCAGTAGCCCAGCTTGACCAGCCCCACCCCGGCGGCCGCGCAGGCCTCAAACAGCGACTCGGCGTAGTCCATCGTCGGCTCGGTGAAGTCCCCGGGCGTGGTGATCAGCGGGATACACAGACCCTCGTCGGCGAATCTTCGTGCCGCCTCCGGCAGCGCCGTCGGGGCGTTCTCGGGGTTCACGGGGTACCCCGGGCGCACGCACAGGTCCGCTCCCTCCACCCCCGCGCTCTTCAGGCCCGCGATGATCTGATCCAGGTCCCATCCCTCAAGATGCTTGGTGAACATGATCCAGGGTTTCATCGGTAGGGCTCCCCTCTAGTGTTCTGGGCGGCGACGGCCGGCTCCCCAGGACCCCTGGGCTGCGCCGCCTTGCACGCAGGTTCGCCGGCGCCCAGGGCGCCCGAGCACGGCTGCGCCTGCTCCGAGCACGGTCGGGGGAAGCCGGCTGGAGGCGGGATTCGGCGGCCGACAGCCCTACACCTGCTTGGCGGAAGGGGAGAGAGGGCGGGCATGCGCCCGGCTGCGCGGAGCGTCGCGCGAGCCGTACAGGCTTCCGTCGCGGCCTAGCCCCGCGAGGCCAGCTCGTCCGCCGCGAGCGCGCAGCGGACCACGAGCCCCGAGGACCAGGCGTGGGGCGCCGCCCAGTAGGGGTGGACGTCCCTCACCGGGATCAGCTCCGGCAGGAGCCCCGTCGGCGTGGCGTGCGCCAGGGCCACCCGCACGTACCCCTCGGCCTTGGTCGCCCATTCCCCACGCTCGCGGGCGTCCTCGGCCGACAGGGCCAGCCGGTAGCACACCAGTGCCGTCCACAGGGTGTTCACGGCGCCCACCGCTCCGCCCAGGTACCCGTCGCCCTCGTACCGCCTGATGCCGCGCCCTTCCGGCAGATCGTGACCCAGGCGCTCCTCGATGGTGCTCAGGTTCGACACAGCCATCGCCCGCTGGTCGGGATCGGTCAGGTCGAGAACGCCGAAGGGCTCGACCAGGCCCAGGGATGAGGAGTCCACGGTCGGGTCGAGGCGTCCGTCGGTGAGCCCTCGGGCAAAGTAGCCCTTCTGGTAGAAGCCCATCAGCGCCAGGCGGGACCTGTCCGCCGCGGTCCCGGCCGCCTGGGCCAGCGCGTCATCGCCAATTCGCTGAGCCCACTCGGCCGCGGCCCGAAGGGCGGCCACCATCCCGGCCTGCGTGTAGGCGAAGACTCCCGCGTAGGTCTCCCACAGATCGCAGGCCGTGCAGTGATACCCGTTCGCCTCGACCCGCTCGACCAGCGCCTGAGCGCCTCTGCGCAGCGCGGTCTCAAGCATGCTCCGCAGGTTCTCGCCCTGGGCAGCGTCGGCTCCCGGGCCGTCTGTCGCCAGGTGCTCGAGGGCCTTCGCGAGCACGATCACGGCACTCGCGCTCTGGTCGACCTGCAGGAAGTCGTGCCGCAGAGACCAGGAGGCGGCCACGTCGCCGCTGGTCCAGTAGCGCTGGCCCCACACGCCGCTATCCAACTGCCCCTGGGCCAGCCAGCGTGCCAGGCCGCAGACAGACTCGGGGTAGCCCGCCTCGGCCATCGCCAGCACCGCCTCCGCCGCGTCGCGAGGCCAGCAGTACCCGTAGCCTCCGCACAGCTCGTAGTTGGGGTCGAACTCGGGGGCCGCGATGACTGCGCAGGTATGGTGGTCCGTCAGCAGGCGCGTGGCCATGAGAGCCCGCCGATGGGCCGAGGCCAGCCAGGGCGCCACCTGCAGGGGCCTGCTGCGCTGCAGCCACGCGCTCTCCGCCAGGTGCGTGCGCCGCTGCAGCTCGGGCCGGCCCAGAGCCCTCAGCTCCTGGAGCCGCACGACCGCTCCCTCGCGCGAGGTGTCGAAGGCCAGGATGAGGTCCACGTCACGGCTGCGGTCGGGGTCCAGGTCCATGCGCCACGCGAGCGCGAAGTTGCACTGCCCGATGTCCTCCGCCTGACCGTCCAGGTAGCCGTCGAGCATGTCGTTCTTCGCGTTGGCGTCCTGCCGGCTCCACTTGCCGCAACGCCACAGGTCCGGCTTCGTGCCCCCGACGGCGACGGCGAAATCGCGCAGGTACTGCACAACATGCCCCGACTCGAGATCGTACCGCACGGCCTGCTTCCAGGACAGCTCGCCCAGGCGCAGGTCGAAGTAGTGCATGAACAGGCCGCGCAGGGGGCTGGAGCCGCGATTCTCGATGCGGATGTGGCGCACGAGGGCGTTGTCGCCCGCCTCGGAGCCCTCGCCACAAGGGCAGAAGTCGGTAAGGATGATCTCAAGGCCGGCCGAGGGCAGCTTGAGCTGAGTGACCAGGATGTTGCTGTTGCCGAGGTACTGCTGGCTGCGCTCGAAGAGCTCTTCCCAGGTCCAGTGGAACACCCCTTCGCGCGGCTGGCCCAGGTACACGGCCGGCATCGCCTCGTGGACGTTGTCGGCGAAGTCAATGCGCGGCCAGAACAGGCCCATCAGCTCGCCGCTGGCGCCCATCGTGGCCAGTACCCTTCCGTTGCCCACTGCACCTGTGGGGAGATAGACACTCATTGGCGCATACCATCCGACCTGGCGAGAGTCTCGCAGGTGTTATTGGCGAGGGACCCCGGCGGCTTGACCGCACTCGCGCCCCCGCATCCTCCGGTCGCCGCCGCGGCTAGCCGCCGTGCTCGGTGAAGACGGTCGTCGCAAAGCCGGAGGAGGTTACCAGTTCCGGGCTGGCCAGGTCAATGCGCCAGGTGCTCGTCCGCCCGGTCGCCGGGTCGCGCGGCAGGGCGTCGAGGTGCTTCTTGCCCGTGCCTCGCCCAAGCTGCACGACGTTTCCGCTGGCGTCCAGGCCGCGTTTCGGGGCGGTCGAAAGTAGGTCCTCGACGGACCTGGGGTAGCAGCCGAAGTCAGCGCGGAACTGCTCGACCGCCTGCGTCAGCACGGCGGCCTGGGCCGAGTACTCCGAGTAGGTCCCGCCCGAGACGAATCCCGCCACGGCCGGGCCCGCGAAGGCCAGGATCAGCAGGATCGGCAGCACCGGCAGCATCAGCAGGGATGGCGGCGGCGTCGGGCGCCCGGTCAGTCGGGCGATGGCGAAGCCCAACAGCACGCCGATCACCAGCGCGACGCCTACCCAGAACAGGCGCAGGGCGGTCACCCACCACCCGGGGCCGACCCTGGGAAGCTCCGGAACACGAGGGCGTGGCAGGTGCAGCGTGGCAAGCCTATAGAACTCCACGCGCAGGTAGTCACCGGGCACGTCCGCGGGCACGAAGTGCAGGTCCTGAAGCTGCTCGCGGGCCAGCCTCATCCACAGCCGTGTCGCGGTGCAGTCCGCGAGGAAGCTCGCGTCCACGGGCAAGGCGTTCTCGTCAAGCCCCTCCTGGCTCGCGGCCAGGGAGGCGGGGTCCACGGGTCCGCAGTGCAGCATGACGGCCTTGCCGCCGGCGCAGGCCTGGCACAGCAGGCCCCAGATAGTGACGCCCGGGGCCGCTTTGGCCGCAAGCTGCGCCAGAGGCACCTCCTCCGGCTTGCGCGGGCCCTCGGCCAGCACCACCAGGTCTATCGCGTTCTGCTCCGGCGCGCTCACCTGGCTGATCTGCAGGGGAAAGACCGGCTCGAGCCCGGCCTCGAAGGTCACCTGGAGGGGCGGCAGATCGGTCATCAGGTCCGCCTGGCCCTGGTCCTCGGGGGTGATCCTGAGGGCCACGAAGAACCACCGTCTCTCCACGTAGGCGTCCACGACCTGCTGGCCGTCCTCGGGGAAGCGATAGCCGTGGTCCCGCAGCCAGGCGGTCAGGACGCCCGGGCCGGTAGCGGCGAGGACGGTGGCCTCATAGGGCCCCACCTTCAGCCGATCATAGACGACCACCCGCGGGCCGCCGGGCTGGCCGGTAGCCATCCCGGGGGCCCCGGGCGCGGGGGCGTCCGCCGCGCCCATCATCTCGCCTCCGACGACCCTTACCTCGGTGGTCACGGTGGGGCTGGTGGCTGTGAACACCGCGTCGAAGAAGGCCGGGTTCCCGACCTGGATATCCTGGGTCTTGGGCCGGGCGGGCACGGGCACCACCCAGGCGAAGTCCGCCGCCGGGCCCGAGTAGGTGGTCTGCAGCATCAGCGCTTCCGCGCCGGGGGAATGGATGATGAGGGCCTTCTGCGCCGCGGACAGCGCCGCCGCCTCACTCGTCAGTGGCGGGAAGAACCCGCCGTCGGCTAGAGCGAGGGCGCCGGGCGCGCCCAACAACGCCACCATCGCGAGGATCCTCATGTTCCGCGCCTCCCTGGGCTGCCCTGGTGCACCCTTGGTTACGATTCCGCGCGGCAGAGCGTTGTTCCTGCCACCCGCCTACCGTGGCGAGCCGGCCCCGTGGTGCCTGAGGAAGCCCGGCGTCTGCTCGGCCCAGGGCGTCAGGACCTCGATCAGCACGGGGCGCTCTTCGGCAAAGCCGCGCCGCGCCAGCTCCACGCCCGCCGCGCACTTGTCCGGGCTGTCAACGAGCACGCCCTCGACGCCCGCCGCTCCCGCGAGCTCCGCGAACCGCCAGTTGCGCGAGAAATCCACCGCGTAGTGCCGCCCCTCGCACCGCCTCTCCTGCCCCCACTTGATCCAGCCGAGGCACTGGTTGTTGAACACCACGAAGGCTATCGGCAGGGCGTACTGGGCCGCGGTCGCCAGCTCCTGCATCTGCATCTGGAAGCTCCCGTCGCCCGTGAGGCACCAGATCGGCGCGCCGGGCCTGCCCACCGCCGCCCCCAGCGCGGCCGCGTTGGCGTACCCCATGCACCCGTAGTCGCTGGCCGAGACCCAGTTGCCGGGCGTCGGGATGGCCAGCTCCGTGGCCGTCCACACGCGGGTCGCGCCCTCGCCGAGGACCACCACGTCGTGGGGCCCCAGCGCCCCCTGCACGGCCGCCAGGAACTGGGCCGGATGCACGGGGCCGCAGGACTCCTCCACGAGCGCCCCCACCACGGCCCGGTACTCGGCCCGCAGCTCGGCTATCCGCGCCTGCAGCACGCTGCGCCGCTCGTCCCAGTCGCGTCCGCTTGCCCGCACGGCCTCCACCAACTGCCCCAGGGCCACCTTCGCGTCCGCGCAGACCGCCAGGTCGGGGGGCCAGTTGCGGCCGAATTGCGTGGCGTCCACGTTCATGTTGATGAGCCGGCGCCCCGCCGGCAGCTCCGGCCAGCCCTTGCCCACGGCGAACTCCTCGATCTGGCTGCCGATCCACACCCAGCAGTCGCTCTCGTCGAGCATCGTCTCGCTCGCGGGCGTGCGGTTCACGCCGGTGCCGCCCGCGTTCAGCGGATGGTCGTCGGGCAGGCAGGTCTTGCCGTGGTTCGTCCACAGCACGGGTGCGCCCAGGGCCTCGGCCAGCTCCCGCAGCTCCTCATAGGCCCCGGCTTGGTGCACGCCTCGCCCGCAGATGAGCACGGGCAGCTCCGCCTCGATCAGCATCCGCGCGGCCTCGCCCAGCGCCTCCTCGTCCATCGCCGGCTTGCTGGACCGGACCACGCGATACTCCTCGGCCGGCGCCGGCTGGGAGCCGACGTCCAGCGGAATGTCCAGCAGCACGGGGCCCGGCGGCGGCGCCTGCGCTATCGTGAAGGCTCTTCGCATCGCCCAGCCGGCCTTGCCCGCCTGATCCAGCCGGTACCACCACTTCACGAAGGGGATGACCGTCTCGATCTGCGGGAACTCCTGGAGCGCGCCCATCCCATAGGTGGGCACCGGTGAGTTGGGCGCCAGCGCCACCATCGGGATCCGCGAGTACCAGGCCTCGTGCATCCCCGGGATCATCTGGCCAAAGCCCGGCCCGGCTGTGCCCTGGCACACGCCGACCTTGCCCGTCACCTGCGCGTAGCCCAGTGCCGCGAAGGCGCCCGCCGTCTCGTGCCGCGTGAGGAAGGCCTCGGGCTTCTCGCGCCTGGCCATCTCGTCGTACATGACGGGCACGCTGTGTCCGCCGGGCAGGCCGAAGACGTACTCCACGCCCTCGGCGATCAAGGCGTCAACGATCACCTGCGCGCCGGTCCGCTCGTTGCTCATCGCGTGCACCTCGCTGTCACTCGTCGGTGTCGGTCGCGGGCTTGGCGTCCGAGGGCTTGCCGGCATCGGGAGGCGGTGGTGGGGGAGGAGTAGGCGTCCTGGGCTCGCCGGGCGCCGCCACACCTTCCTGCTTGCTCGGCCCCGCGGGCGCGGTCTTGACGCGATTCTCGGGCGCCAGGTCCGCGTCACCGGAGTCGGGGCCGGCGGCTTCCTTCACCGTGGGCTCCCCCGGCTTGGCGGGCGTCTGCGGCCCTCGGGGCCCGGGCGCCGCTGTCTGGCCTGACTGCCCGCCGGCAGCCCGGGCTCGAGGCGTCGGAGGGGGCGACTGTCGCGGTTCGACACGGGCGGGAGCGGCACTGCCCCCGGAGGCCCGGCCGGCCGCGGTTCCCCTGCCGCTCGCGCGGCTCCGGCTCCCGCCCTCGCGGGCCTCACGCTCCGCCTGGGCCCGCTTCGCCTCTTCCTCGGGCGACGGCCCGGTCTCCTCAGGGGTGAGGTCGCGGCCGGACCAGGCCTTGAGGCTCTTGATGAGGCGCACCGCCGGCCAGGCGAAGGCCCCCACGTTCTCTCCGTCGCAGGTCGCGGAGGCCATGACCAGCCTGCCGTCCACGCTGACGGCGCACAGCCAGCCGTACCAGGCGATGGGTCGCAGGCCCGAGATGTTCCAGTGGGAGAAGAAGACGCCGCGCCCCTCGCCGAGGCGCGTGGTCACGGGTTGGGAGGGCCCATGCCAGAACCCGGGGCGGCGGGAGATGCTCTGCAGGACGTCCTCGAGGGCCCGGGCGGCCGGGTCGGCCACGACGCCCGCGGCGCT
>CAZSOQ010000256.1:0-7352 GCA_964608495.1 uncultured Armatimonadia bacterium | reverse complement strand
GTACACGCCTGCCGTCCCCCAGTCGTCGTACACCTTCGCCCCGGCCAGCCCCGCCCCCAGCGTCCCGTGCGACACCTGCTCGTCCGGCGTGCCGTCGTAGTTGTTGTCCTTGCCGTCCGGCTCCGGGTTGGGGTCGTTATTGCTGTTGTAGAAGTCCCAGCCGTACACGTCATCCACGAATCCGTTGTGGTCGTCGTCCACACCGTTGCCGGGTATCTCGTCGGTGTTGACCCAGATCCTGCCTGTCAGGTCCGGGTGGTCCAGGTCCACCCCCGTGTCCACCATGGCGATCACGGTCTGGCGCCACGCGCTCGGGGCCTTCACGTCCCAGGCATCCGGCGTTGAGATCAGCTCGTGGTGGTACTGCTTGCGGTAGTCGGGGGTATCGGGCACGTAGGCGGGGTAGACCAGGTAGTCCAGGTCGGCGACCTCGACGGCGGGATGCCGGCGCAGGGCCTCCAGGGTCTGGAAGAGCTGCTCCGGCTCCACCGGGACCGAGATCATGCCGAAGCGCGGCCAGAACCTCGCCAGCCTCCTGCCGAAGACCTGATCGAGGTTCACGCGCCCCCGCAGGGCGTCCTCCAGCCACTGGGTGCGCAACTGCACGATGATGCGGTCGGCCCGCGCCTCAACGGGCCTGCGCACGAGGATGCCGTTGCGGCGGAACTCCAGCGGTCTCTGACCAGGCACGACCACCGTGCGCCACCGGGGATGCTCGGCACCCGCCGGCGCGGCACCTACGACCGCCACCGCGGTCGCCACGACCGCGGCCCAAAGGCCTCTAGCTGCTGTTGACCGTCTGGTTGGGGCCCTTGCCTGCGTTATCAAGTTCACCAATCCCGCTATACCCGCAAAAGGGCATCCTTACGCCCTCCGGCTGCCCTTGCCCCCAAAGGAAGGCGCCGCCCCGGGAGGGCGGCGCCGTGATCGCCGCACCGGAAGCTGCCCCTGCCGCCTAGCGACGCACAGTCACCGCCGCGATGGACGAGCCCTGCTGGCCGTCCTGGGTCCTGGCCCTCACGCGGACCAGGTAGGTCCCGCCGGGCACCGGGGCCCCGCCATCACTCGTGGCGTTCCACTGGGCGGTGCAGGTGCCCGCGTCGGCCTCCCGTCCGGCCGCCACCACGCGCACCCGCCGCCCGGCGATGTTGAGCACCTCGATGTCCACACTCGCAGCCGCCGAGAGGGTGAAGACGATGCTTACCCCCGCTCCGGCCGGCCGAGCGGCCAGGGCACTCACGCGCAGGACCTCACCCGCCGCCACGGTCTCGATGAGGAAGGCCCGCTCCTGCTCGCCCCCCGCCGGCGTGAACCGGTAGCACGTCGCGGTGCGCAGGTACACCCGCTTGCCCGTGGCCTGGTCGGTAAGCACGGGCCGGACGTCCGCGGGCAGGTCGGACAGGTCGGGCCAGCTCAGCTCCACCGGCTCGCCGCCCAGGGCCGCCACGCGCACCCGCGCCTCCCAGCGCTGCTTCTGCGCGGGCCCGACGAAGCTCGCCGCCGCGTCACCGTCAACGCCGGCGTTGACGAAGTACAGCTCGAGCCCCGGCATCGGCAGCGGCGGGCTCACGATCTGGTTCAGCGCCGCCGCCTCGGCGCTCACACCAAGGTAGTTGTCATAGTCCGCGCCTTCGCCGCCGCGCGCCACCAGCCGCATCTTCCAGTCCACGGCGATTGTCTTCGGCGCCCCTGCCACGCTCGCCACCTGGGCCCCCGACGGCAGCAGAAGCTCACAGCTCTGCAACGCCTTGAACCAGAACCCCGAGTTCTGGCGTATGTTCTTGGTCCCGAAGTTCTCGTACTCGCTGACAAGCTGGTACGCCCTGGAATACGGGTCCCACAGCCACGCGAAGTCCAGCGTGATCCCTGCCTGGTTCGACTCCGGCAGGCCATACTGGGTTCCCCCTGCCACGACCTTCACGTTCTCCCACCGCAGGTCGTGCCCAAAGGGGTTGCCCACCATGTTCCAGCCGGCGGCCAGGGGCGCCGAGAAGGGGTCCGTCGTGATCCGCGACCCCGCCAGGTTCAGCAGCAGCGGGTCGCTCAGGTTCAGCCAGAAGGCACGCCCCGCCGCCTGCTGCAGGAAGCTGTCCGCCGGGTTGGTCTGGTAGGTGCGATAGGCCCTCTGGTAGGGGTCGTAGCGGGCCAGCTTCAGCTCCTCCGGATCCACGTCGAGCAGAGCAGCCATGTCTTTCTCGTTGGTGTTCGCCCCGATGCTGACCATCAGCAGTCCGGCGGGCAGGCTCAGGGTGAGGTTCGGCGAGGACTGAACGGGCCCCACCGGGGCCACCGCCTGCTCCTCGTTGCTCTCATCGTCATAGGCCGTCACCGCGTACCAGTAGTCCACGTTGTCCGTGGTGCCGCGGTCCAGGAAGTAGGTCTCATCAGGCAGACTCACGATCTCGCCCACGCGCTCCGCCTGGTTCACTCGGCTGAACGCTGTCTGCCCGCGGTAGATGCGGTAGCCCACGAAGTCCGCGGGCGGGTCGTAGGTGGACCAGCTAACAGAGATGGCGCCGCCGTCATCCGCCTGGTTGTCCGCCGCCGACACGTCCGACACCGCCGGCGGGGGCAGGTCATCCCGAGCCATCGCGGGCCCCGACGGATTGGCGAAAACCTCGTTCCGTGCGTCCTTGGCCGACACCCGGTACCAGTACGGCACCTTGTCCTGCACCGCGGTATCCACCAGGGTCAGGAACTCCCCGACCGGTATCCGACCCTTCTGCACCCAGTTGCCCGCAGGCACGTCCACGCCCTGGTTGTCCTTCGCGTTGTCGCAGCGGTACACCACGTACTCGCGAACGTCGTCGCGCCCACGACCGTCATCCACCGACTTGGACCAGGAGATCGTTATGCTGCCCCCTTCGTCCTTCGGCGTGTCCACCGCCATCACCGAGCGCGGCGGCCCGGGCGGCAGGTCCAGACCGATCGCCTCCGCGGTGTTGATCCGCCCCGTGCCCAGCTTGCCGGCATACGTCGGGTTCAGGGCGTCAATGTTGTCGGCCGTGGCCTTGATCTGGTCAATGAGGTCCAGGGGCGTCAGTGACGGGAAACGCGACAGGATCAGCGACGCCAGCCCCGCCACGCACGGCGTGGACATGGACGTGCCGCTCATCTGGTGGTAGGGCTCGACGAAACCATTGGCTGGGTCGTCAATGTAGCAGCTCAGGATGGCCACGCCCGGCGCGCACACATCCACGAAGGTCTTCGTGCTCGACCCGTCGTAGTTGCTGAAGTCGGCCTTGATATCACCCGAGTCCGTCGCGGCCACGCCCAGCACCCAGTTGTCGGTCGCCGGGTTCGGGCCATCGTTGCACACCGGCGACATCCACGAGCTCTGCAGGTCGCTGAACTCCCAGTACTCGTTGCCCGCCGCGACCACCACCAGTACCCCGTTCTGCCGCGCCCGCTGGATCGGCGGGTTCCACATCGTCGTGTACCCGCCGCCCAAGCTCAGACTGATCACGTCCGCGCCGTTGTCTATCGCGTACTCCACGCCCAGGATGATTGTCGAGAACAGCGCCCCGCCGCCATCGTCGGGGAACACCTTGCAGGTCATGATCCGGCAGCCCCAGTCGTGCCCCGTCACGCCGATGCTGTTGTCGCTCGCGGCGCCGATGATCCCGGCGCAGTGCGTGCCATGGTTGCCGCCTTCCTCGGTAATGGGGTCGGTCGGATGCGGCGATGGGTCGTTGTCCCCGTAGTAGAAGTCCCAGCCGTTGACGTCGTCCACGAAGCCGTTGCCGTCGTTGTCCAGACCGTCGCCGGGGATCTCGTCCGTGTTCACCCACACGCGGCTCGCCAGGTCCTCGTGGTCCAGGTCCGTTCCCGTGTCCACCACCGCCACGGTCACCGTCGCGCTACCCGTGGTCATGTCCCAGCCCTCGGGCGCGTTCACCTTGGGCCAATGGTACTGCTCGTCGTACCGAGGGTCGTTCGGCGTCCGCTGCAGGTAGTAGACCAGGTCCGGCCCCGCATCCGCCACGCCGGGCTGCGCCCGCCACGCCGCCACGCCCCGGAGCACCGTTACCCCCTCGGGCAGCGAGACAAGGAACATGCCGTAGCGAGGGAACGCCTTCAGCACCTCCCCCTTCTGCTCCGCCAGCAGCGCCGCGAATTGCTCCTGCGTGACGCCGGGCTGGAGCCGCACGAGGCACTGCCCCGCCGCGCACTCGTCGCGCACCATCGTCACCCTGCCGCCTATCATGGCCGTCCTCACGCCGCCCCCGTAGATCTCCGTGCGCCACCTCGGGGCCGCCCATGTGGGGATTGCGAGAATCGCGAGGGTGATGACCGCCAGGGCCCGCCCTGTCGTTGCACAAAACACGCTACGCATCACCGTGGGCCTCCCATCGGCATGCTGTGGTCACTGCAGCCTTATTGGTCCCTAACGCTTACCTTGCCGATTATAGCCTGCCGGCCCGCTTTGGACAATGGCCTGTCTAGAGCCCGGGCCCGCCTGGGCCCCCCAGCCGCGTTGCGCCTCCGCCGCTTGACGGTACTCCCGCGCCCCGCTACATTGTCCGCGCGCCTATGGTCTTCAGAGATCTCCTCGTCTGTTCGGGCAGGGGGGATGAGGAGGATTTGAGCGTGGAGCTCATGTCGGCCCTGACCGGCCGGCGTGTTGTGCCTGTTGAGGACCCCACTGCCGACCTGCCCCCCCACGACCCACCGGGCCTGCTTGTCCTCGGCGACCGCGACCTACCCCTGGCCGGCACTCTGAGGACCCCGCTCCTCGAGGTCGCGGCCGTCCTGCGCGAGCCCGGCCCCGAGGCCCTGCGGGCCCCCCTGGCCTTCTGGGTTCGCCTCCAGAGCGGATGGGCCCAGGAGTTCGCGTCTCGCCTCGAGAGCTTCGAGCTGTCCTGGAAGCCCGACCCGGGTCCCGCGTGGCAGCACGAGATGGTTGACCAGTTGGTGGCTACCTCGCTCCTGGCGTCCACGCCTCACGCGGTGCTCGCCACCGACCGCCAGGGCCGGGTCATCTACGCCAACGACCAGGCTGCGAACCTGCTCGGCGAGGGCCTGCGCCACGGCTGCCTGCTAGACTGCGCGCAGCCCGAGGGCCGCGAGCGTCTGGACGGTCTGCTTGGCGCGCTCCTGGACCGGGGAGCGGGCGTGGATGGCGAGGCGATCACGCTCGTCGGGTCTGATGGTGAGCCCCAATGGGTGCTGCTCAGCGGCGTGCCCTACCCGTCCCGACCCGCGCCCGCACGCCTCGCGATACTGACCCTCCGCGACCTTACGCACCTCGAAGACTTGGCGACCCGGCCCGGCGACACCGCGCCGCCGCAGGCGGCGATCCACCGAGGCGCGCGCGCCTTGCTCCGCAGCGGCCGCGGCGTCCGCCAGGTGGCGGAGACGGCGGCCGAGCTCACCACCGAGCTGCTCGGCGCACCCCTTGTGGCCCTCTACGCCCGCCCCAGGCGCGGGGCGGACTTGCTGACCCTCCAGGCCCTCCGCCTCCCCGACGGCTGCGACTGGGAGCCGCCGGCGCACCTCGGACCCGACCGGCTGGGGCCGACCGTGGCCGGGCGCGGAGCCGTATGGAGCGGCGACGAGGTGCCCTGCCTCGACCTCCCCGACGAGCCCGCCGAGCACTGGCTGGTGGCTGCGGTCGGCCTGGACGAAGGGCGTCCCGGCGCCGCTCTGCTGGCCGCCCGCTCGCACGATCCGTGGACCCAGGCGGACCGCGACCTCCTGGCCGCCTGGGCCGAGGAAGTGTCGCTCCACCTCGAGCTCGCCACCGCCCATGAGCAACTGGCCGTGCAGTTGGCCGCCTACCGCCGACTGCTGGCCGTCGCCCTGTCGCTTCAGCAGACCACCACGCTGGACGAGGTGCTCAAGAGCATCGCCGGCTTCGCCAGGGAGACGATCGGGGGCGAGTGGAGCTACGTCCACCTACTCTCCGCGGAGGGCGACAGCTTCGAGAGGCTGTTTGGTCCGGTTGCGGCCGAAGGAGTGCTCGCGCCCATGCCTCTGCCCCCGAGGCCCCAGGGCATCTCCTGGCAAGCCATCCGGAGCAGGTCCCTCGTCGAGGCCAGGGCGGCCGGTCAGTCCGCCGCGCCTCGCCGGCCCGAGCTGGCGCCTCTGGGCATCAAGCACTCCATCGCCGTGCCCCTCCTGGCTGACGACCGGGCCGTCGGTGTGCTGGTGGTGGACCGGTCCGCGGACACTCCTCTGGCCGAGACCCAGTGCGAGACCCTCGAGGTCTTCGCGACCCATGCCGCCGCCGCCGTCGTCCGCGCCGAGCTGCGCGAACGCGTCGCCGCTTCCGCGGCCAGCTACCGTGCTCTGTTCGAGCACAGCTCCGCGGCCGTCGTTGTCCTGGACTGGGACGGCTGGATCATCCTGGCCAACGCCCGCTTCGAGGAGCTCACGGGCTACAGCCGCGAGGAAGTCGAGGGCGTGATGAAGGCCGTCGTCCTGGCCGTCCCCGACCAGTGGAGGCGCATCTCCCAGAACCGCACGCGCCGCCTCGCCGGCGACACCAACCTGCCGGAGACCTACGAGTTCGACTTCGTCACTGCCGAGGGCCAGCGCCGCCGCGCCAGGATGTCCGTCGCCGTCGTCCCGCAGACCAGGGAGACCGTCGTCACCCTCCTGGACGTCACGCGCGAGAAGCAGCTCCAGCGTCAGTTGGCCCAGGTCGAGAAGGCCGCGGCCATCGGCCAGCTTGTCGCCGGCGTGGCCCACGAGCTCAACAACCCCCTGGCCGCCATCATGGGCTCGGTCGAGCTCGCCCTCGCCGCCGATCCCCCTGCTCGCCTGCGCGATCGGCTCGAGCGCATCCTCGAGCAGTCCCAACGGTGCCGGCGCATCATCGCCAACCTGCTCCTCTTCGCCCGCGAAACCCAGGTCGAGCGCGTGCCGGTGGACGTCAACGCCGTCGTGCTCCAGACCGTCGAGCTGCAGGCCTACGAGCTGGCCGTGGACAACGTCGAGCTGGTGCTGCGCCTGGCGCAGGACCTGCCCTACATCAACGGCGATCCCGCGCGGCTGCAGCAGGTGCTACTCAACCTCATCATCAACGCCTATCAGGCCATGCGCCCCCAGGGCTGCGGCACGCTGACCGTAACCACCAAGACAGTGGGCAACACCGTCAGGCTCATCGTCGAGGATACCGGCCCCGGCATCAAGCCCGAGCACCTCTCGCGCGTCTTCGACCCCTTCTTCTCGACCAAGCCCGCCGGCGAAGGCACGGGGATGGGCCTGAGTGTGTCGCTCGGCATCATCCAGGACATGGCCGGCGAGGTGTGGGCCGAGAACCGCGTGGTCCACGGCGCCCGCTTCGTCGTGAGTCTGCCCGCCGCCCGTTTCGCTCTCGAACGGCTCGACCGTCACGTTCGCTTTCT
>CAZSOQ010000255.1:0-7399 GCA_964608495.1 uncultured Armatimonadia bacterium | reverse complement strand
GGGTCCAGGGAACCCGGAGAGCGGCCGGGGAAGAGGGATTCTTGTGCCAGGCCAGGGCCCTCAGAGCCGCGGTAAGGAGGAGTCAAGTCTTGCCATTGACGGACCAGGTAGCGATAATAACCGGCTGTGGCGGTGCGATAGGGCGGGTCACGGCGCTGAAGCTGGCGTCCATGGGCGCCAACATCGTCGTCAACGATGTCAACAGGGAGGCGGCCGAGCAGATGGCGGCCGAGGTCGAGGCGGCGGGCCGCGAAGCCCTGGTGTCGCTCGCGTCGGTGACGGATGCGGAGGCGGTGGCCGAGATGATAGAGGCGACGATCGAGCGCTGGGGTCGGCTGGACGTGCTGGTGAACAACGCCGGGATAACCCGAGACAATCTGCTGCTGCGGATGAGGGATGAGGAGTGGGATGCGGTGCTGGACATCAACCTGAAGGGCTGCTTCCTGTGCACTCGGGCGGCCATCAGGCCGATGATCAGGGCGCGGTACGGGCGGATCGTGAACATGGCCTCGGTGGTGGGCGTGCGGGGGAATCCGGGCCAGGTCAACTACGCGGCGTCCAAGGGCGGGATGATCGCCTTCACGAAGTCGGTGGCCCAGGAACTGGGCAACAGGGGGATAACCTGCAACGCGGTGGCGCCGGGCGTGGTGGATACGCCGATGTTCCGCGAGCTGCCGCAGGAAGTGCAGGACGACTGGCTGAGGCAGATACCATTGGGGCGCCCGGGGCTGCCTGAGGACGTGGCGGAGGCGGTGGCCTTCTTCGCGCTGCCGGCGACGGGGTACGTCACCGGGCAGGTAATGCACGTGAACGGCGGGCTGTATACTTAGGCTCGCGGGATAGGTGGACGCAGAGACGGGCCTTTCGCCTGAGGGCGGGAGGCAGGCAGGTTGATCCCTTCGGAGGTGACGGGAATGGCCCTGTTCGAGAGAGTACGCGACGTGATAGCCAGAGAGCTGAAGGTTCCGGAGAGCAAGATCACGGAGGACGCGAGGCTCGATGGCGATCTCGCCGCTGACTCGCTGGACATTGTGACGCTGATGATGGCCTTCGAGGACGAGTTCGGGGTGGAGATCCCGGAGGAGGAGGCCGAGAACATCCGGACCGTGGGCCAGGCGGTGAAGTACCTGGAGGAGAAGGGCGTCTCCGGATAGGGTGCCTGGGCCCGAGGATGGCCTGTGCGCACTGCTTAGACGGTACACGGGAGTGGCGCCATGCGACGCGTCGTCATCACGGGCGCGGGGCTGCTAAGCCCGGCCGGCCACAGCCCGGACGAGGTGTGGCGGAACTGCCTCGAGGGCAACAGCGGGATTGGCCGCATCACGCTGCTTGACCCCGAGGAGTACTCCACGCAGATCGCCGGCGAGGTGCGGGACTTCGACGCCGAAGAGGAGCTGGGCCCGAGGCTGGCCAGCAGAGCGGCGCGGTTCTGCCAACTGGCGCTGGGGGCCGCGGGCAGGGCGCTGGAGGACGCGGGCTTCGGGGGTCTGGTGCCCCTACCCGAGGAGCTGCAGCGGCGGACGGCCGTGATCTTCGGGGCGGGCATCGGGGGCTTGGACGTCTTCGAGGAGCAGCACTTGCGGCTGCTGGAGCGCGGGCCTCGACGGGTGAGCCCCTTCTTCGTGCCGATGATCATCGCGGACATGGCGCCGGGGCTGATCGCGATCGAGACGCAGGCACTGGGGCCGAACTACTGCATAGTGACGGCCTGCGCGAGCAGCACGCACAACATCGGGGCCGCGTACCGGGAGATCCAGATCGGGACGACGGACATGGCGATCACGGGGGGCACGGAGGGAGTGGTCGTGCGGACGGCGCTGGCGGGGTTCTGCTCGGCAAAGGCGCTGTCGCGGCGGAACGACGATCCGAAGGGGGCGTGCCGGCCCTTCGACCGAGACCGGGACGGCTTCGTGATGGCAGAGGGGGCCTCGTGCCTGATCCTGGAGGAGTTGGAGCAGGCGCGGGCGCGGGGCGCGCGGATCTACGCCGAGGTGGTCGGGTACGGCACGTCGGGCGACGCGTACCACATGACGGCGCCGCGGCCGGACGGGCTCGGGGCGGTGCTGGCGATGCAGGCGGCGCTGGACGACGCGGGGATCGGGCCGGAGGACGTGGACTACGTGAACGTCCACGCGCCGGGGACGGTGGAGGGGGACGCGATGGAGGCCCGGGCCCTGGAGAGCCTGCTGGGCGAGGCGGGACCGGGAGTGTCGGTGTCTTCGACGAAGCCGATTCATGGCCACCAACTGGGCGCAACGGGCGGAACCGAGCTGGTGATCTGTCTGTTGGCGATACGGGACGGCATGGTTCCCCACACGCTCAACTGCGAGAACCCGGAGCGCGAGTACGGGTTTGACCTGGTGAGAGGTGAGCCGAAAAAGCGGGAGATACGGCTGGCCATGACCAACTCCTTTGGTTTTGGCGGCCACAACGCGGTTCTAGTCGTCCGGGCGTTCTAGCCCAGCAAGGCGTCACGGTTCGGCAGTCCGGCTCGTGGCGTCCGGCGAGCCCAGAGAGTTACGGGAGACATTGCCAAGATGCAGCAAGAGCCCGACTGGGAAGCGCTGCGCGCTAAGTGGGGCCTGTACGACGTACCGGCCAGGATCCTCCGCCAGGCTCTGACCCACCCCTCTTTGCTGGACGAGCAGGACCTGCCGAGCTATGAGTCCAACCAGCGGCTGGAGTTCCTGGGCGATGCGGTGCTGGGCCTGGTGGTGAGCGAGTACCTGTACCGGGCGATGCCCGAGGCCCGGGAGGGAGAGCTGACGGCCATCAAGTCCCAGGCGGTGCGGCGCGAGACGCTGGCGGAGATGGCGGCGGCCCTGGACATCGGCGCGTACGTGCTGCTGGGACCTCAGGAGCGGGCTACCGGCGGAACGGACAAGCCGTCCATCCTGGCGGACTGCGTCGAGGCCGTGATCGGGGCCGTGTACATCGCCAGCGGACTGGAAGCGGCGCGGCAGTTCGTGCTGGCGAACCTGGGCGAGAGGGTGGACGAGCTGGTCGAGGAGAGCTCGCCTCTGGACCCCAAGAGCGAGCTGCAGCAGGTGCTGCAGGCGATGGTCCAGCAACTGCCCGTCTACGTGACGGTGGCGGAGGAGGGCCCGCCGCACGACCGGAGGTTCGAGGTCGAGGTGCGGTTCGGCGGCAGAAGGCTGGGGACGGGTACGGGGACGAGCAAGCAACGGGCTCAGCAGAGCGCCGCGACGCAGGCGCTAGAGAGGCGAGACGAATGGCTGCCCGAGGTGGCCCCGCCCTCCGACGAGGACGAGTAGCTGCCGGCGCCGGCGCCCAGGGGCCGCTGGGGGGGAAGGGAAGTCGGCGTGGTGCCCCTGCCCCGATCCGATGGATGGTCCCCAGGATTGCGTGCCTGGCCCTCGCGGTGACGACTGCGGTGGCGGGGGCCGGCCAACCTCTGACCGAGCCCCCGGGACCCCAGCACGAGCTGGCGGAGCCCCTGTGCTACTGCGTGGGCCTGCAGGGCCCCGGCGCGGCAGAGGTCGCGGCGCGGATGGGCCTGAACGCCGTGGCCTACCGGCTGCCGGTGGATACGGCCTCGCGGCTGGAGGACCTTCGGGAGGAGCTGGCCGAGGTGACGGCGGCGGGGCTGAAGATCATCCTGCAGCTTCCGACGAACCTGGGATACGAGCAGCCGCAGATAAGGCTGGGGTCGCGGGAGTACTGGGGTCGGCTGGAGAGCTACGTGGCGGCGGTGGTGCCGGCGCTGAAGGACACGGCGGGGCTGGTGGCATGGCAGACAGACGACTTCCCCGAACGGACAGTCCAGTTCGACGCCAATGAGCTGCGGCAGTTCCTGTCGAACCGGTACGGTTCGCTGGAAGGGGTGAACAGGGCCTGGGGGTCCGAGTTCACAGCGTGGGAGAGGATTGATCGGGCCGCCGCCCTGGGAGCGGACGAGAAGGCGCCGTGGGGTGTGGGGCCGGCCTCGGTGGATGTGGCGCAGTGGCAGGTGCTGACGGTCCTGGGGGTGCTGGAGCGATGGGCTGCGGCGGTGCGCCGGCTGGACCCTGATCACATGCTGATGACGGGCCGCCTGAGCCTCTACCGGACGCTGGCGTCGGTGCCGCCGGGGTATGACGTGGCCGTGCCAGCCATCCGGCCCGACGTTCTGGAGGACGATCCCCTCGCGGCGGACGTGCACGCCGTGGACATGGCGCGGCGGGCCGGGCGGTTCGGCGTGATCCCGTCGCTGTACGTGCCCTTGCCGCCCAGCCCGTTGTACCGGGACGGGACGCTGCGGAACTGGGTGCTGGAGGCGGCGGCGCACGGCGCGCGGGGATTCGCGCTGGACGGATGGGAGCGGATCGCGACCGTCAAGCCGGTGGGGGCGGACGAGCCCGTGCCTCTGGAGCCCGAGCGGGTGCTCGAGCGGGCCACGATTATCGGGCAGACGGTGGGCGACCTGGTGAACCGGCAGGTGTTCGGCGTGCGGCCGAGGCCGTCCTACGCCTTCCTCTGGACGCCCTACGCAGGCGGGCTGGAGGTGCTGCAGGTGCCGGCCTACGGGTACATCGAGGGATGGTCGCCCGTGGAGCCCGGGGGCCTGTTCTTCAGCTTCCGCCGAGGGTGCGCGTGGGGCCCGGCCGACTACCTGACGGTCGAGGACGTGCCGCTGACGAACCTGGATCAGTATGGCGCGATCCTCGCCCCGCAGGTCCTGGACCTCCCCGAGCCGACGCAGCAGGCCCTGGCCGACTGGGTCAGCGGCGGCGGGGTGCTGGTGGCCGACGCCGGCCTGGGGATGAAGGAGACGGGGAGCTGGCTGCGGCTGCCCGACGCGCTGACGCCGGTGTTCGGGATGTCGCGGTTCGAGCTGGGTCAGGTGCTGATGGGGGGCTGGCAGGTGACGCGCGGTCACGAGCTGCTGCCCGACCTCAAGTCGGGGGCCCGGGCCGTGGGCAGTATGGACCCCAAGCAGCCGCAGACGGCCCCGGCTACCCAGCGCCGACCCCAGGCGATCAAGGGCTGGGCAGCCTATGCCAAGCCCGCGTCGGTGGTGACGACGGTCGCGGTGGCCGACACGCGGGCCGACCCGAGGGAACAGGGCCGCGTGCTGGCCGGGATCTTCGCCCACAGCCGCGGCGCCGGGGGCGGCGTGTTCGCGAGCTTCCGGCTGTGGGAGAGATGGGAGCCGGCGGATCCGCTGTTCGCGGCCTTCCACGGGTCGCTGTGCGCGCGGCGAGGCAAGTACGTGCTGGGGGCAGGGGCTGCCCGGACCGCGGGAGGCTTCTGGCCGGGCGCGGTGTCGGTGGTGCCGGAGGCGGATGGGGTGGCGTTGGTGGCGAGGGCAAGCGGAGTGGTTGAGCTGGCGGCCGTCGAGGTGGACGACGCGCTGTACTCGGGGGCATATTGCCAGGCCTCGGCTGCCTCGCGACTGTCGGATGGGCGGCGGTCGGGCGACGTGTCGCTGATGGTGGAGACGGTGGCGGGGAGCCTGCTGCGGCTGAGGCGGCAGGGCGTGGCGGTGCGGCCCTATGAAGGCACCTGCCTGTCGCGGCTGGAGGCCTGCGGGCCGCGCGCGGTCCAGGTGATGATCTACGGCGGGGACGCGGTGCTTCAGCAGTCGCGGGAAGGCCTGGTGGTGCACAGCGCCGCGCCCACCCTGGTGAGGGTGCTGGTGTCCGACGGCGAGTACGAGGTGAAGCCCGGGTCGGCTCACCGGGTGACCGTCACGAGCCGGCGAGGAGCGGAGAGGAGCTTCGAGGTGCGGGCGGACGCGGGCGGCCACCTGGACTTCGACGTGAGCGCGCAGCAAACAGGGGTGCTGATCGAGCCGGCGGGGGCCGAGGCCCCCGGGCAGTAGGGCCGGTCCGGACCCGGAGCGGATCGGGCATGGCTGTGGGAGCGGGCGACTAAGCCGCCCAAGGAGGGCCACTGACAGATCGGGGGGGAAGGAACCAATGGGTGTCTCGGCCTACCTTCGGCTCGGGGTCATGATGTTCCTGGAGTATGCCATCTGGGGGGCGTGGACGCCGGTTCTGGCCCTGTACCTGCAGAAGGAGCTGGGGTTCGACGGTGCGCAGACGGGGCACATCTACAGCCTGCTGTGGCTGGCCTGTATCCTGTCCCCCTTCATCGGGGGACAGATCGTGGACCGTTGGGTGCCCACGCAGTGGTTCCTGGCGGCCATGCACTTCGTCGGGGGCTTCGCGCTGTGGCAGTCGGCGCAGGCCAGGACCTTCGAGGCCCTGTGGCCCTGGCAGCTCGTGTACGCGCTGGCCTTCGCGCCGACTCTCGCCCTGACCAACTCCCTGGCCTTCAAGCACCTGACGAACAACGAGCGGCAGTTCGGGGCGGTGCGGGTCTTCGGGACGATCGGGTGGATCGTGGCCGGGCTGCTGCTGGGCTTCTGGCGCAAGGGGCTCGTGGTTCCGGCCTGGGGCAGCCAGGCGGATTGCTTCGTGCTTGCGGCGGCCTTCTCGATGGCGATGGGCGCCTGGTGCCTGCTGCTGCCGCATACGCCCCCGACGCGGGACGCCGAGAGCCCCTGGGCTTTCCTCAAGGCGCTGAGGATGGCCAGGGATCTGCGGTTCCTGGCCTTTCTCATGATCTCCTTCGTGGTGACGACGGAGCTGCAGTTCTACTACATGCTGTCGGCGCCCTTCCTCAACGACCTGGGGATTACGGCGGACAACGTGCCGATCGTGAAGGACCTGGCGCAGGGGGCGGAGATACTGGTGATGTTCGTCGCCCTGCCGCTGCTCCTGCCGCGGCTGGGGTTTCGGCGAACGCTGGCCATCGGTGTCCTGGCCTGGCCCGTCCGCTACGTCATCTGGGCCCTCGTGGCCTGGGCGGGCGACCCGGTGTGGCTGGTCGTGGCTTCGCTGACGCTGCACGGCGTGTGCTACGTGTTCTTCTTCACCGTGTCGCAAGTGTACGTGGACAACGTGGCGCCGCGGGACATTCGCCACTCGGCGCAGGCCCTGCTGACCCTGGTGACCCTGGGCTTCGGCAACTACCTGGGGACCCACTTCACGGGCTGGATCCAGGACACCTTCACCCACCCCGGGCTCGACACGCTGGGGCGAGCGGTGCTGGACGCCACGACAGGGCAGCCCGAGAAGGTCACCGAGTGGCACCTGGTCTTCGCCGTCCCCATCGCGGTCACGGTGCTGTGCGCGATCGCCTTCTTCGCCTTCTTCCGCGAACCCAAGCCGGGAGTGGTGATCGGCGGGACCAGAGAAGCCGCCGCCTCCGAGAGCGAGGAGAGCGGGCAGGCCGCGCAGGCCCCCGTGGGGGCCGCGGCCGACGCCGACGCCGAGGACGACCGGCCGCAGCGGGAAGGCTGAGGTCGGTGGGGACGACAGAACCGGCGCCGGGCAGGGCGTCGTCGGATCACGGAGGGCGAACCACGTGAAGGGGATAGCCAGGGCAGGGC
>CAZSOQ010000254.1:0-7572 GCA_964608495.1 uncultured Armatimonadia bacterium | reverse complement strand
GCCCAGGGGAAGCCCCTCATGCCCACGTTCGGCGGCATCTCGGCCAGAATCCGCGCCATCACCTGCATCTCCGCCAGCGGGTCCGCGCCCGCCTGCGAACCGTCCTTCTGCCCCGCAATCCAGAACATCAGCCCCCGCCACTGGATGTCGTAGCCCAGCGTCCCTATGAAAGCCGTGTTCGGGTGGGCGTAGATGCACAGGTGATGGTTCAGCCTGTCCTTGTAGCCCTCCCACAGCCACGCCATCCCTTCGGCGTAGGTCCTGAACCGGCCTCGCAGGTCCATCTTCGGTGTCAGCCCCAGTGCCTGGGCCAGCTCCTCCGGCGCCACGATCAGGTCCTCACAGGCTGCCACGTTGCACGCCAGCAGCACGCCCTGGTACTGCCCGCCGTCGGGCACCACCGCGCCCTTCACCGACCCTGCAAACCGCTTGAACAGGCCCTGCCAGTCCTCGACCACCCGGTACCCCTCGATGTACCCCTTCTCCTTGTGCCAGTCGAGCCACACCTGGTCCCAGTCGCTGAACAGCAGCCACAGGACCGGCTCGCGCCGGGCCGTCAGCCCCTGCAGGCAGGTGAGGGCAAGCCGCTCCCAGGCCCCCAGGCTCCGCACGTCCACCACCAGCAGCTCCCGCGCCGGCGGCCTGGACTTAGGGAAGAAGGTGTCGCCCCACGGGCGCGGCTCCTCCACGATCTCGATCTGCTCCGGCATCGCCTCGGGCTTCTTCTCGGCGTCCAGGCGCTTGAGGATGGCGCGGTGCTCGCCCTCCAGCAGCCGCTCCTTCTCGCGCAGGCACCAGGCCACGCCTCGCGCGATCATCTGCTCGGCGCAGTACCGGTCCTCCGGCGTGTACGCGCTCGCCACCTGCCCGATCCAGACGTCGCGCGCCCCGCGGAATTCCTCGCAGTGATGGCGTATGACCGCCGCCACGGCCTCCTCGCCGCGCCCGGCTGTCTCGAGCACGACCACGGGCAGCACCTCGTCCTCCGGCGCCAGGCTGTCGGCCGCCAGCCACTGGGGTCGTGCCTCGGCCCGCGGCAGGCACTCCTGCGTCAGTCCCAGGGGGTCGGGCGTCCCCGCCTGCGGATTCCCTGCCACGACCCGCAGGGCGGCCACCGCGTCGTGAGGACCCCCGAAGCCGCCCGTGCCTATCCCGGCGCGGCCGTGCCCGAAATAATCGCTCGAGTGGCCCAGGTCCCTCCATTCTCCGCCGGCCTCTTCGAAGCCCGGATTGCTCACCAGGTTCTCGTCCGACCCGGCTCGCCTCAGCACCACGCCGTCCAGGTCCACCGACGCCCCGCTGGACCACACCTGCAGCGATACGTCCGCCACGCCGGCCCCCTCGGGCACCGTCACCATCTTCTCTACCCAGGTCCACTCGCCCGCCTCGGCGGGCACCGGCGGCCCATCCTGTCCCACGAAGCCGCCGCCCGCGAAGAACCGCACGAAGAGGCTGTCCCGCCCCGCCTCGTTGCCGCGCGACCGCACCCAGCCGCCCACCTGCAGCTTCTCGCCGGGTGTCACCGGCCACCTCTGGGCCGTCGTGCACCCCTGCCACAGCTCGTTGCGGTGCAGGACCCGTGCCGCCCGGGGGCTGTCGTGGCCTTCCTTCAGCCACTCGCCCTCCTCCGTCCACTTGGCCTCCCAGCCGGCGGGCGACCCGGGCACGCAGGGATGGCAGAAGGGCACGCCCGTCATCACGAGGCACCCGCCCGCGCGGTGGAAGGCCCTCAGGTTCTCGAAGGCCGGCAGCGGAAAGGCGTTGCCGTAGGGCACCACAAGCACGGCGAAGCGCTCGGCGTTGAACTGACTCGCGTCCGCCACCTGCGCGCTCGTCAGCCCGACGGCGGGCAGGCCCCAGGAGGACAGCACTCCCGGCAGCCGCTCCGCCGTCGCGGCCGGTGCTCCACCGTAGAGCACCATCCCCGGCTGCACCAGCACCGCCACGCCGGGCTGGCGCTGGGGCTGAGGCTTGGGCTCAGCCTGAGCCTCCGCCCACGCCAGATGGGCGATCGGGATGGCGAGAAGAACCACGATGGTACGTCCCATGCTGGGTGCCTCCTGCCCGAGCAAGTCGCCGCCGGCGATCCCGACCTCAGAGGCGTGACGGACGCCCCCTCCAGCACCCCGCTTTGCCGGCGACCGCGGCTCATCCCCGGTCACCCGGCCTGCCCTCGCCCCCATCACTCGCCGCCAGGGTCCGTCCGCTTCTGCAGCCACGGCCTCAGGTACGACCTCACCCACCGCCAGCCCCGCGCCACCCGGCTGCTCTCCCGCAGCAGGGCCAGGTCCTCCTCCGTGACGAGGTGGGGCGCCTGGCGTTGCTTGATCTTCGCGATCGCCCGCAGGTCGTCGTTCTGCATGTACGACAGCAGCACGCACGCCAGCGGGTTCGACCCCGACACGATCGCCGCGCTGAAGTCTATCAGCGCCGGCGACCCATCCGGCTGCACCAGAACGTTCTGCAGCCGGGTCAGGTCCCCGTGGGCCGTCGCGCGGCGGTGGATCGCGTCCACCAGCTCGCGCAGCTCCTCGAAGAAGGCCTGCGTCAGCGGCTCACGCACCTCGGTCACCGGGCAGCCGGGCACGTACACATGGGCGAAGATATGCCGGCTGCCGCTCGGCACGGCGGGGGGCACGCCCTTCAGCCCCTCCAGCCTGGCATGGGCGGCGTACTCGCGCCTGACCAGGAACCTGCCCATGCGCAGCTTCACCGCGGTCGCGCGGACCGTGTAGTCCTTGACGACCACCTCCAGGCCGTCCCAGTCCTCGAGCCTGACCTCCGGGCGCGCGGCTTCCGCCGCGCGGAGCACGGCGATGACGCGGTGATCAGCCACTGCTGTTGTGGCCTGGGCCTGCATCCTGCGACCAATCCCTCGTGGACCCGGCGTCCCCGCCATCGGACCCGGCGTCCCCGCCATCGGACCCGGCGTCCCCGCCATCGGACCCGGCGTCCCCGCCATCGGACCCGCCGTCCGCGCCATCGCGCAGCGGGCGAGGCGCCACAAACTCGCCGACCCTCCAGGCCGGCACGGAAACTATAGCCCCAAAGGGGCACTTTTGGCACTCCAGGCAGCCGATGCACAGGTGCCCGTCCAGGTCCTCGCGCGGGTCTATCCCCTGCGGGCACGCGCGCACGCACCAGCCGCAGTCGGTACACTTGTCCCGGATCAGCACCGTGCGCCACAGGCTGTAGCGGTGCATCAGCGAGTACACGGCTCCCAGCGGGCACGCAAGCGCGCAGAAGGGCCTTCGGACGAAGAGCGAACCGAGGACCACGAGCACGAACACGGCGAGCTTGGTGTACCACAGCCAGCCGATCCCCGCGCGCAGCTCGGGGCGGAGAAGGGGCTGGGGAATACCGCCCTCGAGGAAGCCCTGGGGACACAGCTTGCAGAACCAGGGCTGGCCCGTGTAGAAGGCGACCACGAGGGCGACCACCACCAGGACGGCGTAGCGAGGATAGCCGAGCCAGCGCGGCAGGGTCAGCTTACGGGCGTGGAGACGGCCGACCAGCTCCTGGAACCAGCCGAAGGGACAGATCCAGCCGCAGACCATGCGGCCGAACAGCCCGCCCGCCACCAGCAGGCCACCGATGACGTACCACGGCAGGGCCGGGAGAGAGCCGAGGATCCCGCCGGCGGCCAGACGCCAGCGCCAGGCGCCGGCGGCGTTCTGCAGCGCGCCCATGGGGCAGCCGAAGGCCGCGGTCGGGCAGGCCCAGCAGTTCAGGCCCGGCCAGCACAGGCCCCTCGTGGCCGTCACCAGGCCGTTGTTCGCGACCACCGTCGCCGCGAGCTGCACCCAGAACCGCCAGTAGAGCCAGCGCGGGCCGCGGGGCTGCATCACTGGTGCGGCCCCCTGTCCGTCAGCCCGATGCAGGAGGTACACAGGGTGTTCGCCCAGCGCTTCACGACCTGGTACTCACCCCTGCTCAAGCCCCAGCCAAGCGCGAGACTGCCGGCCAACACGAGGATTATCCAGAGGCGGCGCATAGGGCAGATTCCCTGCCGCGGGGTCGCGCGGCGGTCGTCCTCAGACGCCAATCAGGCGTTGGGCCGAGCCCCCGGGGGGGGGCCGACCGGCGGCGCGTCAGCCCAGGATCTCGGACAGGAAGGCCAGGTCGTCGGCCAGGGCCCGGCACTTGCCGTCCCCCTCGGTGTGGGCGAACTCCACCGCGATCCAGCCCTGGTACCCGGCCGACCGGAGCTTCTCCACCACCTCGCGGTAATCCACCAGGCCGTCGCGCAGAGGGGCGCGGATCGGCTCCTCGCCCTCCGATCGAGCCAGTCGCTTGAAGTTCTGCGCGTGGCAGTGCACCACGTAGCCCAGCGCCCTCTCCAGGCGGTCGGCAAGCTTCTCTTTTCGGCTCCGCGCGGACGGCTGGAAGTTCAGGCGTAGGTTGTCGCAGCCCACCATCTCCAGGAACCGCAGCGCCCCGGCCACCGTGTCCGCCAGCGTGTCATCGTGCATCTCGACCGCCAGGACGATCCCCAGCTTCAGGCAGCGGTGGCAGGCCTCGCGGGCCTCCTCCGTCGCCCTCTTCCATACCGCCTCGGAAGCCGCCGCGGACCCCACATCGGACCCCCAGACGCGAAGCGTGGGGGCGCGCAGGGTGTAGGCCGTCTGGATCGTGTGCAGCATGCCGACGTTGTCGGTGCTCTTCTTGGTGGCCCCGAAGCGCAGGTAAGACCCGAGGGCGGCAACCTCCAGGCCCCGGTCCCTGCACATGCGCCGGATCAGCCGCGTGCGGTTGTAGTCGTACACCTCGGCCACGTGGGGCTCCCGTCCCCACAGCTCGACGGCCTTGAACGAAAGAGCCACGGCGGTATCCAGTGCGTCCTCCAGGAGCTTCTCGCGAAAGGCAATGGTGCACATCGCGATGCCCGGCTTGCCCGCCTGGTGCTGCTGGGTTCGTGCCATCGGGCCCCCCTCGGTAGCCAGCGGCGTGCGGGTGTCAGAGGGCGACGGGCTGACCCTTCTCCGCCGATTCGTGGACGGCTACGAGGACGCGCGTGTTCCGCACACCGTCCTCCAGGGAGACCAGCAACCCTTCGCCGGCGACCACCGCACGCACGAAATGCCGGATGCTCTCGATGCCGAAGCCTCCCGGCCGACCGTGGACGTTCGTGCGAACCGCCACATCGGGGTAGGAGGCGCCATCGCGCGTGTATTTCTGCACAGTGCGATGACTGCTGCAATCAGCGAAGATCGTGCCCTCCGAGCCGATCAGCTCCACCTTGAAGTCGAAGACCGTCGGCATGCTCTCGGACATGATCCAGCAATTCTCGATGTGCGCCACACCCCCCCGCGCCAGCTCCAGGATGTACTGGAAGAAGTCGGGCGTGTCAACGCCCTGCTGCGCCAGGACCCGCGACCGCGACACCGCGTACACCCGCACCACCTCGTCGTGGAACAGCCACCGCACCAGGTCCACCGAGTGCGAGCCCAGGAACCATACCACCGTCGAGCCCCGGGCCCAGGACAGCATCCCCGTGGGCACGTACAGGGTGTCGTTCAGCCTGATGCTGGCCATCTGCGGCTCGCCCATCTCCCCGCTGGCGATCGCCTGCCTGGCGGCCACCATCGCGGGGTTCCACCGGTTGTGGAAATCCACCATCACCTTGACCCCGGCCCGCTCCGCCGCCCCGGCGATCGCCTCCGCGTCCTCCACACTGGTCGCCATGGGCTTCTCCAGGATCACGTGCTTGCCCGCCTCGATCGCCGCCAGGGCGATCTCGCGGTGGAGGAAGTCCGGCGTCACCACGGACACGGCCTCCACGTCCTCACGGGCCAGCAGCTCGCGGTAGTCAGTGGTGCTGAAGTCGGGGTGGTACTTCTCCACGCGCTCCCTCAGCAGCTCCTCGTTGAGGTCGCAGACCGCCACCAGGCGCGCCTGCGGAGTGCTGCTGTACGCCTCCAGATGCGCCTCTCCCCACACGCCCAGACCGATGACGCCAAATCCTGCAGTATCAGCCATGGCGGTCCTCCTCCCGTACATCCGACTGGCACGGCGATTATAGGGACGGCCTTTCCGCCTTGTCAACGCAGCGCTCCGGGCGGCACCTGCCACTGGCTTCAGCAATCCCGCGTAGTCGCAGGTCGGCCCGAAGGGCCGCGCCTGCGGGGGTGGAGCCTGCTGTGCTCCCCTTGCAGTCGCAGGTCGGCCCCGAAGGGCCGCGCCCGCCGGCCTTTCCGGCGACTGCCCCGCACAGCGCCTGTCCGAGCCCCCCACCACCTCTTGACGCCGCAGCGCCCCTTCTCCTATACTACGCTTCGCCGTGCCCCCATCGTCTAGCGGCCTAGGATACCTGGTTCTCAGCCAGGCGACCGGGGTTCGAGTCCCCGTGGGGGTACCACCCACCTCTTCCGCTCTCCGCCCACGCCGCCGCCGCGTTGTGCGCAGGGCATGTCGGCGCGGGCGCACGTGGACACCTCGGGAGGTGCGGCTGATGCCTGACGTGCTCAGCAGGGCCTTCGGCCTGGCTCAGGTGGTCGTCGAGGTGCGCGAGGGCGACATCACCACCGCGGACGTCGAGGCCGTCACGAACGCGGCCAACAGCCGCCTCTTCATGGGCGCGGGCGTGGCGGGAGCCATCAAGCGCGCCGGCGGCCCGGCCGTCGAGGAGGAGGCCGTCGGCAAGGGCCCAATCCCCGTCGGCAGCGCCATCGAGACCACGGCCGGCGACCTGCCCTACCGCTTCGTCCTCCACGGCGCCGTGATGGGCACCGACCTGCGCACGGACGCCGGCCTCATCGCCCGCACCACGCGCGCCTGCCTGGACCTCGCCGAGCGCCTCGGGCTGCGCTCACTTGCGCTGCCGGCCTTCGGCACGGGCGTCGGCGGCTTCGCCCTCGAGGAGTGCGGGCGCCTGATGGCCCAGGTCGCCCGCGAGTTCGCATCGCAGAATCCCGCCAATCTCGTCCGAATCGTGTTTGTCCTCTGGGGCGAGAAGGCCTACAATCAGTTCCTGTCCGGCGCCGAGCCGGTCCTGGAGCGTGATTCCTGACGCTTGCGCTGCTGGGTCTGACCGCCCTGCTGACGGCGGGGCCGGCCAATCCGGTCAATGTGCCCTACCCCTTGTCGCCCGACGAGGCGGCCCGCGACTTCCTCCGGGCGGTGGATGAGGGGAAGCCGCGCCCGTGGGTGGGCGGGATCGTCGCCGGAAAGGGCCCCTTCCTGGCCGCGGGCGTCCTCCACGGCAAGACGAGGACCCAGAATGGCGCCACGGTCTTCATGGTGCGCCTCCCCAGCGACGAGATCGCGCTCGTCCGCTCGGAGGATTCTCTGCCCGAGTTGGCGGTGGGCCAGCGCGGGTATCTGCTGGTGGACTTCGCCGGACCGGATGGGCCCACCGTCGGCCGACTCCAGGGCGTGGTGCTGGCCTGTGATCTCGGACCGAAGGCCGAGAGCCTGGACGTGATGTTGGGCCTCAGCCGTCAGCCCGAGAGGCCGGCGCCCACCTCGGCCCCACCGGTGACGCCGCCGGCCCAGGGCGCCGTGGCACAGCAGCCGGCCCCGGCCACCCCCTCGGCTCCCCCGACGACCCGTCCTGGGCTGGTGCAGCCATCC
>CAZSOQ010000253.1:0-7648 GCA_964608495.1 uncultured Armatimonadia bacterium | reverse complement strand
GCCCAGCCCGCGGCAGGGGCTGCCCAGCCCGCGGCAGGGGCTGCCCAGCCCGCGGGATCATCTCAGCGCCCGTGACCCGACCGTGTCCGTCGGGCCCGTGTAGCCCGGCCCGCCCGCGGCCACGTACCCGTGGCTCTCGCCCGACTTCTCCGGGCTCACCCAGAAGGCGTACAGCTCCCCCTTGCGCAGGTAGAAGCGGAATCTCACGGGCTTCCCCGCCAGCGCCGACAGGTCCTCGCCGCCTTCCCAGCTCACTCCCTGCAGCGTCCTGTCCCCGCGCACGGGCTTGCAGTTGTCGCGAGTGAAGGGCGCGATGGGCTCTCCGGCCTCATCGAGCACCTCGGCCCTCAGCTCCCCTTCGCTCGCCTTCACGTTGACGAACAGGTACCGGCCCGTGAAGCTCACTGGCCGCGTGGTCAGGACACCCTCCTCCTCGCCCGCGTCCATGGACGCGAAGCCGTCGCGCCGCAGGAAGGCCAGGCCCGTGGCGCACACGCCCGAGGCGCTGGACCCCGGCACTCCCGCGCGCCCGCTCACGTAGAACCACAGCCTGTCGCCCACGACCAGGCAGCAGCCGCCGGCCGACTGCACGTTCCCCCAGTTCCAGTCGCCGTAGTGCTCCGACACGGGGATGAAAGCCTCGCGGAAGCTACGGTCCCAGTAGAAGCCGTCGCGGCTGAAGCCCACCAGCACCTCGTTGGGCTTGGCGCGATCCCCGGGCTGCCCGCGCCAGATCGTGAACAGCCCCAGCATCAGGCTCTCGTAGGCCACGCAGTCCAGGTTGTACAGCTCGCAGGGGGTGTTGAGGTCCGCGCGCCGCGCGTCCAGGTCGTCGGCGCCTACCCACAGCGGCGGCTCCCCGGCCTTCCACCGCGCGCCCGCCACGAGGTCCGCGTTCTCCCAGTACCGCCGGCATCGCCCCACGCCCGTCTGTGGCAGGTACTCGCGCAGGCCGTAGACCCACATTCCACGGAAGGGATTCCAGAACACGGTCGTGCGGTCGCCGCAGGGCCCGGTCCGCACCGGCTTCCCCCAGTGGATCCCGTCGGCCGAGAAGAACACCGACAGAGCCCCGGCTCCCTCGGGGTGCGGATAGATCACCATCTTGTACCGCCGGGCCGGGTCCTCCTCCTCCAGGTCCAGCCAGACCGTGCCCGAGTCGCGCGTCGTCGTCTGCACGATGTT
This sequence comes from uncultured Armatimonadia bacterium, assembly GCA_964608495.1. Lineage (GTDB taxonomy): Bacteria > Armatimonadota > Zipacnadia > Zipacnadales > FEN-943 > JAKORR01. The sequence goes on along the minus strand of CAZSOQ010000253.1, from coordinate 6,463 downwards.
GGTGCCCGGCACCACATCCAGCGACGGCTTGTCCCAGTGGACCCCGTCTTCCGACGTGGCGTAGCACGTGGGGCCCACGTAGCCGCCCATGTACCACATCTTGTACAGCCCGTCGGCCGGGTCGTAGAACACCCCGTCGCTGAAGACCATGGCCGTGGGCCCGCGCTCCATCTCCCAGGGCCTGTCGGGCTTGAGCACGGGGTTGTCCTCGTAGTACTCGGCCGCGTGGTACGTGCGGCGCAGGGCTGTCCGCTCGATGAGGAAGTCGTCCACGAAAAGCTGGCGCCCCACGTCTATCGGGATCACCGGTGGGGGAGAGGTGACATGAGGCGGCAGGGGCACCGGCTCCCGCGAGAGCTGCACGTCGCCCGGCGGCCAGGGCGGAGGAAGACGGATGCCGTTGTAGAGGGTTTCGCCACCGGGCCCGCGCTGAGCCTGGCCGAGAGCCGAGGCAAGAGCGGCCGCCACAAAGAGCATCATAGCCATCACCCTCCCTGTCCGGTTGCCCTACGCAGTGCGACGCCTCGCGCGGCCCTGCACGACGTGCGGTGCCTAGGTCTTCCTCTGCCTCACCTTCGCCGCCGGGAACAGGATGTTGTTCAGGATCAGCCGGTACCCCGGCGAGTGCTTGTGCAGACTCAGGTCGGTCGGTGGCTCGCCGACTATGTGCGCGTAGTCCTCCGGGTCGTGACCGGCCAGGAAGGTGAAGGTCCCCTTCCCGTAGTCGCCGTGCACGTACTTCACCTTGTCGCCGGCGGCGAAGTCGCCCAACACCAGGGTCGTGTCCTTCAGGGCCGACGTCCGGAAGGCCGACGTCTGGCCCAGGAAGTCGGGCACCGCCCGCGTGTGGCACTGCACGAGCATGGTGCAGATGGGGTCCTGCTGGGCGGAGAACTCGAACAGCTCGAAGGTCTCGCCCCGCGAGGAGAAGGTGGGGTTCGGCGGCTGCACGTCTATGTCCGCGATCTCGCTCACCGCAGCGTTCTGCGTCACTCGGAAGTCCCGGAAGGCGAAGGTGGCCGTGAAATCAAGCTTGCGGTTTACCTCCGGGTCCGCCGGCGTCCCGTCTATCTGCGGCGGCACGATGTCCGTACCCCTTGCCGCGAGCGCCACGTCCAGGCTGTCCGCCGCCAGGCACATCGCGAACAGGAACCCCCCGGCCTGCACCCACTCCGCTATCCTCGTCGCCACGCCCGCCTTCAGGTCCTGCACCGACGCGAACCCCAGCTCCGTCGCTGCCTGCCGCGCCGTGAGGGTCATCTTCTGGTACCACGGCTCGTGACCGAAGCTAGCCCAGAACTTCCCGAACTGCCCCGTGAAGTCCTCGTGGTGCAGGTGCAGCCACTCGAAGCGCGCCAGCGCCCCGGACAGGATCTCCTTGTCCCACACCTTCTCGTAGGGCACCTGGGCATAGGTCAGCGCCAGCGTCACCGCGTCGTCCCACGGCTCCGCATCCGGCGGCACGTACACCGCGATCCTCGCCGCCCTGGTCAGCACCAGCCGCTCCATATTGCCCGCGCGAATCTCGTTGTAGATGCCCCCGACCTGCGCGTCGCTCACCGGCTCGAAGGCCACACCCAGCTCTGCGGCCCGCGCGCGCACGTCCGGCAGGTCCGGCACGAGGAACGACCCGAAGCGGTAGTTGAGCAGCCACTCGCACTGGTAGCCCCGCGGCGCGTCCAGGCACCAGTAGGTGAGCCCATACGCCCGCAGGTGATCGCTCTGCGCGCTGTCCATGGGCACCAGGAGCCATGCGGCGTCGGCCTCGGGGCCTGTCGCTCCCAGCGCGAAGGCCACGACGGCGGCCGCCACGCCGACGCGGCCGGCGATACTCCTATGCTTGGCGCTCACGGGCGATGACAGCGGTCTCAGGCCCCCTCTTTCGTAACGTCGCCGATGGCCTGCATGTAAGCCGCGCTCATGACGCAGAAGGACCACGGCGTGGTCAGGAACTGGGCCAGGCCTCCCGTGATCGAGCTGATCAGCGTTGTCACCACTCCGACGATGATGCTGAGGGCGAAGAGGGCCGGCCAGTTGGCCAGGCCGCGGTTTAGGGAGAAGGCCAGGGCGTCCACGGCCCCCATCCCCTCGGCCACGGCCGGCATCGCCAGCCCCAGCAGGGGCGCGAAGACCACGATCGAGACCAGCGCCGTCACCGCCATGGTCACCACGGTGCCTATCGGGACCCCCAATCCCTGCCCGAGGTTCCGTTCGCCAGTCAGGCCCTAGGCCGCCACCAGCGGGGCGACTAGGAGCAGGTTGATCACCAGGAAGATGACGGCCATCACGATGACCACCGCATAGGCGGGAACCGTGTAGGAGAAGCCGCCGAAGATGTCCCCGAGTTCTGGCTCCTGGCCCCGCACTGCGCTGAGGCTCATCGCGTACAGACCCGCCATCAGCGGCGGTATCAGGACCACGCACACCCCCATCAGGCTCATCACCAGGGCGCCCAGCACCAACAGAGCGATGTGGCTTATGAAGCCCCGCCAGGACAGCACCAGTGCCTGCACCACACGGATCTTGCCCGTCTCTACCGGCTCTTCCCTTGGAGGCTGCGTCACGGCGTAGCTCGGCGCCGCCGGCGTCGCCGGTTCCACTGGCTCAGGGGAAGGGCTCACCACCAGCTCCGCCCCGCAGTTCATGCAGATGTCGTCGGTCGCGAGCACCTCCGCCCCGCAGTTGGGGCACTTCCTCTTTCCCTGGTCCTGTCTGTCCTCGGACATGGCCACCCGCCTCCTGATCCGCCGGTTGGGCCTCGGAGGACGACCGCTCGCAGTATACCTCTGCCTGCCCGGTCGGTGCCAGGGAGCCCTGGCTGGAGGCGTGTGTCGTTGCCTAAGGACGGATCCGTCACAGGCACAGGGGAGTAACGCAGACGCCCCGACCGGCAGGAGGTGCGCCGGACGGGGAAAACCCGGGTCGCCGTAGGAGCCAGCTATTGCTGGCGACATCGCGAGGCCGCGAAGCAGCCTGGAGGTCGCGAGGCGGCCTCATGGTACTCCGGGTCGCCGGCACAGCCGGCTCCTACATCAGGCCCACGCAGGTGGGCCCTTCGGGCGCCTTGGTTGCCGCCGCGCTCGGCCCTACTCCTCGGGCTTGTCCTGCGGCGGTAGCGGCTAACCCTCGCCGCCCGCTCCCCCGGCAGCCGGCGCCTCGCCGGTGACCTGCAAATAGGCTGTGGCGATAAGCACCCCTGACCACGGCAGAGCCAGGATGGAGGGGAGCCCGGCGGTCACGCTGCCCACGATGCCCACGATGCCCTGCGCAACCGCAATGCATATGGAAAGCACGAACAGGGCCGGCCAGTTCGCGAGGCCCCGCTGGTAGGAGAAGGTCAGGGCCTCGACGCCCCCCATGCCATCTGCGACCGCGGGGAAGGCCAGTCCGAAGATGGGGGCCAGCAGGAGCACGGCAATGGTGACGACCATCATGAGGACGACCACGGTGCCCACCAGGGCTCCCGCCGCGGCTTCGCCCCCTTCGCCGCGAGCCAGGCCCATCGCGCCTGCCAGCGGCAGCGCCGCGATGAAGTACAGCAGCACCGCAATCACGGGCGGCACTACGGCCACCAGGTAGGCCGGGCCGAGGTGGGAGAATCCCTCGAAGACGTCCCCCACCTGCACGTCCTGCCCGCGCAGCGCCTTGAGGCACATGATATACAGGCCCACCATCAGCGGCGGCATGAGAATGGCACAGAAGCTGATCACGACCAGGATCAGACCCCCCAATACCATCACACCGATGTTCTTGAGAAACACGTTGAACGAGGTGGTCAGCGCTTCCCCGATGTCGACACGACCCATCGGCATCGCCCTCCCGAAGCTTGGGATTGTCCGTCGCCGACTGCCGCCACCCAGTATACCTCCTCCCGCGCCCAGCCTCTACCCCCTCCCGCCGGCCCTCCACGCTCAGCCCTGGCGCCCTGCCCCGCGCCCTCTACCACTTCCACGGACTCGGCGGCGTCTCGTTGTACCTCGCGTCATAGCGCGCGGCGTCGAGCAGATACCAGACCCCCTCCGCCACTGCCACCACCCACGGAAGCGACGTCCACGCCAGCACCAGGTAGATCACGCCCCACCCATGCGAGCCGTTGTAGAACTTGTGGGCCCCCAGGCTCCCGAGCACGAGGGCCAGTACCGCCGCCACCACGTTGTTGCGCCGGCCTGGCGGGAGGACCTGTGGCATCCGCGGGCGCTCGGCCGACGCGCGCCTCCGGGGGGGCCGACCCACCGCCGCCCCCCGGCCAGGCTCCGGCCGTGAGCGGCCGCCAGGCGCCTCGCCTTGGGCGAACTCGGGCATGTGCCGCACGGCCCGCCAGTTGCGCGAGCCCTCCCGGCTCACCTGATCGTCCCATGACAGCCCGCCGTCCTGCAGCATCTGTCGTATGACCTGCTCCTCGTAGGGGCCGTAGATCGTCCCGTCGTCGGTGGTCGTCCGCCGCACGAACCACTGCGCGCCCGGCTCCGCCGCCGCGCGACGGGGCGGCTCCAGGCCCGCGCCCCCGGCGCTCGGTGCCGGATTGCGCGACCTATCGCCGCTCCCTCCGCCGATCACGTTCGCCTCTCGGCCCTGCGCACGCTGGTCCGCGGCGGGCGCTTCGCCGGCGTCTTCCGACTCCTGCGAGGGTCCGGCCGTGAGGTCCTCGCGCGGCAACTCCCGCCCGCAGTACATGCACACGTGGTCCGTGGACCAGATGAGCGATCCACAGTGGGGACAGGGCTTCCTGGACTTGCTGCTTCCTGTGCGCATGCTTGCCTCACCGGGTTGACTGCCGGAAGTGGCGCTAGGCCCCCGTCATCGCGATCCTCTCGATGGCCGCGGGGTGCCAGGACGGCACGGCGCGCGTCACCGTCAGGCCGTACACGCGCTGGGCGCCGGCCCGCTTGACCGCCCGGGCGCAGGCCTCCAGCGTCGCGCCCGTCGTCCAGACATCATCCACAACCGCCACGACCTGCCCGCTCAGGTCCACCCTCGGGTCCGGGCGGAAGGCCCCCGCCAGGTTCCGGCGGCGCTGCTCGGGCTCCAGGTCTATCTGGGGCTGGGTGAACTTCGTCCGCCGCACCGCCGCCACCACCGGTACCCCCCACAGCGCCGCCAGCTCGCGCGTGATCATGATCGCCTGGTCGAAGCCGCGCCATCGGCGCCGCCGAGGGTGCAGCACCGCGGGCACCAGCGCCTGCACCTCGCCCACCGCCATTCCCTCGGGCTCGTCCGCCTCGCGCAGCACCCGCTCGTAGATCAGCCGCCCAAGCACCGGGCCCAGCCGCCGCGCCGAGTGGAACTTGAACCGCAGCACGGCCTGGCGCAGCGGGCCCACGTGCAGCCCCACACTGCGCACCGCCACCAACGGGCTCCGCGAGCGCCGGCACTCGGCACACAGCCCTCGGTCCGCCTGGTCCTTGGGGAAGGGCACGTTGCACCGCGCGCAGTAGGGCCGCTCCACGCGCTGAACCGCCGCCAGGCACTCGTCGCAGAGGGCGGACTTGCTGTCCCTGCCGCAAACCTCGCACCGCGGCGGGTACAGCAGGTCGAGCACCTCGGACCACGCCTGTCGCACGGAGGCCAGTTCCACGCCGGGACTGTTCCTCGCGCCCCGGCCCCCCTCCTGCAGCGCTCGCGCAGCCCGTGGCCCGCGCCTGCTCGCCCGGCATTCCCTCGGCGGCAACGCTTCCTGCCGCCTCCGGCGAGGAGGTAGGCGCCCGAGCTCAGCGAACCATCTTCGCCAGCCGGTCGGCGGCCGGGCCCTCGAGCAGTTGACCAGGAGTGAGCAAGCCGGGCGCCGAGCCCTTACACAGGAGGCGCGAACCATGCTTTGCGGTTTGATTCACTACAACGCACCGGGCGAGACGCTCGAGGAGTTCCTGGACTATGCGGCCGAGGCGGGCTTCGAGGCCGTGGAGCTCCAGTGCCGCGACGTGTGGCCCGAGGACGGCGACCCCCAGGCCGCGGCGGCGCAGGCCCGGGCCCTGCTGGACGCGCGGCGCATCAAGTGCTCCGCCTTCTCGGCGGGCAACGACTTCAACGTCTGGGAGGAGGACGCCATCCAGGCCCAGGTGGACCGCTTCCAGCGGATCTGCGACCTCGCCGTCATCCTCGGCGCGCCCGTGATCCGGACCGAGGGTGGCAGCCCCAAGGACGATTGCCCCGAGGAGCTGTGGGTGACCGCCATCTCCGGCTGCGTGCTCCGCTGCCTCGACGCCGTCGAGGAGGCGGGCCTGATCCTGGGCATAGACAACCACGGCTGGATCACCAACAACGTGGACGTGCTGCTCACCGTCCTCGAAACCGTGGACTCGCCCCTCGTCGGCACGAACCTGGACACCATGAACTACCGCTGGTTCGGCTACCCAACCGAGGTGCTGCCCTACGTCTACGAGCGCGTCGCGCCGTGGGTCAAGCACACCCACTTCAAGGACGGCACGGGCTCTCGCCATGACTACAAGGGCTGCGCTCTGGGCGA
>CAZSOQ010000252.1:0-7656 GCA_964608495.1 uncultured Armatimonadia bacterium | reverse complement strand
TCGGGGAGCAATTGGGCCGCCACGAGGGACGGGCTGGTCGCCTATACCCTCGAGTCGGGGCTGGTGAAGGTCATCGGCGGAGTCCCGGGCACCAAGAGCGGAATAGCCGAACCCCTCTGCGCCGCCTGCACCAACAACCGCATCTGGGTCGCCGACGGCGCCGACGGCAGGATCCTCAGCTTCAGCGACGTGGCCGGCTACGACACCTTCCTTCGGGTGGCCTCGCAGGACCCGGCGCGCACGCCGCTGGTCAGGGACATGGCGTGCCAGTCGGGGATGCTCGTCCTGGCGTGCTACGATTTCGCGACCCATCAGGCGACCGTGAAACAGGTGAACGGGGAGGGCCGGGTGCTGGTGGAGTATGGCCCCTCGCCCAGCAGTCCCGGCCGCTGGGACTGGATCTTCGCGATACACCCGATGGGCGACGACCTGCTCGTCTATGCCTACGAGGGCAACGGGCGGAACGGCCGCTCCTGGGTCGAGCAGCGGGGGCCGCAAGGCCAGGCGCGCCGGGTCTACCTGGAGCGGCCCGAGCGGGACACGGCGCCGCTGTGGTTTGCCGCGCGCGACCTCATGGTGCGGGCGGGGCAGAGCTTCTCCTTCGTGCTGGGGCCCACGAGCGACGGCGCGGGCGATAGTCTGATGAGGGTCGGGTCCGGCGGACAGGTGCTGGCCGAGCGAGCGGACCTGCGGTCGTACGTAGGCGAGCCCTACCTGCGCCTGGAGTACCTCGATCAGGCGTCCTGTGTGTGGGGGATGTGGCCCGAGACCGACGAGCCCGGGCGGGCGTACGTCCTCGCAGACGACCTGAGCTTCTCGGCGGTGCATCGGCAGACCCCCGGGCCCGCGGCCGCCTTCTATGCGCCCCAGGGCGTCGCCCGGATCAGCGGCGACCGCGTGGCCGTGGCCGACACGGGCAACTGCCGGTGCCTGGTGCTGACCGTCAAGGGCACGCCGCTGGGCGCCACGGTCCTGCCTGGACGGCCGGGCCCCCTCGTGGAGCTTCCCGACGGCAGGCTGGTCGTGGTCAACCTGGACCAGGCCGCGGATCCGGCCCACGGCGGCCTGTTCGTCATCGCGGCCACGGGCGAGCCGGCCGGCGAGTGGGGAGCGTGGGGCACCGGGGCCGCCGCGCTCGCGGGCCCCAGCGACGTGGCTCTGGGGCCGGACGGGAACCTGTATGTGGCGGACACCCTCAACCACCGCGTGCAGGTGCTGAGCCCGTCGGGGGGCCCCGTGAGGCGATGGGGAGGGCCGAGCGTCGGGCCCTGGCCTCAGTACCGGCCTCACGCCATCGCGGCGGGCGATGGCCTGGTGGTCACGGCGCAGGAGGTCGAGGAGGGGCTGGACCGCCTGGTGTACTTCGACACGCAGGGCCAGTTCCTGCGCGAGAGCACCGTGGCCGAGCGGGTCACGGCGCTGGCGATCGCTTCGGAGCGACAGGTGCTGGCGGCCACGGCCGGCGGGCGGATCCTGGCCCTCGACGAGCTGGGGCAGCCGGTGGACGTCACGGCGCCACCGGCGGGGTCGGTGGGGTTGATGGACCGGCCCGGGGACCTCCACCTGGTGGGCGAGGAGCTGTACGTGGCCGACACAGGCCACTCGCGCGTGGCCGTGCTGCGTCCCGGCGCGCCGCCGGCCACGGTAGCGCAGTATGGCCCCGCGCTCCTGCCCGCGCGCGAGGGCGTGGAGGTGACGCTGACCGGGACGGGGCTGCCGGGCGATCTGGCGGCGTGGCTCGTGCTGGGAAGCGCGCGGCACGCGGCCCGGGTATCCCTGATGGACCCCGGCTTCGCGCGGCTCGCCTTCGACCTGGCGCAGGCCGCGTCGGGCCAGTACGAGCTGAGGGTAGCGGGCACGGGCTTGCCCGAGCAGGTCGTGGGGACGGTGGACGTGAGCGCGCGCCTGGACCTGGCGGTCGTGGGAGCTTGGCGACTGGTGACGGCGGGGGCGAGCGGCGCCCTGGTGCCCTGCGACGGCAAGAGCCTCCTCACGCTGGGCCTGGACGGCGGCGTCCGCTGGGAACGGCTCGACGGCGGCCAGGAGTCCCGGACGGGGTGGCTGGCGCTGGACGGCACGCGCCTGACGCTGGCCTACACGGCGGCCTCGCCGGGCCTGGCGGCGACGACCGAGGGGTACTCGTACAAGCTGGTCAGCGGGAGCCTGCAGCTCACGGGCCTGCCACCGTCGGCGCCGGCGGAGGTGCTGATCTTCGACCCGGTCGGCACGGGCGGGCTGATCGAGCCCCCCCTGTCGGGCGTCTGGCGGATGACGTGGGCGCAGGAGGGTGGCGTGAGGCGCCGGGTGAACTGGCAGGAGTACCTGCGCGTGGACGAGGCCGGCGCCTACACGCAGGAGAGCAATCGGACGGGCGACTGGTGCACGGAACTGGGGCGCCTCGAGGCCCACGACGGCGTCTTCACCCAGGCCCAGCAGAGCTGGCGCGGGGAGGGCACGGTGGGGCTGCGGCGCGGCGCCTACGTCCTCGAGGGCGATGGGCTGGAGCTGCGGGTGGCCGAGCCGGACGTGGCGACCACGTGGTGGGAGCGCGAGAAGCAGCCGGCCGAGCGGCCGCTGCTGTGGGCGCGGCTGGGCGTGAGCGGCTGCCTGTGGCGAGGCAGGCCGTGCGCGGGGACGGTGTACGTGGGGAATCACGGTCAGGCCACGGCGGAGACGGTGGCCGTCAGCCTCAGCCTGCCGTGGGTCGAGGGCGGCGCGGAGCAGGCCCTGGCGCTGGTCGAAAAGCTGGCGCCGGGCGCGAGCACGGCTCTGCCGCTGCAGGTCGAGCCGCCGGCGGACTACGCCGCGGAAGAGGCTCTGGTGACGGTGATCGCGCGGGCGCAGGCCCCCGAGGAGGCCGAGGCACACTGCTCGGCCCACCTGCCCGTGCGCACTGTGGCACTGGACCTGGGTGTGGCCACCGCGTGCCCGGGGCTGGCAGCGCGCGGTGAGGATGTGTTCCTGCGAGTCACGGTGTTCAGCCGCGGACTGGATCCCGCCGACGTCATCCCGGCGGGCTGCGCCGAGGAGCCCGCGGTGATCGTGGAAGCCCCTCCGTACACGACCATCGATTCCGTGGCCGGCACGTGGGACGCGCAGACCCGGTGCCTGTGGTTCCCGTGGAAGCGCCTGACCGGGGCCACCGCCGAGAGCCCCGGCGTCCTGGACGCCTGGATCCGCATCTCGGGCGGCGTGCCGATCGGGCAGCGGCTGGTGAGCAGGATCCGGCTGCAGATGCCCCAGGACGTGACCGACGAGACGCCGGCGGACGACTCTTCGGGATGGGTAATCGAGATCGTGCCGCGGCACCCGGACCTGCACCTGGCCGTCCAGCCGCCCTTCGGGGTGGCGGGCGGCACGCTGCTGACGCTGTGCGCGCGGGTCAGCAACCCCTTCCAGCAGTATACCGAGCACCAGGCGACGCTGGTGGAGGTGGACCCCTGGGTGGACCTGGCCTCCGCGCGTCCGGGGGAGTTCGCGAGCCTCGACCTGGCGGCCCACCGCGTGGTCTTCGCGAGGAGCTGTAACATCGCGCCCGGCCGGTCCATCGTGCTCTCCCAGCCTGTGCGCGTGAGCCCGGCTATGCCCGGCGACGCGTCCCTGTACTTCCGGGCGTGGGCGCTGGTGCCCGTCCTCGGGTGCCTGGAGAGCAACGTGGTGGTGCTGGGTGGGCGCGGGCGGCTGGGGGACCTGGACGGCGACGGCCTGGTGACGGCGGCGGACCTGAAGGCCTTCGCCGAGGGGTACAGAGCCGCCAGGCAGGGGCGCTACAACCCGGTGTACGACCTGGCCCCGCTGGAGGGAGCGTGGCCGGACCCGGTGAGCGCGCCGGATGGGGTGGTGGACTGGCGCGATGCCGCCGCAATGGCGGAGGCGTGGCTGAGGAGCGGGGACTAGGGGCGAGGACTGCGCGCGGGAACCATCGCGGCGCTGGCCAAGCAGGCCCGTCTCTCTCGCGCGCGTCTCTGCTCCCCGGGGATAGGCGGTGGCAGGGTCGGTCACTGCCAGTCGGCCATGCTCCACGGGCATAGGGTCATGGTGTTCTCGTCAAAGCGCGTCGCGAACTTCACGTGGCCGTCCGCGAAGAGCACGTTGCTTCCGTTGCCGTGGAAGGTGTGGTCGTAGCTCAGGCAGCGGTAGGTCATGTTGTCCTTGTCACAGGAGTCCTCGGCGAGGGCCCCGGTGCCCAGCGGCGGCGGGAACAGGTGGGGGTTCGAGCAGTCACCCGCCACGACGTAGCACGAGGGGTACTCGATGGTCGGACCCACGATCCAGCTTATGCCCCACTGGGCCCCCGGACTGCCCCAGGACAGCCAGTAGTACCTCGTGTTGAGGAAGTAGGCGAACTGGATGGCCGCCGGAGCAGCGGGGCAGCCGAAGAGGTCCTTGTTCTTGACGTAGGGGAACAGGCGCTCCTCCCATCCGGGCCCGGGGTGGTCGCCATTGGTGCCGTTGCCGCCCCACACATGCCAGCCGGTCACGGGCGGGCCCTGCTCGTCGTGGTCGTCGGAGTACATGGTCAGGGCCATCCCGATCTGCCGCAGATTGGACGCGCAACTGGCCTTGCGCGCTGAGTGGCGTGCGCGGGCGAAGACCGGGAACAGGATGGCCATGAGGATCGCGATGATCCCTATCACGACGAGCAGCTCAACCAGTGTGAAGCCCGGCTTTGTGCCCCTCATGCCAGCACCCCCTGCGCTCCGTCGCCGAAGGGACGGTGCCCATCGCTGACACGCCGGGCGCCGTCGCTCGCGGGAGCCACTCTCCGGCAGGCCAGCCGGCCTACCCCCAGCCGCCTTCCGCTGCACGGCACCTTCCAGGGAACTAGGATACCCAAGCGGCCGGTTCGGTTCTGTCGCCGGAGCGCCAGTGGGCGTCCGTCAGGCCGGTCCCGGCCAGAAGTCGGCGTCCGTGAGGCCCAGCGGGGCCAGCATCTCGGCCAGCTTCTGCAGGCACGGCCCGTAGACCTCCGAGTGGGAGTCGGAGCCGAGGGTGAAGCGGACGCCCAGCGACTTCATCAGCGCCACGTAGTCCAGGTACTGGGCCGCGAAGGTCTCGGGGTACGTGGAGTTGAGGAAGATCGCCCCGGCGTTGAGCTCCAGGTACGTGCCGTTCTCGACCAGTGCCGCCGCGAACTCCTCGTGCATGGAGCGCGGGATGACGGTGAAGTCGCCCAGCCAGGGCAGGTCGGGATAGCGCCCGTCCTCCGTGCGCCAGTGGCCCATCCACCACCAGGGATGAGCCACGATGGTGACCTCGGGCCGCTCGGCCAGGTACAGGTTCTGGCCATGGTAGGAGCGGATGACGGCGTCCTGCTCGAGGGGCACGCCCAGGGGCCAGTGCGCTCCGCCTATCACGTACTCGGGGGCCAGGCGCGCCACGTCGTCGGTCCAGTAGATGGTCAGCGCGCCGCCGGCCGGGCCGCCTTCCCACAGGCCGTAGATGCGCCCGGCCTCGCCCGCGGCCTCGTTCTGCTCGATGTCCCACTCGCGCAGGCAGCTCACCTCGAGGCCGAAGTGAGCGCCCGTCTTGTCGGGAAGGGTGTCGAACTCGGCGCGGGCCGCGCGTAGCTCCGGCAGGTTCATGTGGCAGTGCAGGTGGTCGGTGAAGCCGAAGCGTCGGACGCCGCTGGCGCGCACGGCCGCGGCCGTGTCGGCGTAGGAGGCGCCGGGGTGCCCACAGGGCGAGCGGCGCGTGTGCATGTGCCAATCGTTCAGGGTCATCGTGGTGTCTCCTTCGGGAAGGGTCGCGGAGCGCCCGGCGGGTTCGCGGTCGAGCACCGGGGTCCTTGGCGCCGCGCGGAGGAGTTGCCGGGCGCGGGCCGAAAGGGCCGTGACCATGGCACCCAACCCGACCCGCACCCAGGGGGGAGCGGCCTTGCGACGCTCGTGTTCCCTCGCCTCAGTGACGGCCCTGATAGCCGGCGCGTGCCTGACCCTGGCCCTGGGCGGCTGTGGCAAGCCCAGCTCCGAGGCGCCCGCGACCGGCGCCGCAGGGCCCACCCCGGGCGCTGCCTCGGGCGCGAAGGTGACGCTGACGGTCTGGGACTGGCACGCGGCCGACCCGTCGAAGGGCGTGGGGCTGTGGCTGACGGGCATAGACCGGGAGTTCGCGCAGGCCCACCCTAACGTCACGACCAAGCACGTCGGCCAGTCGCACACGGAGTACTACGAGATCTTCAAGGCCGCGGCGGCGGCGGCCTCGCCGGAGCGCGGACCGGATGTGGTAATGCTCCACCAGGGCAGCCGCATCATGGATCAGACCGGCAGCCTCACCCCGCTGACGGACTACATCACGCCCGACTTCAAGAAGAAAATCGTGGGATGGGAGCTGACCTGCGAGGGCTTCGACCCCGAGGGCACTCCCTGGGCCGTGCCGATAGCCGTGCAGGGGCTCGTGTGGTACTACAACAAGGCGGTTCTGAGGGAGGCGGGGCTGAATCCGGAGACGCCGCCGCGCGCATGGAAGGACTTCCTGGCCGCGTGCGCCGCGGTGAGGAAGGTGGGCAAGACGGGCGTGGCGATGGGGGAAAAGGAAGGCTTCTGGGCGGAGTGGTTCATCAACTCGGCCTATGGGCAGACCTTCCGGGCAGGCGACAAGGAGCGGCTGCGGAGCGGGGAGATGAAGTGGACGGACCCGAAGCTCGTGGCCGTGCTGGGGAAGCTGAAGGAGCTGGGGGACCGGGGCTGCTTCCAGAAGGGGGCGATGTCCACGCCGTTGTTCCCGGACGCGGGGGAGGTGTTCATGCGGGGCGAGGCGGCCTTCTTCCTCGGGCTGATCTCGGACGTGGCCCACTGGCGGGAGTTCGGGGAGATGATCGGGCCCGAGAACGTGGGAGTGATGACGTGCCCGGTCTTCGGCGACTCGCCCGAGCGCGACAAGTTCCCGACGGGCGGGGCCTTCGCGTATGCGGTGACGAAGTGGTGCCCGAACCCGGACGTGGCCTTCGAGTACATCAGCTTCGTGGCGAACGACGAGCACGCGAACAGCTTTCTGAGGGACGTGGGCTCCTTCCCGGCCAATCAGGACTACGACCGCGCGTTGCTGACCGACCCGACGGCGAAGAGCATCGCCCAGTGGATGGCCGAGGGGCGAGGCGGCTCGCAGATGACGGAGGCCATACCCACGCCCGTGGGGGAGGCCCTGCGCCGCCAGTGCCAGCGGCTGCTGACGGGCCAGACCGACGTGCGAGGCGCGCTGGCGGCCGTTGATCGCGAGGCACAGGCCACGCGAAGGAAGGAAGCCGAAAGCCGGTGACGGCGATCCCTCGCCCGGGCAGGGCCGGCCTATCACCTCGTCAACGGGCGACGGTCTTCTACGCCTGCCTGTTCCTCGCGCCCGCCTTCCTGCTGCTCATCACCTTCCGCGTGGCGCCGGCGCTGAGCGCCCTGGGGCACGCCTTCACGGCCTGGGACGGCGTGGCGGCGCCCAGGTACGCGGGCTTGGGCAACTTCGGCGAGTTGCTCCGCGACGGGGTCTTCTGGACGGCGATCAGGAACAACGTGGTGCTCGTCCTCTCGATCCCCCTGTGGCTGCTGACGTCGCTGGTGCTGGCCCTCCTGATCCATCAGGAGGTGCCGGGTTGGCGCTTCTTCCGCGGGGCCTTCTTTCTGCCCGCCGTGCTGTCCCCCGTGATCGTCGGCACGCTCTTCACGG
>CAZSOQ010000251.1:0-7662 GCA_964608495.1 uncultured Armatimonadia bacterium | reverse complement strand
GTCTTGCCTTCGTCATCCAGGCCCCTGGCGACCGGCCCGCCGACGGCGAGGTCTTCCTCGACGACCTCCAGCTCTACACCGACTGGCCTCGCGAGCGCCCCCCGGCCAGCGACGACGCGCTGCTGGACCTCGCCTCCCGCCGCGCTTGCGACTTCTTCCTCGAGGGCGCCCATCCGCGCACCGGCCTCGTCTGGGACACCTCGGGCGACACGCGCCGCGCCAGCATCGCCAGCATGGGCTATGCCCTCGCCGCCTACTGCATCGCGGCGGAGCGCGGCTGGCTGCCGCGCGTCGAGGCCCGCACGCGCGCCCTGCGCATGCTCACGGCGCTCGACGAGGCGCCCAGGGGCGACGCGCCGGACACGGCCGGCAACCACGGCTTCTTCTACCACTTCCTGGACACCGCCACCGTCCGTCGCTGGCCGGGGTGCGAGCTGTCCTCGATTGACACCGCGATCCTGGCCGTCGGGGCCCTGTGCTGCCGGGCGTACTTCGACGGCGACGGTGAGGACGCCCGCCTGCGCGAGCTCGCCGACAGGCTCTACCGCGCCATCGAGTGGCCCTGGATGCTCGACGCCGAGAGCAAGCTGTTCTGGATGGAGTGGACGCCCGGGCGCGGCTTCCGCTCGAAGTGGGACTACTACACCGACGAGGCCCTGCTGATCTGCTTGCTCGCCATCGCCTCGCCGACCCATCCCGTGCCCGAGGACGTCTTCTATGCCTGGCGCCGCGAGACGGGCACTTACGGGCGCTCCGAGGAGATCGTCCAGTCCTGGACCGGCTCGCTGTTCACCTACTTCTCCGCGAGCCTGTGGTTCGACCTGCGCGGCAAGCGCGACCGCCATCCCGAGAAGCCCGTGAACTGGTGGGAGAACTCCTGCCGCGCCGCGCGGGCGAACTGGCAATTCTGCATGGATCACGACTCCGACTTCGCGGCCTACGGCCCACAGCTCTGGGGGCTGAGCGCGGGTCCGGGGCCGGGCGGCTACGTGGGCAACTACGGCGCGCCGCCCCTGGGCGACCCGGCGGGCCCGCACCACGACGGCACCATCGCGCCCTTCGCCGCCGCCATGGCCCTGCCGGCCTTCCTGGGCCGCGACGCCAACCCGAGCCGCGAGGTGCTGTGGAGCCTGCTCTCGCGGCCCAAGGCCTGGGGCATCTACGGCTTCCGCGATGGCGTGAACCTGGGCAAGGCCGGGGGCGACACGTCCGACGACTGGTATGCCGCGGGGTACATCGGCATAGACCAGGGCATGGCGCTGCTTGGCATGGAGGACTACCGCACGGGGCTCGTCTGGAAGCTGATGGGGAAGTGCGGGTACACGCAGGCGGCGCTGGAGAAGCTGTTCACGGCGGACGAATGACCCCCGCGGCTGCGAAGGGCCCTCCCGGCCTTTCACTCCTTCTCGGCCCGCAGCGCCACCGCCTGCGCCGCCGCGCGCTCCACGACGACCACCACGCACCCGAAGACCGCCCTCGCCGGCAGGTCCCGCACATGCCCATCCGGCCCGGCGAACACCCTCTGCCCGCGCTCCTCGACCATCTCGCCCAGGACCAGGTCCTTCCCGATGACCGCCACGGCCCGCGCGCCCGGCAGCACGACCCCATGGGCGATCCCCAGCACCGTGCCCGGCGGGTACACCCTGGCCAGGCCGCTCGTGCCCTTCACCTCGACCCAGACGAGCCCCCCGAGCCGTTCACCCCAGTCCTCGGGCCGCACCATGAACCATCCACCGCGCGGCGGGCGGCCCTTCACGCCCGTGTGCATCAACACCGCCTGCGCGGGGGTGATCACGCGCATGGGCTCGCCGGGCAGCAGGGGCGACGTGGGGAAGAAGAACCCCAGCGACACGCCCAGCGCGGCGGCTATCTCGGCCAGGCGCTCGGGGTCGGGCGCCGCGCGCCCGTGCTCATAGTCGCCGATGACGCTACGGCTGGCGCCGATGCGCCTGGCCAGCTCGGCCTGGGTGATACCGGCCTGCGCCCGGGCCGCTCTGATCTTCATGCCCAGCCCTCGCATCTTCATGCCTCGTCACCCCTCCCTTCTTCCTCTCCGGCCATCCCTTCGCCCCTCCTTTCCGCACCCGATTCGCCTCCCAGGAAGGCACCCGCGAAGACCCTCTCCGAGACCCCTTCCAGACCCCCTGCCGAGGCCCTCCTGAGACCCCCTTTCCGACCCCTTTTTGGGCCCTTCCGAGACCCCCCGAAAACCCCCTCTGAAACCCCCTAAAACCGGGTAACCAGGTTACTCGATTTTACCTAGGTGAACGCGAGAATCGGCGATTTTTGACGAGATTTTCGTCATTTCGGGGGTTTGACCCCCGATTCCTGCTTCGGCGATGTCTATATATATATGAGGGACGTGATTCGCGCGTTAACCCCGGGGGGTACTACGCCTATTCGGCGGAATTCACCCTCGACGCCCCCTTCCCGGCGACCCGCGCGCCGGCTTCTCCAGACCCCCGATTCCGTCAGCCAATCCGACGAGGTAACCATGGCGAAAACAAGCCTCACCGAACGGCTCTACCTGTTCCTCTGGCACCGCTATGTGGACGGCCTGTCCGCCGAGGTCACGGCCGGGAAGGCCGACCTGCTCGAGGAGGAGTTCCTTGACCACCGCGCCCGCCGCTCGCGCTACTACTGCGCGGCCGAGCAGCGCCTCGAGGAGAACATGACGCCCGAGATGTTCCTGCGCTACGCCCGCGCGGCCCAGTTGCGCCTGCTCGCCAGTGCCGTCGGTTCCGGCGACAGCGCTGCGGCGGGCGTTGCGGCGCGCGTGCTCGACGCCGCGCCCGAGGCCGGCGAGCCCACGACGATCACCTTTGTCATCCAGGACGCCGATCTGGCCGAGCGAGTGGGCGACGTGGCGCGAGCCGCTTCCCGCGCCCGCCCCGGCGACGAGGACGGCGACCTGGCGGACCTGCGGCCCTTCGCGGCGGCGTCACGGCCACGGGCGCCGAGTGGGGTCGCGCCCAACCGCCCGACGCTCGTCTGGCCCACCCACACGCCCGCCGCCGCCGTGGCCATCGCCAAGTCCTACAAGCCGAGGCCGTGAGCGCGCGGCGCCCGGCCTCGCCGCCAAAGGAAACGCGCGCCGGCACCGTGCCGCCGCGCGTCATGCCAATGTCCGTGTCTTGTGGCCTGCCGGGCCGCTCAGAAGTCCCCGGCGTTGGGGTCCACCGGCGGCTTGACGCCCAGGCACAGGCTGCTGTACTCGTTGATCCGCCACTGCTTGCGGTCGTCGAGTTCGAGCCGCACCGGCCTGGGAATGTCCGCCCCCGTGCTCCTGACGAACAACCGGATCAGCGTGCTCGTCTCGGTAGGCGCCTCGCCTTCCTGGAAGTAGGTGTCCACCTCGAAGTTGGTGATCTCCGGCACCTTGTAGCCGTTGTCGCGCGACGTGCCCTTCACGTACGATCCCCACAGGTAGGACTTATCGGGCCCCATCGCGCCGTGGAAGGTACGGAGGTCAGGGTCCGGGTCCTTCATCACGGAGTTCATCTGCGCCAGCCCGGCCTCTTGCTGCCCGGCGAGGTACATCAGGATCCCCTGCAGCCAGTACTTGAGGGTCCACACGGGGTCCGCGCTCTCGGGCAGGTCGGGGCCCCAGATTCTCGCCTGCTGCGGCGGCCTGACGTCCGAGCACAGCGAGCTGAAGTTGTCCATCTTGTACTGCCCGCGGCTGTTGCGCGCCAGGATCCCCGGTCGCGGGTTGTCCGCGCCGCTGGACACGATGAACAGCTTCGCGTATTCCCCCTCAGCCCGGTCTACGTAGGGCTTCAGGTCAACGTTGCCCGAGTGCACCAGCTCATACTTGTTCGGGTCCATCTGGTACTGGTTCCCGGGGCTCGACCCCTTAGCGTAGCTGCGGAAGATGAAGGGTCGCTCCGCCATCGCCCTCACGAAGTACGACCGCGATTTCCACTGCTTGTCCTTGGACATCTCGGTGATGAGCTGCTCACCGAGCTGCTTGTCGCCGCCGATGTAGACCATCACGGCGTCGAGCCACAGCTTGGTGGCGGCCCTCGGGTCCGAGGCCTTCTCCGCGATCTGCTGCTGGAACTCCGCCAGGGTCTTGGGCAGTGCTGCGTACGCCACGCAGTGCACCGTCGCCGCGAGAAGCAGAACCACCACGCATCGCCTCATCAAACTCAACCTCCTTGGGTTGCTGCAGGTCGGCCCCACGGCCTCCAGTGTACCCCAATCCCCCCCGGGGGTATACCTTACCTCTCCCGCGGTCCACGGAACGACGTGCCTCGCCTGCGGCGTCCTGCTGTCGCCTGCAGAGGGGTCCGCGCGCCCGCGGCGAACCCGCCGGTCACTCACGGCCGCGGGGCCGCAGGGGGGTGCTCGTCCATGCCGCAGGTGAAGATCGTTGCCGTCGGCGCCGCCAGCGCCAGCTTCGGCCTGACCATCCTCCGCGACGTCCTCGGATGCCAGGACCTCGACGGCAGCCATCTCGCCCTGGTGGACATCAACGAGCCGGGCCTGCGCACCATGCGCCGCGCCGGCGAGCGCATGATCGCCTGCGCCGGCTCCTCCACCACGGTCTCGTCCACGACCGACGTCCGCGAGGCCCTGCCCGATGCGTCCTACGTCATCGTCTCGGTCGCCGTGGCGCGGCTGGAGGGCTGGCGCATGGACTGGGAGGTGCCGCTGCGGTACGGGATCAAGCAGATCCTGGCCGAGAACGGCGGCGTGGGCGGCCTCTTCCAGCTCCTGCGCAACTTCCCGCCGATCCTGGACGTGGCCCGGGCCATGGAGGACCTGTGCCCCGACGCGCTGCTGATCAACTTCGCCAACCCCGTGCCGCGCGTGGTGCACGCCCTGAGCCGCTACACGGACATCCGCGCCATCGGCCTGTGCCACGGGCTGGAGATCATGCGCAACCTGTTCAGCCGCTGGCTGGACCTGCCGGCGCCCGAGATCCACCTGACCGCCGCCGGCATCAACCACTTCACCTGGATCCTGGACGCCCGCCATCGCGGCGACAACGAGGACCTGTACCCGCGCATCGCCGAGCTCTGCTTCTCCGACAACCCTCCACCGGACGAGCCCTTGTGCCAGGCGCTCTTCCGGCGGTTCGGGTACTTCCCGACCTGTGGCGACAACCACACGGGCGAGTTCATCCCCAACGGCATGGTCGAGGACGTGCATCCCTTCGCGATGGAGCCGCCGGAGGACTGGCCGGAGGCGTACCCCGACCGGGCGGACCGGCCCTTCGGCTGGGTGGGGCATCCATGGCGGTTCGACTACGAGGGCTCGGCGCGGGCGCGGGACGAGTTGCGCGAGCGGCTGCGGCGCATTGCCGATGGGGAAGAGGACCCGTCGGGGCTGCTGGGCCAGGAGCCGAGCGAGTACCTGCTGAGGATCCTCCTGAGCATCGAGAGGGACGAGGACTGGCTATGCCCGGCCGTGAACGTGCCCAACAACGGCTGGGTGACGAACGTGCCGTACGAAGGCGCGATCGAGGTCCCGGCGATGGTGAACGGGCTGGGGGTTCAGCCGCAGGTAGTGGGGGAGATGCCGGAGGCGCTGGCGTACTTTGTGGCGCAGCAGCTCTTGATCCAGCCCCTGGCGGCGAAGGCGGCGGTGGAGGGCGATCGAGAGGCGGCGCTACAGGCCTTGAGCCTGGAGCCGGCGGTCGGCTGCCTGGACGCAGCGGAAGCGGCCTTCGACGACCTACTGTCCCTGCAGTCCCAGTGGCTACCGCAGTTCTGAGCAGCGCTGGCTTGAGGGTCCTCCCTGCGCCGGGTCCCAGGCGCGTGCGATTGGGTCACGCCGCGCGCCCCCAGCCCCGCGGGAAACGAGACCCCCGGTACGCGGTACTTGCAGGCTTCAGCTCGCGGTGGGACTGGCTGGTCCGTCTGCATGGAGCCCAGACCACCGCCGGCCACCTCCGCAGGCTAAAGCCTGCGGCTATCACCGGCCGCAGTCCCCGCACCGAGCAGACCTTGGCAGCCATCGGGGCCTCGGACTGGCGTAGGCGCGGGCTTCAGCCCGCGGTGGTGGCGGCGCGGCGGTCCGTCCTTCGGCGGCGCGTGTAGTCGCAGGTCGCGGAGTGAGCCGCGGAGCGGCTCGCAACGCGTGCCTGCGGCGGTGGGGGCGCGGCGGTCTGCTGCCCGGCGTAGCCGACCAGGCCACACTGGGGACGCTGACCGCGGCGGCCCGCACACGGCCCTCGCGGGCCAATCGCGCTGGCGTATGCGTGGCGGTGTTGACACGGACGGCGGAAGGGGTACACTTCCTGCAATAGACCCCCCGTGGGGCGCAGTGACGCCTTACGTATTGGACCGCCGGGCTCCCTAGGGGCCCGAATGAGTTTGCCGGGGGCCCTCACCTGAGGGCCCCCCGTTTCCTGTCGGGGGAAGGTCTGTGGCACACCGGGCGCGGCCCTTCGGGCCGACCTGCGACTACATCGGCGCCCTTCTCCGCGCCGGACCGGTCGTGCACGGGACCGACGCCCTGGACTGGCGTAGTCGCGGGCTTCAGCCCGCGGTGGTGGCGGGCCGGTGGTCTGCCGGCCAGCTAGGTCGCCGCCGCCCGACACCAGCGCAGTCTCGGGGCCTGCCACCGGCGACCACCAGTCGCCGCCGTCTGCCCATAGGGTGAGCTCAGTACTGAGCCACGGTGACCCCAACTGACTCCAGCCTGGCGCAGAAGCAGGCCGGCAGCGGCTTGCCGGCCGTTTCGTCCAGACATAGGCAGACGTCGTTAGCGAGTACCCCGCCCTCCCCAACGTAGGACCTCGCCCCGAGGAGCGCGGACGGCAAGGTCTCCGGGCCGCGTTTCCGCGCTAGGCTCCGCGCCTGCTCTGCCACGGCAGGCCAGAATCGCGCGCCTCCCGCACCCGCTATCCTGGCGACAACCGCGATGATGCTGGGGCCAGTTAGCCAGATGCTCTCCTTGGCTTTCACCTTATCCGCAACACACCTGGCCACTCGCTTCTGTGTGTAGTCCCCCGACACCGTGGAGGGGGTGACATGCACGACTCGGCCGCGCGGTCGTTCCCCCACTGTGACCCGGTACAGCCCCTCGCCGATGAGCACCTCGGTTGTGCGACCGACCGGCAGGTTGCGCACCAGCTCAACAAGCGGGCAAAGCGGGTCCTGGAGGCTTGCCCCGCGAGGCACGTCTATGGTCACCTCGCGGCCGCAAGGGACCTGGGGCTCCAGCACCTGGCGGATGCGCTCGTGCAGACGCTCGCTCTCAACCATCGTGTCGGCCTCCCGGGGAGCATACACCTCCACTGCGACCTTCGAGCCGCGGAAGTCGACCTTGAAGTCCGCCCGCTTGCCGTTACCGGTGGTCTGGCTTACGTGGCGGACGGACGCCCCGAAGGCGGAGGTGAAAAGATGACACACCCCCAGCTCGCCTAGCGCAGCCCACCAGTTCTCTGCGTCCCGATCCTCCCGCAGCCGATCGCCGAGCGCCTTGTGCGCCTGGCTCGGCAGACTGGCCCACGCGTGTGCGATCCATCGCCGGACCTCCCCGCTCCCCAACACAGCGCCTAGCCTCTCAGGCGCAGCGGTGCAGCGCAGCTTCCTGATCTGCGCCGGATCTCCCCAAAGCCGCAGCTCCTCCTGAGTGAGTCTGTTAGCCAATAGCGCACCCTCCCTTTGAAGGCCCCGCAGCTACTCCCCCTCGGCCACGCCCCTCCGC
>CAZSOQ010000250.1:0-7668 GCA_964608495.1 uncultured Armatimonadia bacterium | reverse complement strand
GCCGCGCACTTCCTGCCCCCAGCCCCTCGCGCGGGCGAGGCCCAGGTACCATCGGCCCGCCACCACGGCCACCAGCGCCGCGGGGGCCATGACCAGGGCGAGAGTCGCCAGGATCCCGGGCAAGCGGGCTATCAGGTCATCCATCGCTGTTGCCTCCTTGCGAGAGCCTGTCGGCGACTGTCTCCAGCCCCATGGCTCGAGAGGCCTTGACCAGCACCACATCGCCCGCCCGCACGACCTCCTCCGCCGCCTGCCGGGCCTCGGCGGCGTCCTCGACGCAAAGCACCGTGACGCCTTCCTGCTGGGCCTGGCGTCCGGCGATCTGGCCCAGCAATCCCACTGCCACCATCACCTCCACGCCTGCCTGGCTGGCGTCGTGCCCCACCTGCCGGTGGGCCTCCTCGGCGTATTCGCCCAGCTCGAGCATGTCCCCGAAGATGAAGACCTTGCGGCCGCCGAGGTCGGCCAGCAGCTCGAGCGCCGCCCGCACGGAGGTCGGGCTGGCGTTGTAGGCATCGTTGACGATCAGGGCGCCGTCGGCGCGGCGGATCATCTGGGTCCGCATGGCCTCGCCCGCGAAGTCGGCCAGCCCCTGGGCGATCTGCGGACCGCGGGCTCCCGCCGCCCAGGCCGCCGCGGCGGCGGCCAGGGCATTCTGCACGTTGTGCCGCCCGGCCAGCCTCAGGGTCACCGGCCTGCGCCCTCCGGGGCCCACGAGCACGAAGCTCGAGCCCTCGACCGAGGTCCGCAGGTCCTCCGCGCGGAAGTCACCCTCCCGTAGACCGAAGGACAGCACGCGGCAGGGCGCCATCTCGGCCATCACGCCGAAGAAGTAGTCCTCCCGGTTGAGCACGGCCGTTCCGTCGGGGGGCAGGGCGGCGACCAGCTCGCTCTTGGCCTGCGCGATCTTGTCGCGCCCGCCCAGGATCCCCAGGTGCGCCTCGCCGATGTTCGTCACGACCCCGATCTTCGGCTGAGCCAGGTCCGCCAGGTAATCCAGGTCGCCCAGCGCCCGCGACCCCATCTCCAGCACACAGTAGCGCTCGTCGCCGAGCCGCAGAAGCGTGCCGGGCAGCCCTACCTCATTGTTCTCGCTGCCCCTGTTGCTGAGCGTCAGCCCGAGCTGGGCCAGGATCGCCGCCGTCATCCCCTTGCTCGTCGTCTTCCCGGCGCTGCCCGTCACGGCCACCACCAGCGGCCGGCGTTGCTCTCGCCACCACTTGCCCAGCATCCCCAGGGCCCGCAGCGAATCCCGCACCACGATCTGGGGGATAGGGGAGGGCAGCTCGCGCTCGACCACGGCCGCCACGGCACCCGCCTCGCGCGCCGCCTCGACGAAATCATGCCCGTCGAACCGCTCGCCGCGCAGGGCCACGAACAGCTCTCCGCCGCTCACCCGCCTGCTGTCCGTCGCCACGCCCCGCAGGTCCGCCTCGGCGGAGCCGGCCACCAGCCTGCCCTGGGTTACCTCCGCCGCCTGTCCGAGCTTGGCGCTGAACATAAATGGGTGGCCTCACTGCTGGCGGGGACGTCCCGGCCGCCGCGCCATCCGCTCCAGGATCGCTTCCCTGGCCTCTTCACGGTCGTCGAAGTGGATCGTCCGGTCGCCCAGAATCTGGTAGTCCTCGTGTCCCTTGCCCCCGATCAGCACCACGTCGCCCGGCCGGGCGAGGTCCACGGCCCGCCTGATCGCCTCCCGCCGGCCCTCCACCGTCTCGTAGCGACCCTGCCGCGCGCCCTCCACTATCGCCCGGATGATGGCCGCGGGGTCTTCGCTCCTCGGGTTGTCGCTGGTGATCACGGTCCAGTCGGCCAGCTCCGTTGCCGCTGCCCCCATCTTGGGTCGCTTGCCCGGGTCGCGGTCGCCGCCGCAGCCGATCACGCACAGCACCCGCCCCTGGGCCAGCCGCCGGGCCTCCCTGAGCACCTGGGCCACGGCGTCGGGGGTGTGGCAGTAGTCCACCAGCACGAGGAAGTCCTGCCCGGCCTCCACTCTCTCGAGCCTGCCCGGCGCCTGCTGCGCGGCCACCAGCCCCTCGACGACCGCATCCGACGGCAGCCCCAGCGCCACCGCGCAGCCCGCCGCCGCCAGCGCGTTCTCCACGTTGAAGCGGCCCACCAGCGACATGGTCACGGCGTGGCGACCGTCGGGCAGGAGCAGGTCGAAGCGCGTGGCCCGGGGCGCGTACTCGATGCTCTCGGCCCGCACCTCGGCCTCATCGCTCTCAACCGCGTACCGCAGGACCTCGCATCTGGCCTCGGCGGCCAGCCGCCTGGACCACTCGTCATCCCAGTTGACGACCCCTCGCATCGTCTTGACGCCGCGGGCCAGGTCGGCGTAGCGCGTGAACAGCAGGCCCTTCGCGGCGGCGTAGTCCGCCATAGTTTCGTGGAAATCGAGATGATCTTGACTTATGTTGGTTACGGCGCCCACGTCGAAGTACGTCCTCCACACCCGGTCCAGCACCAGCCCGTGCGACGATACCTCGGTCGCCACCAGATCCACGCCCTCCTCGACCAGGGCCGCCAGCGCCTCCTGCAGGTCCGGCGCCTCCAGCGTCGTGTGTTCCGTCCTGGTCACCCGGTCCTCGGCGATCAGCCCCAGCGTGCCCAGCACCGCCGACCGCAGCCCCGCAGCCCGGCCGATGCTCGCCACGAGCATGGTGGTGGTCGTCTTGCCGTTGGTGCCGGTGACCCCCACGAGCTTCAGGGCGCGCGACGGCTCTTCCCAGAAGGCCACGGACAGCTCGGCGAGGGCGCGACGGGTGTCGCAAACCACCACCGCGGGCACGGACAGGCCCGCCGCGCTATCGGCTTCCTGGACGATCACCGCGGCGGCGCCGGCCGCCACGGCGGCGTCCACGTAGCGGTGCCCGTCGGTGTGCTGCCCGCGAAGGGCTACGAAGAGGTACCCGGGTCGCACGCGCCGCGAATCGTGAGTGATGCCGCTCACAGACGTGGAGGCGGCGGCCGGGCCCGCGGCCCTCGCGAGACCGCTCAGGTGGTGCTCGAGTTCCCCAAGGGTCTTGCCTCTGGCCTTCATACCTGTCTCCCGGTCGGGCGGCCCAGGTTGTGCGCGTCCCTCTGGGGCGGGTTCGGCCCGCCGGCGAGGGACGCGAGCGGTGGGACGGCGGGTTCCCCAATAGCACAAGGTCCCCGCGCCGAACCCCGGCCCAGGGCTTCCAGGCACTACGCGCCCCCACGCCTCGCCTATCCCGTGGGCTTCTGCAGCTCCGCTTCGGGCGGCAACTCGCCCCGCAGTCTGAGGGCGGCCAGGGCGATCTCCCTGGCGGCGGGGGCCGCTACGTCACCGCCATGGTAGCCGTTCTTGGGCTCATCAATCATGACGGCGATGACGAGGTCGGGGTCCTCCACGGGCAGCACTATGACGAAGACGGCCACATGCCGGTCGGAGTAGTAGCCGCCGCCTGGGCGAGGCTTCTGGGCCGTTCCCGTTTTGCCGCCTACCGAGACGCCCTTGATGGCCGCGGCCTTGCCGGTCCCTACCTCGACCACGGCCTTGAGCATCCGTCGCACGCGCGCCGAGGTCTCGGTAGTGCACACCTGCCGCATCTCCCTCGGCTTGACTTCGCGGAACAGGGTGCCGTCCTCCTCGATCACCGAGCGGACGACGTGAGGGAGCATGTACACCCCGTCGTTGACCAGGCCACAATAGGCCGAGGCCAGTTGAACGAGCGTGCAGGACATGCCCTGTCCGAACCCGAGGTTCGCCACGTCCCTTTCGTAGAGCCTCTCGTGCCCCTCGCCCGGAGGCAGGAGGCCATAGCCTTCGGGGCACAGGCCGATGCGCGTGGGCTGGCCGAACCCGTAGCGCTTGAGGGCCTCGACCAAGCGCTCGCCACCGATGCGCTCGGCCAGACACGCGGCGCTGATGTTGCAGGACCTGGCCGCCACGGCTACCAGGTCGAGGTCGCCGTGGGCGTGTCCCTCGGCGCAGTACAGCGGCGCGCCCCCGACGTCCGGCAACTGGCCCGAGCAGTGAAACACCTCGCCCTCAGTGGTCAGGTGCAGGTCCAGAGCCGTCGCGATGGTGAACAGCTTCATGACGCTGCCGGGCTCGACGCCCTTGTTGACGACGGGGTTGGACAGGTCGGCCTCCGTGGGCTTGCGGCCGCCGGCGGGGACGCCCCGGCCGCCGGCGGGGACGCCCCGGCCGCCGGCGGGGACGCCCCGTCCGCCGGCGGGGACGCCCCGTCCGCCGGACACCGCGCAGGAGAACCAGTTCGGATCGAAGACCGGCCGCGAGGCGATCGCCAGCACGGCCCCCGTCTTGGGCTCCATCGCCAGGGCATAGCAGGCCCTCGGGGTGTGCTCCCTTACCACCGTGTTCAGCGCGAGCTCGGTGGCCTGCTGCAGATCGGCGTCCACCGTGAGGACCACCGACTTGCCCGGCCGGGCCTCGACCGGCTCCTTCTCCGGCCGCCACAGCACCAGTCGCCCGAACCTGTCCCTGTTGCCGACCCGACTGCCCGGCAGCCCGGTGAGCAGGAAGTCGTATACCTGCTCGATGCCGCACCGGGCCGCATGGTCCGGCCCGCGCCAGCCGAGCAGCGCGGCGGCCGTCGTCCCCATCGGGTACTGGCGCACGTACTCGGGGTCGGGCACTACCCAGGACACGTCGTTCTCGCGCAGGGCCTGCAGGAGGGCCTCCTTCGTCTCCGGTGACACGCCCCGCGCCAGGTACACCCATTCACGGGTCGAGTTTACCTTCTCCCAGATCTCCTGCTCGGGCCTCCCCAGCGCGTCGGCGATGATCCTCACGGCCTCGGCCTGCGCCTTGGGGTCGGGCAGGTGGTTGCGGAAGTTCTTCGGGTCCAGCTTGAGCGAGAACACCTGGACGCTGATCGCCATGGCCCGTTCGTGGCAGTCCAGGACGCTCCCCGGCTGGCCCGCCGGGTCCCTGAAGGAGGGCTGCAGGTCCCCGGCCAGCTTCTCGAGCTCGGCGCGCTTCCAGCCCTGGAGCTGAGCGACGCGGCCCCAGACCGCCCCGCAGGCGAGGAGGATGAGCACCAGGAACACAATGCCGCGCGAGGCCAGGGCCTGGGCGAAGGGGTCCTCGTCGGCGTGAGCGACAGGCGCGGTCCGGACCCCGGGGCGCAGCGGCAGGTCCACGAATCCTCGCTGCGGCCTCGGCCGGCGCCTCATTGTTGCTCGGCTCCCGCTCCCGTCTCGCTCGGCAGCCCCCGGTGGATCTCGCCGCCACCGGGCGCGCGGAAGGGCTGGGGCGTGGTCGTGACCGTCAGCCGCTCAGGAGGGAGGGGCTCCTCGGCCTCTATCTCGAGCGCGCCCGCGGCCTGGCGCACCATGTCCCTGCTCTTGGCCACCTCCGCCAGGTTGCCCCACCGCGAGAGGGAGTTCATCTGCCGCACCATCGTGGCCTGGCGGCTGCGTTCCGCCGCCACGGCCCGCTCCAGCCGCCAGCGCAGGGAGCCCACCTCGCTGAGCAGGGCGAAGAGCCCGACGTACAGAACCACCGCGAGCCCGGCCAGGATCAGCACAAGGTAGCTCTTGACCCAGGCCCGCGCATAGGCCTCCTGCTCTTGTGTGGGACTGGACGGCGTTGAGGACCTACCCTCTTCCCTCGCAGCTCGGTGCGTTAAGGGGGGAGCCCCGGTCGTCGCCATGCGCTGCGCCTCCAGATGCCCGGCCGCTTCTGTGCGCTGCCGCGCTTGTCGGTGCTGCTCCTTCTCCGCCTGACTACTCTGGGGCCGGGACGGGACGGGCGCGTGCTGCGACTGTTACTGCCCTGCTGCGTGTCGTGCTACGTTCCTTGCGTCGCTCGATGCGGCAGTCGCTGCTACGACGTTGTGCTGCGATTATTCCCTTGACTTGCTGCGGCAGTCGCTGCTACACTCTGTGCTGCATCTGCTGGTGCGGCTTTTGCTGCTTCGCTGGTTCGTTGTTGTTGCGTTGAGCTTTGACTGTTGCTGCGACTGCGCCCGTCCCTCCGGTGTCTTGAGGGTTGCCGAAAACGGGGCCGGTCCCTCAAGACAAACTAGGTCTAGCCGCTCTCCGGCAGCGGCGCGATCTGAGCACTGAAGAGACGACAGGTGCGCGTTGCTCGATTCCTCTTCCGCTCCGCCTCGCTCGCGGGCCTACCCCTGCCTTCTCTGGTCCAGAGCACCGGCTCTTTCCCACACGTACAGGGCAACTCCGGCGGGCACGTACACGGACGAGCCAGGCTTCGGAGCTTGCGCCTGACGAGGCCGTGAGTGGTCCCGTCCCAGGACAGGATCACGACGCGGCCGCCGGGCTTGACAGCTCTGGTCGCGGCCTCGATGCCCTCCGCGGCCTCGGCGAGTTCATCATTCACCGCGAATCTTATGCTCATCAGCCACTCGGTCGAGGCGTCCGCCTTCCCGCGGCGGGGCCGACCGACCGCCCTGCGCACCACGGCCGCCAGCTCGCTGACGGTCTCGATCGCTCCGTCCTGACGACGGCGCAGGATGGCGTCGGCTACGGCCCTGGCCTGCCGGGGCTTGCCGGTCAGACAGAGCACCTTGACAAGCTCGTCCCGCGTGTACTCGTTCACGACCCCCCAGGCCGTCAGGGCCTGGGTTCGGTCGAAGCGGGCGTCAAGCCTGGCGCCGCTGGCGAAGCTAAAGCCTCGCTCGTCGCAGACAAGCTGGTGGCGCGACGGACCGAGGTCCGCCAGGAGAGCATCGGCTTTGTCCGCCGTTACCTTGCCCACTGCCCGGTCCACCCTTGAGAAGCGATCGTGTACCAGCGTGACGCGTTCACCAAACCGGCCCAGCCGCGCTCTGGCTAGCTCCAGAGCCGAGGGATCCATATCGACTCCAATAAGCCGGCCGTCCGGGGCACTCGCCTGAAGAATCGACTCCGCATGGCCGCCGCCATCAACCGTCGCGTCCACCCAGAGACCGCCAGGGCCGACGGCGAGTTCGGCGAGCACTTCGGCGACCATGGCGCTCTCGTGGCGTGTCTCATTCATCGCCACTGCCCTTGTCGCCCTCGAACGCCCGGCCGGCCAGGGACCCGCCGCCCGACCCTCCCCTGGCGGCAGCCCACTCGTAGAAGTCCCCCTCCATCTCGCGCTTGTAGTCGTCCGGGTTCCACAGCTCGTAGACGCCGTCCTTGAGGGGCACCAGCCAGGCCTTCTTGCTGCGCCCGTCCAGGCCCACGAAGTCCAGGTAGATGTAGGGGATGCGGATTCTGCCGGCGTCGTCTATGGTCACGACCCTGTCCGTGCCCACGGTGCGGCGCAGCGCCTTGTCCTGCGCGCGGCGGTCGGGCCACTCGCGGCAGACGTCCTCGCGGAGCTCTTCGAGCCGCTCCCTGGTGCACAGCCGCAGGCAGCCGTCAATGAGCCAGAGGATGACGTGGACCTCGCCATCGGGAAAGACCGCCCGCTGATCCACGTTGAGCGTCAGCCTGCCGGCGTCGTCAATCCTGTGCTCTGTTAGGCCGCCGGTGTCTTCCTGGCGCAGTCTGGGCATAGGATGTGACCCCGATCGGGGCCTAGTGGCGAGACAAAGATTCCGCACGCTGACAAAGTACCACTCATAGCCTCCACTAAACCACATTCCCAGCCTGCTAGGCCCATCGCCGATACCGTACAACACCAGCAGGAATCGAGTCAAGCCGGAACGTAAGTTCCAGCCAGCCGCGCGCGCCTCCCCCCAGGCC
>CAZSOQ010000249.1:0-7671 GCA_964608495.1 uncultured Armatimonadia bacterium | reverse complement strand
GCAGCGGGGCAAGGGCGGTCTGGGGGAGTTCTTCGACCCGGCGGCGGACCGGTTCCAGGTGGACTTCTTCGACTTTCTGAACGACGCCATGGCGGATGCCATGGAGAAGATCGCGAGCACGATCAAGAGGGCCGGCGGCCGGCGCGCGGCTGTGATGTTCTTCTACGGCTACCTGCACGAGCTGGCCGGGAGCCGCGCCGGGCTGAATCATAGCGGACACCTGCGCTGGAGCCGCTTCCTGCGCAACCCCGATGTGGACATCTTCTGCTCCCCCATCGCCTACTTCGACCGCCAGCCCGGCGGGACGGGGCATTTCATGGTGCCGGTGGACTCCCTGGCCGCGCACGGCAAGCTGTGGTTCAACGAGGACGACACGCGTACGTTCGTCACCCCCGAGGACGCCGGCTACGGACGCTGCCCGACGCTCTGGGAGAGCCAAGGGGTCCACCAGCGCAACTTCGCCCAGATCTTCCCCCGGCGCATGGGCTGCTGGTACATGGACCTGGGCAACGAGGGCTGGGTCAACCACCCCAGCCTGTGGAGCAACATCTCGAAGATGCGGGAGGTCTGGCAGAAGCACGCGAACGAGCCCGTGCGGTTCGCGCCCGAGATCGCCGTGGTGATGGACGAGACGAGCCCGCTGTACACCACGTCGCGCTCGCCCGTCACGCCGGCGCTCGTGTCGCACCTGCGGGCCTCGCTGACGCGGATCGGCGCCCCGGTGGGCTGGTGGCTGCTCGAGGACTTCCTCGCGGGCAAGGTCGAGCCCGCCAAGCTGTACATCTTCCCCAACGCCTTCGTGCTGACCGCCGAGCAGCGCGCCCGCGCGAAGCAGGTCCTGGCCGATCAGGGCGCGACCGCCGTGTGGTTCTACGCCCCGGGGTTCCTCGACCCCGAGGCCGGGTTGGCCGATCCCGCCTTCATCCGGGACCTCACCGGCATCGGTGTCCGCCTGCTCGACGAGCCGCTGCAGGACCTCCTCTCCCCTATCGCCGAAGCGCCGCTTTGCATGGGCGTATCCGAGCCCTTCGGCTCCAAGCAGGAGGCCCTGAAGACTCAGTTCGCCGTGGCGGAGAACGAGGGCCTGGAGCCGCTGGCCCGCTACGCCACGGGGGACGGGCCGGTCGGCGCGGCGGTCACAAAGCAGGACGGCCGGCCTTCGGTCTACATCGCGTCCCTCTACGCCCCCAGCGCCCTGTTGCGAAACCTGGCTCGGCGGGCCGGGGTCTGGATATGGTGCGACTCCGATGACGTGGTTCTGGGCGACGCCCGCCCGGACGGGGGCGGGTGGTTCCTGGCCCTGTCCGCCAGCGCGGAGGGTGACAAGGTGATTCGGATGCCCCGGCCCACGGTGGTACGGGACGTCTTCACAGGCCAGGTCCTCGGCCGCGGCGCGGAGATCAGGATGGACCTGAGGCAGGGCGAGACACGGCTGCTGCGCCTGGAGGATGTGCGCTGAGGCCGGGATCGGCGCCGGGGCACATGCACACACACGCGGCTGTTCCTGCCGCTGCGCCGCGGCCCCAGGCCGGCCACCGGGTCACTCCTGCCCTGCCCGCGGCCCAGCCCGCGGCCGCTATCGCGCCCCAGCCCGCGGCCGCTATCGCGGCCCAACCCGCCGCAGCACTTCCGCGAACAGCGCCTCGGCCGCCTGGCGCGGGCCCTCCATCTCCATGCCCGCTATCCCCAGCTGCGTACGGATCTGCCCCACTTCCACCCCTGCCGCGAAGGCCGCCGCGAAGTACCGCCGCGCCAGTCTTTCGTGCAGCTCCCGCAGCTGCGGGGGGCCAAAGGGGTTGGCGAAGTAGCTGCTCACCAGCCCCGTCTCATCCGTCGTCCCCTTGGCCGCGTGAAGGCCCGAGCGGAACACGTCCAGGGCCTCCTCCGGCCCGGGGAAGAACTCGATCGCGGGCATGTCCGGGGTCACCGGCTCGTAGTTGTTGGCGTACATCAGCAGGTCCACCGGGCACCCGGCGACCACGTGGCGGTACTCCGTGATCGGCAGCACCAGACGGGCGTTGCGGGCCTGGGGATTCATGAAGATGCCCCGGTCGAAGTTCCCGAAGGCGTAGTCCGGCCCCAGGTCGTCCAGGCGCACGAAGGCGCCGATCTCCGTCCCGTAGCCGATGATCCGCCGGTCCTCGGCGATGCGCAGCGAGCCCATGTCATCGAAGATGATGACCATGTCCGAGACCCATTCGCCCGCCAACTGCCGAAAGGCCTCCAGGCTCTCGGACTTGCCGGCACCACTGTCCCCCACCAGCACCAGATTCACCTCGGGCCCGGCCTGCAGACCGAGCTTCGCCATCGCCCCGTGCAGCGGCAGCCGGCCCCGCCGCATCATGATGACGTTGTGCAGCGTCAGTATCATCTTCTTGAAGTAGCCGAAGTAGTCCACGGCCTCGCAGTGCATCACGGCGCCTACGGTGATGTCCGCCTCCTCGTCAATGTAGAAGACCGTGCGCTCGCCCCGCGTGGCCTGCGGCGGCACCCCGAACACCAGAATCCCGTCGGGCTTGCGCCGGGCTTCCTCGTGGCCCGAGAGCTCGAACAGGTTGGTGAGGCTCACGCCCAGGGCCAGGAAATCCTGCTCGAAGTACACGTGGAAGCACAGCTCGCCGACGCGAAGGGGCAGGCAGTACCATTTGAAGGCCGGCACCCGCCACAGCTCCAGTGGGTTCCTGTCAACGCGGGCGAAGGTCCCGCTGCGGAAGTTGCGCCGGGGGTAGAGCACCACCGGCGGCACCATGAGCGCCAGCCGCACCATGCGCACCTGCTTGAGGTGCTCGTACACGCCCGGGGGACACTCCCAGTCAATGTGCTCAATCAGCAGGCTCATGTTCGCCCCGCCGGAGGTCTGGCGGTAGACGCGGGGCCACATGCCGCGCAGGTTGCGCTCGATCTGGCGGTAGGCCTGACGGATCAGGGCGGTAAGGTCCTGGTTGTTGTAGATGAAGGGCATGTGCCCCTCGATGGCCGAGTCGCGCGAATCGTCGGCCGAGCCCTCGAAGATCAGGTAGCGCTCATAGTGCCGCCACTGGTCATAGAGCTCCTCGACGAACTCGGCCAGAGCCAGGGGATCCCGCAGCAGGTCCGCGCAGTCCGGCGCCCTCGTGCACGCGTCCTGCCAGGACATGTCGCACAGCAGGGCCAGCAGGCGCGCCAGGGCCTCGGCGGCCGGCGACGGGCTCTGCCGGTCGCCCTCCGTCGCCAGGTCGCCCAGCGCGCCCAGGTGCCGCGAGCCTCGCGCCCGCAGCCCGTTGATGAAGTTCTGGATGACCTTGACC
Source organism: uncultured Armatimonadia bacterium (assembly GCA_964608495.1). Taxonomy (GTDB): domain Bacteria; phylum Armatimonadota; class Zipacnadia; order Zipacnadales; family FEN-943; genus JAKORR01. The sequence goes on along the minus strand of CAZSOQ010000249.1, from coordinate 4,384 downwards.
GCGTGTTCCGTCTGCAGAATCTGCGCCGGCTGCGTGCACACGGCGCCGGTCATGTACAGCATCACGCTGCGGTCCGTCACTTCTCCCGGCAGTCGCCAGGGCACAGCAGATGCCTCCGATCATGGAGCTGGGCGCAGCCGCCGGTGGCTCTCGCGCCGGCACGGGGCCTTCCGCGAGGGCGCCTCACCGTCCGTGGGACAACCATCCCGGCGGGCGTTGCGTGAGCGGCCACGCCGAGGGGGATTCTACCACTGCGGGGGGAGACGCGCCTCTCCCCTACCCTAGCCCAGCTCGCGGCACAGCTCGCCGATTTTCCTCACCCGCTCGATGTCGCCGTCCGGCGGGATCTCATCCGAGATCCCCAGCACCAGCCGCGGATGGAAGAGCTCCACGATCCGCTTCACCCCGTCCAGCAGCTCCCGCTCCCCATACGTGGGCAGGAAGTGCACCGCCGGCACACCGTCCAGCAGCACCAGGTCCCCCAGCGCTTCCTTGATCTGCTCGATCGTCACATCCCCCTGCGGCAGGGGCGTGGCGGCCTCGATGCCGTCCCAGGCACACGCCCGCAAGTGCCCGAGTAGAGGCTTCATCGCCCCGTCCACGTGGATGTGCACGAACTTGCCGGCCTCGTGGAGCTGGGCGGTCCGCCGGCGGTAGTACGGGATCATGTACTCGTTCCAGATCGTGGGCGGGTCCATGTGCGCGTCAATGTTCTCGCCGAAGTTCAGGATCGGCACCGGGCAGGCCGCCAGCACCTTGTACATCGCGTCGTCCGCCCGCTGCTGCACCTCCATGTACCGGTGAACGACGTCAGGCTGGTCGTGCAGCAGATAGATGGCCGTCTGGAAGCCCATCTCGCTGATGAACAGGTCCTGCAGCGGCGAGCGGCGGAAGTAGAACTGGGGCGCACCCCTGTCCCCCACCTCCGCGCAGCTTGCCTCGTAGGCCGCCTGGTCCCAGTACCACTCCTCGTGCTCCATCAGGAACTCCAGCACCCTTAGGTCCTCCGGCGTCTTGGCTCGGTACTCGTCGTGGTACGCCGACAGCCCCCACGCGTCGAAGTGAATCACGGCGGTGAGCGTGCCGACCGGCGTCTGCCACCAGTGGCGGATGCGCTTGTCGTCAAGCTGCTCGCTGCGCACCGCCACCTCGTGCTGGCGCTGCTTGAGACCGTGGCCGAAGTACCGCACCGAGGCGTGGCAGTAGTCGTACAGCTCCATGCGCGACATGTGCGCCAGGTGCTCCGGCAGGGCGCCGCGCTTCTTGTTGACGGCGTACCAGAACTCGAGCCGCGGCTGCCAGAGTACGTGGCCCGGGTCCTCGCCGCGGAAGACGGCCAGGGTCATCTCGCGGAAGGTCATCTCTGCCATGGCATCGCATCACTCCCAGGCCGGTGCCGGACCTGAAGCTGCCCCACTCCACCAGGGCCCGCAAACCGGCCGGGCGCGCCCGCACGACGCCGCGCCCAGGGGCGGCGGTCCGCCTTTGGGGGACAGTCCGCGCCGGCGCGACCGTCAGTCCCGCCAGAAGGTGCTGTCGTTGGGCCCCGTGCCGCGCGGCTCGCCGGCCACCTCGAGCCTGATGACCGTGTCCACGCTGTCCGGCGCCTTCCTGGGCAGACCGCGGATGATCGTCCGGTCCTTCCGCCGCTCCACCTCGAGCCCCTGGCCCGTGGCAAGCAGGACGGCGCTCTTCACCTTGTTGTCGAGCCCGCCCAGGACCAGCTCCTCGCCGCACCAGTAGCACACGTGCAGGTACAGCGTCTTCTTCCTGGCGGTGACCCAGCCGAAGTGGCGGAAGGTCAGGCCCCCGGGAGCCCCACCGCACCCGTAGATGGACTCGCCGTTGGCCGCCAGCCACGCCCCGGCCTCGCGCAGCGGCTTGGCCTGCACGGGCGCGATGGTCCCATCCGCCCTCGGCCCCACGTTCAGCAGGAAGTTCCCGCCCTGCGAGACGCACTGCACCAGCGTGCGCGCGACAGCCATCCCGGACTTCACATTCGGGTCGCCCGGATGCCAACCCCACCACAGCTCGTCCAGCGTCATGCACGCCTCCCAGGGCCGCTGTTCCGCTGCGATGTGCTGTTCCGGCGTGCCGAAGTCCTCCGGCAGCCCGGACCGGTTGTTGATCAGGATCCCGGGCTGGGCGCGGCGCACCATGGCGTTGAGCTTCTTCGACTGCCACTGGTCGGCGTTCCACGGCCATCCGCCGTCGTACCACAGGATGTCGAGCCGGCCGTACTTCGTCACCAGCTCCTTCACCTGGGCGTGCACGTAGGCCACGGACTCCGCCCACTGCTCGGGGGCCTTCTCCGGCCCGAGCCAGTAGGCGGGCCACCGCCAGTCCAGCAGCGAGTAGTACAGCCCGACCTTCATTCCCGCGCGATGGCAGGCGTCCATGTACTCGGCCACCAGGTCCCGCCCGGCCGCCGTCTTGGGCGCCGAGTAGTCTGTCGTCGCCGTGTCCCACAGGCAGAATCCATCGTGGTGCCGGGAGGTCAGCACCATGTACTTCATCCCGGCCTCCTGCGCCAGGGCTACCCACTCGTCCGCCTTGTACCTGCGCGGGTCGAAGCGATCCGCCAGCGCCGCGTACTCGGCCTTGGGGATCCGCTCCATGTACATCGCCCACTCGCCGCGCTCCAGGAGCGCGTACAACCCCCAGTGGATGAACATCCCGTACCGGCTCTCACGCCACCACTGAATCCTCTGCTCCGCTTCCTCGGCTTTCTTGGCTGCGGCCATCGCGGGAGCCCCCCTGCTGATCGGTGTAGCTGCTTGCCGTCGGCGCCCGCGCGGGCGCCCGTGGCCGGTAGTTCCGGGCCTCTCCCCTATTCCCTTCCCTGGGAGTGGTCGGCGTCGGCCCGCGAAAAAAGATTCCTGGAAAGTGGAACCCCGCTGGGGCGCATGCGTTTAGACACACTGAGCGTGAATCCTCGTCGCATCGCAACCCCAGGCCCCGACCACCTCGGTCGGGGCCTGCCCTCTTTTCCGGGGTACGCCCGGCGGAGCCCTGGGCTCCTGCGTAGGTGCCCCCCACGGCGCCATTCCCAGCCGGTCAGACGTCTGGCTGGCTTGCTGTCTGGCTGGCCCGACAGCCCTCTGTCCTGACGGCCAGCCGGCTGGACAGCATCCTGGCTGGACGGTTGCGCGCCCGCTGCTCTTCCCCTGCTGCTACCCCCCACTCCCCCGTCAAGGCCCGTGCCGCCTGCGTTCATCCGCCCTGCTGTCTGCCTGGCCCGCCGGCCCTCTGTCGGAGAGCCTGGCTGTCTGGATGGTGGGCTGTTCCGCTGTCTAGCTGGCAGGCTGTTCAGACGTCTGGCTGTCAGGACGGCTCCCTGTTCCGACAGCCCGCCGTCTTGACAGCTCTCCATCCCTTCCCTATAATCCCCCCAAGTACCAGCCTCTCGTCGTAGCAACAGACGCCATGCGTATCCTAGCAATCGTCAACCAGAAGGGCGGCGTAGGCAAGACCACCACTTGCGTCAACCTCGGCGCAGCCCTGGCTCAGCTCGACCAGCGCGTCTTGCTCGTGGACTTCGACCCTCAGGCCTCCCTCACGACCTCCCTCGGCCTCGACCCCGACGAGCTAGACGCCGGCATCTACCATGTCCTTGCCGCTTGCCTGCACGACGATCCCTCGCCCCGCCTGCCCGACGTCCTTCTGCCCACCAAGATCGAGTGCGACCTCATCCCCTCGGACATCTCCCTCTCCGCCGCAGAGCACGATCTGCTCACCGCCATCAGCGGCGAGACCGTCCTGCGCGACATGCTCGACCAGCTCGACCGGCCCTACGACTACGTGCTTGTGGACTGCCAGCCCAGCCTGGGCATGCTCGCCATCGCCGCCCTCACGGCGGCGGACTTCGTTCTCATCCCGCTGCAGGCCGAGTACCTGCCCATGAAGGGCCTCCGCCTCCTGCTCAACACCATCGCGAAGGTGCGCGCGAAGCTGAATCCCGAGCTCGAGATCGCCGGCATTGTCTTCACCATGGTCGAGGCCCGCACCCTCCATGCCCAGGAGGTGCTGGGCAGCGTCCAGCAGGTCCTCGGCGACCACTTCCACATCTTCCGTCCCACCATCCCCAGGACCGTACGCGTGCGAGAGGCCGCCGTCGCCGGCATCAGCATCCTGGACTATGCGCCCTGGCACCCGGCTTCGCTCGCCTATCAGCAGTTGGCGGCCGAACTGCACCAGAGGGTCGGCGGCGCGGCGGACACGCGTCTCCCAGCCGCGCCCAGGGAGGAGTAAGCCATGCGCCGCGCTCAAGTCACCACCGACAACGCCCGCCGGATGTACGGCGACCTGCTCGACCGGGTGATAGCCGATAGGGAAGAGGAGCCCGAGCCCCCCGAGGACACCGCCCCCGACGAGGCTCCCGAAC
>CAZSOQ010000248.1:0-7675 GCA_964608495.1 uncultured Armatimonadia bacterium | reverse complement strand
GGATCGTCTCGGCGGGGCCGCCCGTGAGGCAGTAGTCCCAGTGGTAGCGGGCCAGGGACGCCTTCGGCAGGTCCAGGCGGACGGTGGCGCGGCGGGCCGGCTCGCCCTTGGGGTCGTGGGCCCAGACGACCCACAGGCGCCCGCCGTCGGGGCGTTGGAAGACGTGTGCGCGGGCATCGGGGCCGACGTCCAGGGCCCGCTCGTAGGCAAGGGAGCCGTCGGCCAGGCCGCCAAGCAGCTCGGCGAGGGTGCGCATGGAGTAGAAGGCGTCCTTGAGCCAGGCGCCCCGGCCGTCGGCGGGCAGGCGGCGGACGTCGCCGACCAGGCCCATGTTCTGCCAGCAGGGATCGAAGAGGCCGTACCAGCAGACGCCGATCAGGCCCTCGGCCGCGCCGATGATGTGGACCTTGGCGGCGGCGGCGCGCTGCACGGCCTCGGAGGCGGCGGGGCCCCGGGTGTCGTCGCCCGGGTGGCCGCACTCGGAGCAGAGGAAGTCGGGCCGGGGTAGACCGCGCGTGTCATACTCGCCGCGCATCTGGCGCAGGATTCCCAGCAGGCCGGCCTCGGCCTCGAGGAGCAGGTCGGAGCCGGGGCCGGCGTAGGCGTGGTAGTCCACGAAGTCCAGGCTCGGGGCCGCCGGGTGGTCGGCGTCGTCCAGGAGGAAGCCCAGGGTCTCGGGGAAGCAGACCTGGATGCCGACACGGGCGGTGGGGTCGGCGTGGTGCGCGGCTCGGGCCGAGACGAAGACCAGGCGGGCCAGGTCGTGGACGTCGGCGCCGAACCAGTTGCGCAGCGTCTTGTCAGCCGGGTTGGTGGGGCGCGCGGGCCACTGCACCCAGTCGGGCTCGTTCCATAGGCTGTAGTAGTCCAGGCGCGGCGAGCCGGGGGCGTCGTCGCGGCCGTCGGTGTCGTAGCGCTCGACGATGCGCGCAACGAAGCGGGCCCACTCGTTGGCGGGATTGATGCCCGCGCCCTGGGCCGGGGCGTCGCCGCCGCTGTCGAAGACGGGCTCCCAAAGGCCGCGGGGCACCTCGCAGCCCGTGACCTCGGTTCCGTCGGCGAGGGCCTTGGTGGCCGAGCGGTTGAAGAGGAAGCCGAGGGGATGGCGGCCGGCCTGGCAGAACCGGATCACAGCCTCGTCGGGGTGGGCGATGCCGTCGCCGTCGGACAGGTCCAGGCGCATGCCGACGCGGGGCATGTCGGCGCCGGCGTCGAAGGCCCAGGTCAGCCAGGTGGCGCGGTCGAGACTGGGCACCCAGCCGGTGTTGACCCCGATATGGTAGGGCGCGGCGGCCCCTGCGCAGGCCGCGAGGCCCAGGGCGAGCAGGAGCAACAGACGCACAGGCTGCCTCGCTCTCGTCACGGCAATCACCTCCACGTCAGGCCGGAGCGGGGCCGGCCGCCGGGCGCGGCCTGGCGCCGGCGAGCAACGGATTGCTCGGCACCGAGTCCGGGCCGCAGCCGCAGACGTAGTTCTCGGGCGTCATGCCCAGCCGCGGCCCCAGCTCCCGCCACACGTCGGTCGTCTCGTTGCACAGGGCGACGCGCACGTGGCGGTCGAGGGCGCGGACGCGGTCCAGGAAGAAGGTGTAGACCTCAACGCGCAGGTCGTGGGGGAAGATGTGCTTCGAGGAGGGGTAGTACTGAGGCCCGGGTGGGCCGTCGCGGTACAGCACGCGCATGGCCTCGAGGAAGCGGGGGTCGAGAAGGGAGGCGTCGAGGACGGTGTCCAGGTGGTCGGGATTCATCCAGCCGAGCACGTCCATGCTGATCACATCGGGACTGGCGGCGGTGAGGGTGTCGCGGATGAGGGCCTCGTTCTCCTCGCGCCAGTCGCGCAGCGGGACGATGGGAGAGAAGCGGACGCGAGGCACGTAGCCGCCCTCCTGGACCCTGGCGAGGGCGGCGATGCGGCGGGCAGTGTCGGGCGTGGCCTTCTCGATCTCGCGGGCGGTGGTGGGACAGGAGATGGTGAAGCTGACGATGGTGTGGCCGCCGTGGTCAAGGCCCATCAGGTGCTCGACGTTGTCGCTCTTGGTGTAGAGCATGAGGAACCGGTCCTCGGTCGCCGCGAAGAAGGGCACGAAGAGAGCGGACGCGCCGTACTCGGGCTCGAAGGCGATGGTGTCCGTCTGGTTGTCGTACTTGTAGAGCCGCAGCCAGGGGTTCTCGGCCATGAAAGGGCGCAGGCGGTCGGCGAGCTCCTCGAGGTTGACCATGATGTTGAGGAAGCCGCCCACGTGGCAATAGTCGCAGCGGTGCAGGCAGCCCCAGGCGGAATGCAGCTCCCAGGCCGTCTGGCAGACGGTGCCGCGGGCGCTGTAGTAGTCGCGGCCCTGGCGAAGGGTCCAGGGATGGGCGCCGTCGAGCATGCACGCGGCCAGGCCGGGATACCGCTCGCGGCGGGGACGCACGACCTCCGGCGGGTCCCAGGTGAAGGCGTCGAAGATGAGATCGGGGTCACCGGTGCGGCCGTGTTCGCCCGTGCGGCGGCCGCGGATGGGCCAGTCACGGGAGAGGCTGAGGTCGTTGAGGCGAGCGTCGTCCACGACCTGCGGCTCCCGGGGGGAGCGGACGTGGGCGAGCATGCGCTCGATGCGGGCGCGGCCCTCGGGAGTGGCCAGAGCGCGCTCGTGAAGGTAGACGGCGGGCGGCTCGATTTCGTACACTCGGATCACTCCTGGCGGAACGGCGGGACGTTGGCCGCGCGAGGGCGCAGTCCTTCCCCAGGTGGGCGCGACGGGAAGCGCGGGACCGGGCAGCGCGTCCATCGGCGCGCGGCGACAAGGCGCGGGCGAAGGTACCGCACACAAGAGGGGACCCCATGAACGGCAAGACCGACTACGCGGCGCTGAAGGCCGCCCTTTTCGACCTGGACGGAACGCTGACGGATACCTTCGACCTGTGGTCGGAGTCGGTGAGGGAGCTGGTGCGGCGGCACAGGCCGCGCGTGGTGACCGACGAGGAGTACAGGCGGAACTGGTGGGGCATGGACCCGAGGGGCAAGATCCGCGACCTGCTCACCACCGAGCCGGCCGCGGTCGAGGAGTACTACCGGGAGCTGCTGCAGATCCTGCTGGAGCGGACGCCGCTGGTGAAGCCGCTGCCGGGCACCAGGGAAGCCATCGCCAGGCTGCGACCGCATCTTCGGGTGGGCGTGATCTCGAACGGGCCGGCGGAGTTCATCCGAGCGCAGCTCGCGCAGGTGGAAATGAGCGGCTGGTTCGCCGTGGAGGTGGCCGACGCGGAGCCCAAGCCCTCGCCGGCTGGGATCCTGCAGGCCTGCGCCGAGCTGGGGATCGCGCCGGAGGAGGCGCTGTTCGTGGGCGACAGCCGCTTCGATCGCGGCGCGGCCGAGGCGGCGGGATCGCCGTGGATACTGATCCCGGAGGACGCCGACCGCGAGGAGGCGCTCGCGGAGGTGCTCGCGGCCCTGGAGCGCTGAGGGGGCGCCGTGGCCCGAGGCAGCCCGGGCGCGACTAGGGGGCTCGCGTGTCCGCGTCGGCGGGGCCTGGGGCCGGCTCGCGGGCCTTCGCCTCCTCCGTCGAGGGCGGCGAGGGCGCCACCACGAGGTAACGCTCCAGGTAGCCGATGGGCTGGGAGATGGTGTGCTCGGCCCAGAGCCGATGGGCGGGGCGACAGGGCGTGAGGTACTCCCTGGGGACCAGGAGAAGTAGGCGCTGCTCGTCGGCCTGGCGCAGGCGGCCCAGGCCGATGGCCACCTCGTAGAGGTCGCCTGCGGACAGGGCCGGCAGGACGAGCAGGAGGGCCTGGCCGCGAGGCACGCCGAGGCCCAGGCGCTCCATGGCCGAGGCCGTAAGGGGGGTCGGGCCGTCGTGCGCGACGCGGGCGGGCACGTCCTCCTGCTGCAGATGGGCGGCGAGCAATTGCACGTCGTCGTCGCTCAGGCCCACCAGGACGACGGGCTCGTGGTACTCGGGGCCGAGCCGGGCCTCGACCGAGAGCAGCTCCAGCACCCAGGGCATCGTCACCGTCTCGAAGCCGGCCAGCACGAAGTCGTCGAAATCCATGCAGTCGCGAAGGGCGTCGAGGAGGCTGGGGTCGGCGGCGCAGAAGAAGTCGGCGCACTTGGCGGGCTTCCAGCGGCCGGCCAGGCAGCCCAGGCTGAGGGTGTGGAAGATGCAGCGGGGGGGCGCCAGGCGCCGGCCCCGGAAGTGCAGACTGCTGTGCTCGTCGGCGAAGCGGGCCAGGGCGCCCTCGCCGCCCTCGACGGCCCGGAAGGCGCGGATCATGTTGTGGCGCAGGGCTGTGTGGAGAATGAGCCGCAGCAGGTGCTCGTAGTCCAGGGGGAAGTCGGTGGCGAGAAGGTGGGCCAGGGCCTCCAGGTCATCCACACACTTCGTCGCGGCGGCCAAGTCCTCGTCGCTGCCCAGGCCCGAGGCCTTGAGAAGTTCGAGGACACGACGGCCGGCGGCCACGTCGGCGGCCACCTCAACGGCCTTCTCGCGCAGGCCCTCGCGCAGGCGGGTGACGAGCTCGGGGTCCAGGGCCACGGCGCGGGCGAGACGGCGCAGGTCCTGACTGCCCATCATCGTGCCCTGGTGGCAGCAGTTGCGCTCGCAGGTGCCACAGACGCGCTCGACCACGCGGTCGAGCACCTGGCGGGCGAGACGGGTAACCTCCGGCAGTTGGCTCATGTCGGCAAGGGCCCGGGGCGGCCGGGCGGCGGTGGAGTTGGCCGGGAAGGGCCTGCCCCGGGGGCATTATAGCCCCCTGAAGCGCCGCGAGGAAACGAGAAGGGGCGCCGATGGGCGGACACACGAGGGCGGCAAGGCCACGGTAGCGGGCGAGAGGTCAGGGCAGGGAGAGCCGGTAGCCGACGCCGGCGACCGTGCTGATGGTGACGGGCACCCCGGCCTGGTTGAGCTTCTGGCGGAGGCGGCTGAGGTGCACGTCGAGGGTGCGGGACCGGATGCCCCGAGGTAGGTCCCAGATTTCCTGGAGCAGCTCCTCGCGGCGGACGACACGGTCGGGCTTGGTCGCCATGTACTCGAGGAGGGCGAACTCCTTCGGGGCGAGGCAGACGTGGGCGTCCCCGGCCCGCACCTCGTGGCGATCGCGGTCAATCTCGATCTCGCCGAGCCGGAGGACGGCCTGGTGAGCCTGGGCGTACTGGAGGGCGCGGCGGATGTGGGCCCTGATGCGGGCGCGCAGCTCCCGGGGGGTGATCCCGAGGCTGACGAAGTCGTCGGCGCCGGCTTCGAGGACCTTGATGGCGAGGTCGGAGCGGTGCTCGTCAGAGGCGGCAATCACGGGGAAGTCGCCCAGGCCACGCAGGTCGCGGCATAGGGACACGGCCTCGTCGTCGCTGCCGTCCACGTACAGGACCACGGCCGCGGGCGCCCGTTGGCGGGCCAGGGCCAGGGCCTGGACGAAGCTGGACAGGAGCTGCACGTCGAAGGGCGGCTGGGCCATGCAGGAGTTGCGGAAGGCACGGAAACAGTTTGGCGGCCCCACCAGAAGCACCAACGATGCCATCAGGCATCGCCTCCTGGCGCGTGTGGTGGGCCGTTTGACTCGAGACCTGCACCGTTACCGGAAAGGGCTAGACCTCGCCCTGCTCGCGGCGTTCCATGAACTCCAGCACGTCGGAAAGCTTGAAGCGTCGTTGATTCCCGGGCGTTCGGAAGCATTTTAGGATACCACGGTTAGTATACCTACGCACGGTAGTCGGGCAAACGCCCAGGAGCAGGGCCGTCTCCTGCAGGGTCAGGGTCGGGTCCAGCAGGCGGCCGACGAGCTGTTCGCGGGTCTCGGCCGCCCTGCGCTGGCGTGGCTGACCCTGATCCTCGTCCTCCTCGTCTATCGGCAGGCGGCGCTGGCGGGCCAGCACCACCTCGAGCCGGGAGCGGACGTCCTGGGTCGGCTGCAAAGTCTCCAGCACTTCCTGTGCCGTTTTGGGGGCAGGACGCCCGGAAGCGCCCACGTCTTCCTCCGGCAAGCGGGTCCGCCCGGGGGCGCGGAGGACCGATTCCGAGGGCCGGCCGGCGGCAGGCTCGGCGTCCTGCTCAGCCACTGGGGCTGACTGCGCCTCGTCGGCGTCCGGGCCCTCGGGGGCCCCCGGCTCGTCGGTGGCCTCTTCGGTCTCGCGCTCCTCCTCGTCCTCCTGGGACTGGAGTCTGCGGATACGCCGATCCCTGTACTGGAGCCATTCGTGCAGCAGCATTGTCAGCCTACTCCCTCGGTGTCGCGGTTTGCCGCGGCGGCGGTGAGCCGGCCCCGATGGGCCCGGACAAGGGCCTAGCGGGCGAGCCGCGGTCGGGCTCCCACGGTATCCCTTGGTGCTGCCGGCAGGCCGGCGCCAGGCCAGGGCGCCAGGCCGCCGGGACCACGCCTGTCACAGCGTGGCATCTGCAAGGCCTAACCGCGGGGCCACAGGGCCCCAAGCAAGGTCAGGACGAGACTGACGACGATGCTCAGAAGGAGCGCCGTGGCCAAGGGCATGTACACGACCATGCCGGGCCGACGCAGGACGAGGTCGCCCGGCACGCCCGTTCCGCCGCTGAGCCAACCGACGAGCATCATGAGGCCGCCGATCGCGGCCATGGCGACTCCGGTTAGGACGATGATCTTGCCCATCCACTGCAAGGGTTCGGTCATTGCTGATCGCCCGTGGGCTGTTCGGCCAGCGCCTGTCGCATGCGGTCGCTGGCGATCTCCACCATGTCCGCGCGGCCGGTGTCCACGTAGGTGAGAGCGGCGAGGATGGCCTCGCGCAGGAGCGAGTAGTAGAGCTGGCGCCGGCGGTGCTCGCCCTGAAGGTCGGGCGGGGACAGGGCGTCGTCGCAGAGGGCGAGGGCCCGGACCAACTGGCCGACGGCGGAATTGAGGGCGGCGAGCGCGGTCTCGCGATTCACGGTCTGCTTGCCGGTGGCCAGGGCCTCGAAGCCCTGCCAGCCGCCGGAGACACCGGCCTTCACCAGGGCGTCCGCGGCGCTGTAGACAGCGCGATAGCGGTCGGAGGAGAGGATGGCGGCTACTCCCCGGGACCGGGCCGCCTCGACATAGGCCTCGACGGCCTGGTCCACGAGGCCGCGGCGCGCGTAGGCATCGCCAACGGCGTCGAGGGCGCGGGCACGGATGTCGGGATTCTCGTCGGTGGCGAGCTTGGTGTATAGCGCCATGGCGCCGCGCCAGTCGCCCGAGGCCTCCTGCGCGGCGGCCAGCGAGAGGGCCAGATTCTTGTCGCCCGTGGCGTCGAGGCCACGGCGGAGCGTCTCGAGGGCCTCCATCGAGCGGCGCTGGCGGCGGTAGATGGCCGCGAGGCGCTCGTAGAGCTGGGGGCCGTCGGGCCGCGCCGCTATGCCGTTCTGAAGGACCCGCGCGGCTTCCTGCCACAGCCCCTCCTCCTCGAGCAGGAGGGCCAGGGAGATCACGGCCCTGGTGCGGGTGGGCTCGATCTGCACAAGCTCATCGAGGGCGCGGCGCTGGCGCGCGGGATCACCGAGGGCGGTCAGGATCCTGGCCCGCATCTCGAGCACGTCGGCCCGAGACCCGCCCTCCTGCAGGGCTCTGTCAAGCCTATCGAGGGCGAGAGTGTAATTGCCCTCGCGGTAGCTCTGCACGGCCCGCTCGTACCACAGCTTGCCCACCTCGGTGGGAGCAGGCGAAGGGGGCGCCGGGGGCGGCTCGGGGACGGCCGGTGCGGGCCCGG
>CAZSOQ010000247.1:950-7777 GCA_964608495.1 uncultured Armatimonadia bacterium | reverse complement strand
TCTGCGGGGCGCCCGGGACGTGGAGGCCGTCAGGCAGGCCCTCGCCGACGGCACGCTGCAGGTCATCGCCACGGACCATGCCCCTCACGCTCCCGACGAGAAGGCGCTGGGACTGGCGAAGGCGCCCTTCGGCATCGTGGGGCTCGAGACGGCCGTGGGCCTGACGCTGACCTTCCTCGTGCACGCGGGGGTGCTCGGCCTGTCGGAGGCGATCGCGCGGCTCACCATCGGACCGGCGCGGGCGCTGGGGCTGCCGGGCGGGCGGCTGGACGTGGGCGGCCCGGCGGACCTGACCCTCCTCGACCTGGAGGCCACGTGGCGCGTCGAGCCGGAGCGGTTTCACTCGCGCTCGCGGAACACGCCCTTCGCCGGATGGGAACTGAGGGGACGGGCCGTGATGGTCTTCGTTGGTGGGCGGCGGGTCATGACCGACGGGGAAGTGCTGGTCTAGCGCTCGTGTCGCGGCGCTATGTCTCGCCTCGCGGTCGCCGAGCGGGCAAACAGCGCCCGTTCGCCTCCCACAAGGCCCCGGCTGCCACAGTATACCGCGCCATCGTAGCCGCAGGCTTCAGCCTACGGTGGTGGCCGCGTGGTGGTCTTCATAGGCCGGGGCCTTGTGCCGGCCTACGGTGGTGGCCGCGTGGTGGTCTTCACAGGCCGGGGCCTTGCCGGCCTGCAGAGGTGGAGGCTAGAGGTACCCGCGCTCAGCGGGCAGCCACACCCTCCCCTCCTCGCAGGTCCCGCCGGTCGCCAGGCGCGGGCGCGACTAGTCGTTCGGGTTGATCGTCCAGCCCCCGATGGGCCTGTCCGAGACGCCGTTGTCGCCGCGCTTGAGCGCCTTGACGTGGCCGTCGCAGAACAGGACGTTCATGACCTCGTTGTGCCGGAAGTCGCGGGTGTCCCACCAGGGCGGGAGGCAGGCCACGATGCAGGTGCTCTCCACGACGAGGAAGGTCCCGGCCACGTCCTCGATCTGTGAGTCCTTCCTCCCGGCGGGGGCCTCCCAGTTAGCGTCGAGGTCCGTGCGGCCCCAGTTGATGCCGTAGCCGCCGATGTAGCGGGAGTCGGTCTGGTCGTCACAGGGGCAGAAGTTGCGGTTGGCGGCACAGTGAGCATACGTTTCCCAGGACGGGCAGTCGAAGACCTGCCAGTTCTTGACGTAAGGCTGGAGGGGCCCCTCCCACCAGACACCGTTGGCCGGGAAGACAGCGCCGCCCCCGGAGTTGGCGATCATGACGTAGCGGCCGTCCCAGTCCGTGTTGTACATCGCGGACGCGAGACCGATCTGTTTCATGTTGGACTGGCAGCTTGCCTGGCGAGCCTTCTCCCGGGCTCGGGCAAAGACCGGGAATAGGATGGCAGCCAGGATCGCGATGATCGCTATGACCACCAACAACTCGATAAGCGTAAAGGCCTTGCGCATCACGCAGCACCTCCTGAGCGTGTTGCGAATCGATCCACGACGAGTATAGCACAGGGGGGCGTCAGGCGCGCAAGGAAATGGGGCGGGCGGCCGAGGGGTCTGCGATGGCGCTGGGCCCCGGCTTCCGGGAGAGCCGCTGCCGCACTAGCAGCCGGGCAGGTAGCGGGGGCCCGGGGTCGAAAGATAGCCGGCTGAGCCCAGGCGTGAGGTAGACAGGCAAGACTGGCCCGGGAGGATCGTTCCCATGACAGGCAACAGCGGCTCGATCGGCGGCAGACTGCTCGCGATCTGTGCGGTCGTGGTGATGGCCGCGACCCTGGCGGTGAGCGCGGACGGCCCAGAGGACGCGGCAGCCCTGGAGCGGGGCTTCGTACGCCCACCCGACTCCGCCAAGCCCCATACGTGGTGGCACTGGATGAACGGCAACATCACCAGGGAGGGCATTACGCTCGACCTGGAGGCCATGAAGGCCGTGGGGCTGGGCGGCGCGCAGATCTTCGACGTGACCGACGGCATCCTCCCCGGGCCCGTGAAGTACATGAGCGACGAGTGGCGGGGGATGATCAAGCACGCCGTGCAGGAGGCGGACCGGCTGGGCCTGGAGCTGTGCATGCACAACTGCGCCGGATGGTCTAGCAGCGGCGGCCCGTGGGTGACGCCCGAGCAGGCGATGCAGATGCTGGTCGTCAGCGAGCGGCGCGTCACGGGGCCGGCGCGGTTCGATGAGGTCCTGCCTCAGCCCGAAACGAGGGTCGGGTACTATCGCGACATCGCGGTGCTCGCCTTCCCAACACCCCCGGCGGAAGGGGTGGACATGGAGGACGCGCGGCCGACGGTCACCTCCAGCGTGGACGGCTTCGATGGGAGCAAGCTCGTGGACGGCGATCCGGGCACCCAGGCGTCGCTCGTCCTGCGCGCACGGGGCGAGCCGCAGCACATCACGCTGGAGTTCCCCGAGCCCTTCGTGGCGCGGTCGCTCACGATCCTGCGGGGATCGGGCAGGGACGGCCTGCGGGGTGATCTGCAGGCGTCGGAGGACGGTGTCGAGTACCGGAGGATCGCCGCCTTCGCCGTCGCGCGCAGCGGGGTACTGCGGCCGCCGACGAGCGTGGGCTTCGAGCCGGTGACGGCGCGGTTCTACCGACTGGTGTTCCCGGCGGCGGGCGCGAGGAGCACGGGGGTCAGCCTGGGGGAGGTTCGGCTCGAGGGCGGGTACCGCATCAGCGGCTGGGGCACGAAGGCCGGGTACCAGCGGGGCAATCCCGGGCCCGATCGCGGGGAGGCGCCCGCTGAGACGTTGGTGGCGCGAGAGCGGATCGTGGACCTCACGGCGAAGATGAACGCCGAGGGGCGGCTGCAGTGGGACGTGCCGGAGGGCCGGTGGACGATCCTGCGCTTCGGCCACACGCCCACGGGCAAGGACAATCACCCCGCGCCCGAGGAGGGCCGGGGCCTCGAGTGCGACAAGCTGAGCAAGGAGGCGGCGGAGGCCCACTGGGCGGCGATGATGGGCAAGGTGATCGAGGACGTGGGGCCCCTGGCGGGCAAGTCGCTGAAGAACGTGCTCATTGACAGCTACGAGGTGGACTGCCAGAACTGGACGCCGCGGTTCCGGGAGGAGTTCCAGGCGCGGCGCGGGTACGACCCGATGCCCTATCTGCCGGTGATGACGGGACGAGTCGTCGAGAGCCTGGACGTGTCGGAACGGTTCCTGTGGGACCTGCGACGCACGATAGCGGACCTGTACACCGACAACTACTACGGGCACTTCGCCGAGCTGTGCCATCGCCGGGGGATGATCCTGTCGGCGGAGCCCTACGGGAACGGGAACTTCGACGACCTGACGGCCGGCGGGCGCGCCGACATCCCGATGAGCGAGTTCTGGGCGGGACAGGGCAACGACAACTCGAACAGCAAGCTGGCCTCGTCGGTGGCCCACACCTACGGCAGGAAGTACGTGGGGGCGGAGTCCTTCACGGCGGACTCGGCTCAGGGCAAGTGGCAGAACCACCCCTACGCGCTCAAGGCCCTGGGCGACCTGATCTACTGCGGCGGCGTCAACCGCTTCATCTTCCATCGCTATGCCCATCAGCCGTGGACGGACCTCAAGCCCGGGATGACCATGGGACCGCACGGCTTCCACTTCGAGCGCAACATCACGTGGTGGGAACAGGCCCCGGCGTGGACGGGGTACCTGACGCGGTGTCAGTACCTGCTGCAGTCGGGGCTGTTCGTGGCGGACCTGTGCTACTTCGCCGGCGAGGGATCGCCGGGTGGGCTAGCGGGGCGACGCTGGCTGTCGCCGGGCCCGCCGTCGGGATACGACTACGACGGCTGCGACACCGATGTCCTCCTCACGCGGATGGCGGTGAAGGACGGGCGGATCGTCCTGCCCGACGGGATGAGCTACCGGCTGCTGGTGCTCCCCGGGAGCGAGATGATGACGCCGGTGGTGCTGAGGAAGGTCCGGGACCTGGTGCGGGACGGGGCGACGGTCGTGGGGCCGAAGCCGGCGCGCTCACCGAGCCTGGTGGGCTACCCCGACTGCGACGCCGAGGTGGAAGCCCTCGCGGACGAGGTGTGGGGCGATTGCGACGGCCAGACGGTGAAGTCGCACGCCTACGGCAAGGGCACGGTGATCTGGGGCGAGCCGCTCGAGGAGGTGCTGGCCGCGCGGGGCGCCGGGCCGGACTTCCAGGCCACCAAGGCCAGCGGCCCGGCGAGTGTGCAGTATATCCACCGCGTGGTCGGCGACGCGGACCTGTACTTCGTGTCGAACCAGAGCGGCCAGGCGGACGTGGTGGAGTGCACCTTCCGCGCAAGCGGGAAGGCGCCCGAGCTGTGGCATCCCGAGACCGGGCAGGTCGAGAAGGCCGCCATGTACCGCGAGGAGGACGGGCGGACGACGGTGCCGCTGCGGCTCGAGCCCGCGGGGTCGGTCTTCGTCGTCTTCCGGGAGCCCGCGAAGGCGGGCGATCACGTCGTTAGCGTCCAGCGCGACGGCAGGTCCGTGCTCGAGTCGGACCCTGGACCCCCGCGCAGGCTCGAGATCCGGGAGGCGATCTACGGCGTGCTCGTCGTCGAGCAGCCGGAGATCGTGGACGTCACGGCACAGCTTGCGAAGCTGGTGCGCAACGGACGGCTGGTCGTGCGGGCAGACAACAACATCGCGGGCGACCCGGCCTCGATGATCGTCAAGCAACTGCGCGTCGAGTACACCCTGAACGGCGAGCGGCTCGTGGCGACGGTGGGCGAGAACCAGATGCTGAGGATACCCGAGGGGGACCAGGAGGGCGGCGACCTGAAGGTCCTCAGGGCCCTGTACGGCGTTGTGCCCGCTGAGGGCCTGCCGAGCGTCCAGACCCAGACGGTGGACGTCACGGAGCAGCTCCGCGCGGCCGTGCAGGACGGAAGGCTGTCCATCGTGGCGGACAACTCTATCGCCGGCGACCCGGCTTCCCTGATCGTCAAGCAGATGCGTGTGGACTACCTGCTGGACGGCGAGGAGTATAGCAAGACGGTCAACGAGAACCAGCGGCTGGAACTGCCCGACGGGACGGAGCACGGCGGCGCGCCGGTCGCGATGCCCGCCGGGGAGCTGATCGTGTCGGCGAAGGGCGAGACCGTGCTCACGGCCTGGGAGCCGGGCGTGTACGAGGTGAAGCTGGCGTCGGGGAAGACCGAGCGGGCGGGAGTGGAAGGCCTGCCCGCGCCTCTGACCGTAGGCGGGCCGTGGGAGGTACGCTTCCCGGCCGGGTGGGGTGCGCCCGAGAGGGTCACCTTCGACGAGCTGGCGTCGTGGACCGAGAGCGAGGACCCGGGGGTGAAGTACTTCTCGGGGACGGCGACCTATGTGAAGGAGATCGAGGTGCCGGCGGAGATGCTGGGCGAGGGGAAGGCCGTGGCGCTGGACCTGGGCATGGTGAGGGAGATCGCGCAGTTGCGGGTGAACGGCAAGGACCTGGGCGTCCTGTGGAAGCCGCCCTTCCGGGCGGACGTGAGCGGGGTACTCAGGCCGGGACGGAACGCGATCGAGGTGCGCGTGACGAACCTGTGGCCCAACCGGCTCATCGGTGACGAGCAGTTGCCCGACGACTGCGAGTGGTCCGGGGCGTCGCTCAAGGCCTGGCCGGAGTGGCTGATCCAGGGCACGCCCAGGCCCGCCGCCCAGCGCCTGACCTTCACGACGTGGAAGCACTGGACCCAGGACTCGCCGCTGCTGACGTCGGGGCTGCTGGGGCCGGTCACGGTCCGCTCGGGGGTGTGCAGGGCCGTGGGGACAAGGTGAGGCACGGCGCCGGCGAGGCCTGTGACGTCCGACGGCGCCACTGACCTCCCGAGGACGGACCGGGCCGGGACAGGGAGGGGACATGCCAAGCGCGAACACCGATCGGCCCGCGGGGGCCGGGCCCGAGCTGCAGGCGCGGCGGCAGGAGTACCTGGCGTGGATCGTCAGGGAGTTCGGCAGGCTGGAGCCGGACCTGCGGCCCCTGGACGGCCGGCTCTGGTCGCTCAATCACGCGCGGCTGGTGATGGGCACGGCCCTGGACAGGGCCAGCGATTACCTCGCGAGCGCGAGGCTGACCCGCGACCCCGACTTCGCCGGTATCCGCCTGCTGAAGACGCTGCTGGACTTCGAGGATTCGCCACGCCTGTCGGATCGGGCCAGGGATCACCTGCGGCGTATCATCGCGGACTGGCCAATGAACGAGTACAGCCGCGTGGCGCGATGGCCGCGGATACACACTGAGAACCACGACCTGATGTACCTCACGGTGGGGCTCTTCTCCGAGATGCTGCGCGGGCAGGACGTCGAGGAGCACCTTGACGAGCTGCGGAAGTCCCTGGGGTGGCGATTCAAGTGGGGCTTCTACGAATGGAACTCCCACAGGTACCAGTTTCACTACAGCAACGCGCTGCAGGTGCTGGCCGCGTACGCGCCCGCGGAGGACCTGCGGCGCGGCGCGGAAGCCCTGCTGAACCTGCTGCTGGCGGAACGGGCGCTGCTGAGCGTGGGGGGCTACCTCGGGGGCTGCTTCCAGCGGGGCTATGGCCGCGAGCGCGGGTGTGACTACCTGGACGACAATCGGTACGACGCCTTCCTGCCGACGATGTGGCTGGCCTTTGGGGTAGGGGAGCCGCGGCTCGACTACTCTCGGTCGGCAGGCCTGGAGCCCGCGGGCGACGGGTACGGCAACGGGCAGGACCCGCGGCTGAACCAGGACGAGGGCATGTTCTTCGCCACGAGCGACCTCGCGCCGCACCCCGTGGTCGAGGCGCTGCTGGCGGAATCGGCCACGCGCCCCGAGCTCGTGTACGCAGGTAAACGGGCGGCCGCGGGCTACCCGACCGTCCTGGCGCCGCCGTCGGACTGGCGGACGAACCAGGCCATCAGGTACTACAA
>CAZSOQ010000247.1:0-940 GCA_964608495.1 uncultured Armatimonadia bacterium | reverse complement strand
GGGCTCGCGGGAGCACGTGCATGGGACCTATCCCGTCACGGCCCGATCGCCTTCGCGGCCGTGGAGCATCCTCTTCCCGGCTCGGCCGGACCAGGTACTGCGGACCGCGGGCAACGGTGAGACGGCGGAGATGGTGGCGCAGCACCGGAACTGGCTGGTGGCCGGGGGCGAGCCGTCGGCGAGTCACGGGCTGGAGGCCCGGAAGCTGGGGCCGTGGGACGTGTATCGGGTGGGCAAGGGGCTGGCCGCGCACATCGTGGTGGACGGCTGGCATGTGTTCCAGGTGTCGGACCTGGACAGGTACGCCGATGAGGGAACCTTCGCCAGGGCCCTGTCGCTGCCCGTGAGGGAGGGCAAGGTCCTGCGCGGCGCCACGACCGAGGGGGAAGAGGTGGCGGTGGACCTGCGGACGATGGCCGTCGAGGTGGATGGTGAGGCGCGGGAGCCCCTGCCGGATATGCTGCACGACTCCGAGCCGATGAGATCGGTCTACGGCACCGGGGTCATCGAGATTGTGACCGCCCGGGGGGCGCTGACCGTGGATGGCGGCGCGATACTGAAGCCCCCCGTCGGCGGCGACCTGGCGGTGACCTGGGGCACGCCCGAGCCCAACCTGACGCCGCCCACAGGGCCGATCTGGGGGAATCCGACCGCCAAGGGCACTGATACGACGGTGAATCACACGCGCGCCATCGGTGGTATCGCGCCGGAAGGCGAGGGCCTGCGCCTGAGGGCGGTGTGCTTCTTCATCCCGGTGAGGCCCCACGGGCAGATGCGGGTTGCTGTCTACGCGGGCGGGAGCCTCGAGGGCGGGCCGCACGCGGGGACGCCGGCAAGGCTGGTCTGGGACTTCGGGAAGGTGGGCCAGAGCCGGTGCGGGTGGGTGACGCTGGAGCACCCGGAGGATGGCGTGCCGCTGCCGTCGGGCGAGGTCCTGTGG
>CAZSOQ010000246.1:0-7812 GCA_964608495.1 uncultured Armatimonadia bacterium | reverse complement strand
CGCCGCCGGCGGCGACGCGGCCTGGAAGGCCTACGTGGACCGCCAACTGGCGCAACTGGGCTACGAGGACACGCCCGAGGGCAAGCAGTGCCAGGAGCTCTCGGACGCCCTCGAAGCGGGCGGCTCGACCTGGGACCAGTACGCGAGCAAGCAGCTCGGCGGCGCTGACGGCGGCCAGGGCGGCGGCCAGCAGCAGGCCGGCAACCAGGGCGCCGGTGGTCAGGGCGCCGGTGGCGCTGGCGGTCAGGGCAGCCCCGGGGCCCTGCCTGACGTCGGCGGCCTTCAGGTCGGCACCGGCGTCACCGACGGTCAGACGCAGGGCGCCGCGGACCGCTTCGACAGCGCCAGCCAGGTGGCCACGGCCCTGAGCTTCGAGGGTCTCCCCGACGGCACGACGATCGAGGCCGTATGGACGCGCGATGGCAAGGCCGTGGCCCGGAGCGAGCGCCAGACGGGCGGCTCGGGGTGGGTATCGTTCAACCTGTACACGAAGGATGCCGGCGGGCTGACCAAGGGCACCTACACGGTGACCATCACCGGCGGGGGCAAGGTCCTCGGCCGCAAGACCTTCACGATCGGGCGCTGATCCCGCCAAGCCCTACCGCGCGGCCCCGCCGTGCCCTGTCCCTGCCGGCAGGGGCTAGCCGAGCCGCCAGTCCTCCGCCGTGAATCCCGCGCGGCGCTGAGTCTCCGTCTCATAGCGGCACGTCACCACGTGGAAGTCCCGCACCTTGCCCGGCGGGACGTTCACCTGCACCGTCGTCCCGGGCTTGCCCCAGGTCTGGTACCCTTCGCGCGGCGACTGCCCCACGGCCCGACCGTCCAGCCGCACCTCGGTCACCCGCGCGCCGGCATAGGGTAGGTGCAGCCGCAGGGCCAGCCCCTCGCGGGGCGCATCGCCCCCAGTCGCCGGCTCCCGGGGATACAGCGTCATCGCGTGGGTAGAGGGCGAATCCTCGACATAGCCCCGGAGCGCGGCCGCATCGAAGCGTGGGTCCTCCGCCAGGCGCTCGAGCAGGACGGCCAGATGCGCCCCGGCGCCGTCGAAGCTCGGCTTCCCTCCCAGCGCCAGGTACCGCTCGGTCGCGGCCGGCGTCGTCGCGCAGAAGGCCATCATCCCACCCCACGCCGGCTCGGGGTGCGCGCAGCCGTAGGCCAGGCGATCTGCCGCCCGCCACAGCTCGACCCGGCTGCGCCGCCTCTGCGCCGCCGTCTCCCCCCAGGCCGCCACGGTCATGGACATCCAGCCCCCCACCTGCCAGGTCGGGTAGCCTTCGTACAGCTCGCCCCGCCAGCGCACCATGCCCAGCTCGAGGCAGCGCCGCAGCCGAGCCAGTGTGCTCTCCTCGTAGCCCGACTCGATGTGGAAGGAGATCGTGTGGAAGCGATGCGTCGAGAACACGGCGTTGCTGACGGCCGGGGGCGCGAAGTAGAAGTGGTCGCCCGCGCCCTCCGCCACGTGCGTCACCCGCAGCCGCCCGGCCGTGTCCTCCGGGAGTATCGGGAAGAAGCCCTCGGCGTCGGCCGCGTAGTCCATCTCGTGCACCAGCCGCCTGCAGTACGGGCGCGCCAGGCTCGAGCCCCACGACCAGCCCGTCGTGTCCCACATCGCCTGCTGGGAGTAGCGCACGCCGTGCACGTCCACGTGCACGTCCGGCACGTTCTCCTCCATCAGCCTGACCAGGGCCACGGCCTCCGGGTTCCTCTCGGGATCCAGCACCCCGTCCCAGCCATAGCTGCCCATGCACGGGTTGCCGCCCAGCGAGTTCGCCCAGCCCTTCGCGGGCTCGTCCTCACCGATCGCGTACCCCTCGGGGTTCATGCAGGGACAGACCAGGACGATGGTCCGCCGCCGCAGCTCGGGTGCCGTGCCCTCGTCCCCAAGCAGCCACTTGGCGGTGCGCAGCAGACCCGTGCAGCTGTTGAACTCGGGGCCCGCATGGGTCGCCGTGAAGAGCACCACCTGCTTGTCCTCGTCGGGCGCCGAGGCGTCCGTGATCCGGGCGCACAGCAGCGGGTAGCCCTGGGCCGTGCGCCCGAAATCGAGCACCCGCAGCCTGTCCGGCAGAAGCCCCTGCCACTCCCGCAGGCCCGCCTCGATCTCCCGCACGCTGGGATGGGGTAGGAAGCTGAGCTTGGTCATCCGTTCCAGGCCTCCCCTGGGCAGCGACCGGCCGCCGGCACGAGCAAGGGCGCCACGGCTGACCGCCCGGGGCCCTCCGCCGCGCGCGGCTGCCGCGTGGCCGGCTGCAGCCTAGCCCGCGACCATCAGGTAGCCCAGGTGGAACTCGTGGCCCTCGCTCAGCTCGTGGCGCTTGTCAGTCACGGTCATCTTCAGCGTGTGTTCGCCGGCGTCGAGGCCGCTGGCGATGATGCTCGCGTTCTGCCGGTTGAACTTGTAGGTCGGCCCCCAGGACGTGTCCAGTTCCCGCACGGGCTTGCCGTCAATCTCGCACGCCACGATCCCCGCGTCCTTGCGGATCTCGTAGTACACGCCCACGATCGTGCCCATGAACTTGACCTCCAGGCTCCGGCCCACCTCGGTGGCCAGGATCGAGCCGTCCTGGAAGTAGCCCGCCGCCTCGATGCGCGTCCAGCCCTCAGGCACACTGTCGGTAACCGGCACCAGCCACGCGGTTGTGTACTGGTCGCTGAAGACCGCCGGCGGCAGCGTGTCGGGCGGCGGGACGGCCTCGGTAAGCTGCATCTGCTTCTGCAGGAAGGTCGCCAGCGTGGCCGCGTAGATCGCATGTCCCCAGTCGTTCGGATGCACGCGATCGGCCGCCAGGATCTGCCAGTCAATGAAGCCCGGGTCCACGACAGCCCGAATGGACTTCTGGAAGTCCACCGTCGGGATGCCGTAGGCGTCCGCCACGGCCTGGTGCCGCTGGGTCGGTATCTCCAGCGTGTGCGCGGTCGTGAAGGTGAAGACTAGATCGGGCTTCTTCTCGCCCTGCCAGCACTGCCGCACGATGCCCTCCATGGTTGCGAGCACCGACTCGTCGGGCACACCCGTGTCGTTTACCGCAAACTCCACGAAGACCAGGTCCGGCTCGTACTGCAGGACGTGCTTGCCCAACCGGAAGACGCCGAGCACCGAGCCCGTGCCGCCGATCGCGGCGTTGACTTCCCTGATCTGGCAGTCCTTGAACTGCTGCTGCAGCCACTTGGTTGTGAAGGGGCGCCAGCCGTTCTGGGCCGTGATCGAGCCGCCGATGTAGGCGACGGTCACCGGGCCGCCGGCGCGGCACTTGTCGAAGAAGGTCACCAGGTTCCGTTGGGGCACTTGCTGGGCCTCCTGGGCGGCAGCCGCCGTGATGATCCCGAGCACTGTCAGCGAGAGTAAGGCTCTTGCCGGCATACCGTGGTCCTCCGCACCGAGGATTGGTGGCCCCCGCCGCCGCGCGGCCGCGCCAGACTGCGGTCGGCTGCGACGGACAGGGTTCGCTGCCCGGCGCGGGGGTCCTTGCCGTGCCGCCTTGCGTGGCGCGCCGTCTGCCGGAGGAGGTTTGGGGGTGCCCCCGGGGGGTATCCTAGATTTTCGCCGGGCCAGGTGAGCGCGGGGCTGGGGTTGTGTCTGCGCCCGGCCGCGGGACGGCCAGCGCCTCACGGCAGGGACGGATTGCACCGGTGCGACGGGGCTCTACAGGAGGCCAAGGAGATGGCGAAGCCGCTCGGTCTCACTGATGCCACCTTCGACCAGGAGGTACTTCAGGCCGAGATTCCCGTGCTTGTGGACTTCTGGTCACCCACGTGTCCTCACTGCCGGCAACTGAACCCCCAGTACGAGGCGGCGGCTGAGCTGCAGGAGGGCACGGTGAAGTTCGCCAAGCTGGCGGTGCCGGACGGCCGGCAGGCCTTCGTCCAGCACGCGGTCATGGTGGTGCCGACCCTGGTCCTGTTCCGCGACGGCGAGGAGATAGCACGCTCGCAGGGAGCCATGAAGGCCGACGAGATCGGCTCCTGGCTGGAGGACAATCTGTGAGCGCGCCGGTACCCGCGGAGGCAGGGGGACGCCGTCGCCGCCGACCCACCGGCTGATCTCTCTATCCAGCCCTCGGCGCGGGGGGCAGGAACACCGAGAAGCTGCTGCCCCTTCCCACGGCGCTCTCCAGCCAGACCCTTCCACCGTGCGCCTCGGCAACCATCTTGCAGAAGGCCAGGCCCAGGCCGGTGGAGTACTTCCGGCGCTTCTTGTGGGCCGCCGCCTGACCGAACTTCTCGAAGATCCGCGCCTGGTCTTCCTCCGGGATCCCGGGACCGTTGTCGGAGACCGAGAAGACCAGCCCCCCGTCCTCGCCGTGGGCCGACAGCTCGATCCGCCCGCCGGCCTGGGTGAACTTGATGGCATTGCCCAGCAAGTTCACCACCACCCGGCGCACCAGCTCCCCGTCGGCCTGCACCACGGGGCAGTCCGGCGCGACCGTAAGCACCAGCTCCTGTCCCTGCTCGGTAGCCAGGCCACGCACCTGATCCACCGCTGCCTGGGCCACCTGGGCGAAGTCCACCGGCGCCACATCCAGCTGCAGCTCCCCGCTCTCCATCTTGTTGATGTCCAGCAGCATGTTGATCAGCTCCAGCAGCGTCTCCGAGGAAGACAGGGCCATGGGCACGAGCTCGTGGGTCAGGTCGGCGTCGTACTCACTCTCCTGGATGACCTGCAGGCTGCCCATGATGCTCGTCAGCGGCGTGCGCAGGTCGTGCACGATCATGTGGACGAGGGAGTCGCGCAGCTCCTCGAGCTCGAGCACCTGGCGCGCCCGGAGGGTGTCGTAGGCCGCGCTGACCACGAGCTCCGCGATGGTCTGCAGAAAGCCTGCCACCTGGCTCAGCTTCCCTTCGGGCATCACCAGGGCCGACCGGGCCACCTTCTCCCCCACCTCGGGGGCCATGCCGTGCTCGCTCGCCAGCGCGCGGAAGCGTGCCAGGTCGGGCTCCTCGGTCAGCGTGCGCGCGAAGACCGCGAAGCCAACCGTCTGACCCTCGATGACGATGGGCACGGCCATGTCGCGGAAGCGCCCGGCGCACTGGTGAGAGATGGGCTTGCCGTCGTGCTGTGTGCGGCGCACGGCCGCGTCCCCCTCGGGCTCGGGCACGTGCCATCGCTTGCGGCGCAGGCACAGCGTGCCGCCCTGGGGGCATCGCACCAGCGCGCCGCAGTAGCGCAGCGGTTCCTCCAGGTCGGTGAGGGCTGTGCCTTCGTCGTCCGTGAAGACCATGGGCACGCCGGTCACTACCTTGAACCCCCAGCGCAAGCGCTCAAGAGTCGCACCGGGTACGAGGTCGGCCAGTCTCAGCTTCTCAGCCATGGTATGTATCGCGCTCCTGCGAAGACGGTGGCGAGCGACGCCTCGCCCGACACCGAACCTACGTTGATCCGATTCGTCAGAGTCGGGCGGCTATTCGGGCTCGCACCCGGCCTTTCCTCCCTGAGGCCGCAGGACGGGGACCATAGCCGGTCGGCGTAGGGCGCACCCGAGGGCCCATCCCCGCTTTCTGACATAAGCGTCACGCCTCGCCGCCAGACAGCCGCGGAACTTCGTCGGCTCTCGGCAGTCTTACAGACTGTAGGAGAGGCCTTGGGGCATCGTTCGGGGGCCGGAAGGGGCCCTCGGCCCACCCCAAGAGCAGGTCGGTGGTCTCCCCTGGACGCCGAGTGTCAGGCAGCGGTGGTGGCGGCGGACCGTCCCGGGCGCCCGCGCTGTTCTTCAGCACAAGGAAGCAACGAGACCCAGCAGCCGCAGGAGGACCGGTTCTCCATGAAACGCCTGATCCGTCCACTAGCTCTGTCACTGCTTGCCACCCTTCTGCCGCTCGGCGGCGCTTCGGCGGCGGGGCGGCAACAGCTTGCCTTCGCCTCCGCGGCACCCAAGCGAGTGCCCTCCGTGGGTGGATTCCTGCGCGAGCGGTACGTAAGCAACCTCCGCGGCCCCCTGGCACGGTGGGACTATGAGGCCGGCCTCGCCGCCTTCGAGAAAGGAGCCGACACGGGCCGCGATCCGCTAGGCGATGAGACCGGCAAGTGGATCGAGGCCGCCGTCCTGGTCGCCACGCGCGTGGGCGACGCGAAGCTCAAGGACACGGTCGCCAGGGCCGTCAAGCGTCTGGCCGCCGCGCAGGATGCCGACGGATACCTCGGTGTCACGGCGCCCGAGGCACGCAGACCGGTGCGGGCGATCGAGCCCTACGAGCACTACTGGCTGCTGTCGGGGCTGCTAACTTACCATCGCCTGGCCGGCGACGAGACCGCTCTGCGCGTGGCGCGGGCGCTGGGCGACTTCTACGTGGACCGCTTCGGGCCCGGCGCCGAGGGCACGGCGACCCCGGCCGGCGGCACGGCAGAGGACGCGGCCCCCTGCCCCGGATCGCTGCTGCCCGTCCTGGTTGACCCCATGGGGAGGGTGTACCAGGCGACGCACAAGAGCGAGTATCTGGCCTGGTGCCGGTGGGCAGCCCGGCTGTCGTCGCCCGGCGCGTCGGGCGCCGTGACCGCGGCGGATGCGCCTCGCGGTGGCGCCGAGGAAGCCCGCCCGGGCCTTGACGACGAGGTGGCGCACCTGAGTCTCCTCGGGATGCTGCGCCTGTACGAGATCACGGGCGAGGACGAGTACCTGGCCCGCGTGGAGGAAGCCTGGGACGAGATCGCCGGCGCCCGGATGCTGATCACGGGTGCCGTGGGCGTGGACGAGGCCCTCGGCTACCCGGGCAGCCCCGCCGCCGCCGTCGCCAGGGCCGACACCTGCGCCAACGTCACATGGCTGAGGCTCAACCAGCGCCTGGCCGAAGTCACGGGCCAGGCCAGGTACGCGGACGTCGTCGAGAAGCTGATGTGGAACCATCTCCCGGCCTGCCAGGCGTCGGACGGCGCGGGCTTCCGGGTCTCGACGCCGCTGACCGGCGCGCGGCCGGCGGGACCCGCGCGGGACCCGGGTCCCGCCGACTGGAGCGGCTGCCTGGCCCTGGCCGAGCTGCCCACCCTGATCTACGGACAGGGCGACGAGGGCTACTACGTCAACCAGTACTGCCTGTCCCAGGCCCGCATGGAGACGCCCTCGGGCCAGTGGCTCACCATCGAGCAGCACACGAGCTACCCGGATGCCGAGCCTATCGCCATGGTGATCCGGCTGAAGAAGCCCGAGACCCTCGCGATCTCGGTGCGCGTGCCCGGCTGGGCGGAGGGGGCCACGGTGCGGGTAAACTACTGGCGCCCCGACCAGGTGGCCCCCGGCGGATACCAGCGAATCTGCCGCGAGTGGAGCGACGGTGACATGATCCACGTCCGCTTCCCCCTGAGGCCCCGATGGGTGCAGGGCGGCGAGGGGAGGGAAACGCTGATGGCCCTCGCGCGCGGGCCGGTGGTCTTCGCCCTGGACAGCCTGTGGTGCTCGCCTGAGGCCCGACGGGGCCTGTTCGCGGGCGCCGAGGACGGCGCGGAACTGGCCGGCCTGGCGGGAGTGGACACCGATTGTCCCCTGGTGAGGAAGCCCGCGCCGGAAGGCGCCCTCGGCCCCTTCTCCCCCGCCGAGCTGAGCATGAGGGACGGCACGGCACGCGAGGGGGTCCTGGTGCCCTTCGCCAATGTGGGCCACACCGGGACGGCGCCGGGATCGCCGGGCGCAGCCGTGGACCGCCAGTGCCAGGCGGGCGCCAGCTACGCCCACGGCCTGTGGCTGCCCGTCGCGGACGTCGAGCCGCTCATGCAGGCCCGCACGGAGCCCTCGGCGCAGACGGTGGCCCCGTAGAAGCCCGGCCGGCCCGTGGCGGGGCCGCGGCCTCGGCGTGCCGGGCCGCAGCCGACGCAAACGGGCCCCC
>CAZSOQ010000245.1:0-7840 GCA_964608495.1 uncultured Armatimonadia bacterium | reverse complement strand
GGGGCACGCTGGCGCCTCCCTGGGCCGTGGGGACAGAAGGCGTGGCGGGCTCAGTGGTCGGCGGCTCGGTGGGCGGCTCCGCGGGCGCGGTGGGCGTCGGACTGGGCGGGCCGGCCGCGGACGGTGTGGCACCCGCGAGGGCGCTGGCGAGAAGCACTGCGGCCGCCTTGGGGTCGCGCTCCAGGGGTCCGGTGGCGACGACGGCCTCTCGCCCCGTGGACGAGAGGGCGTGGACGCCCGCCGCGTTCCATTGCAGGAGGATGAGGTCATCGAGGCCGCAGCGGGCGGCTAGCTGGGCCATGGCCGCGCAGCCGGGGGCGTCGGGGCCCAGGGCGGCAAGCCTGGGGGCGTAAGCGCTCTTGCTGGTGATGAGGAAGGCGGTGCTGCCGTCCTGGGCCAGGCGGCTGAGCAGATCGTCGAGCAGGACCGCCTCGGGCATGACAAAGGCCCTGTCCAGCGGCCAGATCACCACCGCAAGGTCCGCCCACAAGCCGCCCGAAAGGACGAGGGCAAGGACGATGGCTGCTATTCGCATTGCTCCCCGGCTCGTCGGCAGTAGTCCGCTCCGGCCTGCTTAACGGCCCGGGCCTGGGGATCAGCCCGGGCCTCGGCCTGGTAAAGATCGGCGGCCTGCTGGTAGAGCTTGCCCGCCTCGCCGCCGCGACCGGCGCGGCGGGCCTCATCGGCCTGCTGGCGCACCTGGTCGGCCTGGGGACCCGCAGGTCTGGCCGCGGCGGGCGAAGGGTGGGGCTCACCCACGGTGATGCGCAGGTGCCCGGTCGGGGCGCGCTCGGGCTCGAGGATGGGGCCGGTGACGACGGGCTGGGCGGTCGCGGCGCCCGAAGGCTGTTGAGCCGTGCCGGCCGTCTGGGCGCCGGTCGTGCCCGTGGCGCCGGGCCTGTACTCGACGCCCGCGCCGGTGGGCTCGGGGAAGAATCCCGTGCCCACCTCCTGGCGAGGTGAGGGGAACTGACCGGTGTCGCCCGTCGGGCGCCAGTCGGTGGAGGTGGCGCCGGCCCAGGTGTAGCGCCTGGGCGAGGACGATCCACCCTGGCCGGACGCCCCTGCCTGGGCGGCGGCCCGGGCCTGGGCCTCCTGAGCCTGGCGCTCGGCGGTCGGCAGGATCTTGGCGGGCGTGAGAGGATTCTCGCCCGTGACACCCGGGAAGCGACCGCCCAGGGTCGTGTACTCCCAGCGCTTCAACTGAGCATACTGCTGGCGGCCGTCCTGGGCGCGCTTGAGCCAGGCCACTGCCTCGGGGTCCTCGGGCCGCAGGCGCAGGGCGTCGGTGAAGGCGGCCTCGGCGCGATTGTAGTCCTGCAGGGCCATGTACTTGGTGCCCTGCTCCATGGCGGCCTTGTAGCTGGCCTCCAGGCTGGCGGCACGATGGCTGCGCAGGATGACCGCCAGGCCCAGCGCCAGGATGAGCAGGGCGACGGAGACGGCCAGGAGGGCCGGCGCGCAACGCTCGAGCCGGCTCGTGGCGCCGGGCAGAGGCTGCTCGTCGTGCTCGGGCGGGGGGTGGGCCACCGCATGGGCCTCGAGGGCCTCGATGCGCTCGGCCAGGCCCGGGCGACCGGGCTCCAGCTCGTCGGCCCGGCGGTAGGCTTCCAGGGCCTCGGCGGGCTCCCCGGCCTCCTCGGCAACCATGCCCAGCAGGGCCCAGACGCGCGGGAGATGCGGGGCCGCCTCCGTCGCCTGCCTGGCAAGCATGAGGGCGCGCGCCCCACTGCCGACCGCGAGGGCCTCGGTGGCCGCGTTCACCAACTCCTCGACCTGCTCGGTATCCTCCGCCTGGGGGTCGAGGTCCAGCGGGAGCGAAGCCTGCTGCTCGGGGCCAGCAGGGGCCCCGGATTCAGGGCTGGAGCCTGCTTCCGCCTGGGACTCGGGCTCGTGTGGCTGTTCAGACATCGTCGAGACACCGCCTCAGCTCTGGCACATGGCGCGAAGACACTAAGATCGCTAGAGGCCAACTGCTATCATAGCTAGACAAACTTATACTCGTCAATACCTCTTGGGGCACCCGAATCAGGAATCGAGGACCGCAGGGCGGACCCTCTCAGCCGCAGATCCCCGGGCCTGGCGGCGCTCGTCAGGATCCGCTCTCGTCGCAGCCGCAGGCCGCGAGGCGGCGGTAGAGCTCGGTGTAGGTGACGACCTCGATGCCGCGGGCTCGCAGGTAGCCCAGCAGCAGGTCCATGGTGCCGCAGTTGGGGTCGAGCCGGTACAGCGACCAGGGGTGGTAGCACAGGCCCACGAAGGTCATGCCCTCGGCGACGGCGTGGTCAACCCAGGGCCGCGCGGCCTCGAAGTCCTCGCGGGCGTCGCGCACGGGCTCGAGGCGCCCGGCGAAGGGGTAGATGGGCGGGAACATGGTCGGGTGGCCGGTGAAGCCCTTGAGCACATTGTCGTGCCAGCCGTGGGCCGGCAGCTCCCAGAGCGCGGGGAAGCCGTCGTCGGCGTAGGTGTAGGGCTGGGTGAGCGGAGCCGGGATCGTCTCCTTGGGGCCGCGCAGGTGGGTGCTGATGTACTCCATGCCGCACTCGGCGATAATGCGCAGGCGCTCGGGCTCGCCCTGCATGCCGAACTCGAAGCCGCAGCCCGAGCGCGTGCCGATGGGGCGGCGGCCGAACTCCTCGGCGAGGACGTCGGCGGCCTTGCCTATCTCGACCCACATCTCGTCCACGGGGATCGCAGGGCCGTGGACGATGTGGTCGCGCAACATGCGGTGGGCGTAGGTGTGGGACTGCAGATCGAAGAGCGGGTCGTCGGCGAAGACGGCGCGCAGCTCGGCGGCGCGCTTCTCGACCACGCGGCCGACACAGAAGAAGGTGGCGGGGCAGCCGTGCTTGCGGTGAATCTCGGCGAGCTTGGTCGCGGCGGGGACGCAGAGGTCCTCGTTCTCAAGGTCGTAGGCACAGGCGTAGACGGTCATGGTGTCATCTCCTCGGTGAGCGCTGCTAGGTTGCAGGACGGTCTACCAGGGCCAGCCATGTCCGGCCGGCCGAGGGTGTCCTGAGCCGGATCTCGTCACCGGCGGGCAGAGCCTCGGGCTTCGCGAAGAGCGCGGTGTCGGGGTCGAACCAGCGCAGGCGGAGGCCCTGGGCGGGCGCGGTCTTGACGACCGCCTCTCCCCCCTTGGGGAGGTACAGGGCGAAGAGGTCCGGCGGGCGGGCGAGGCAGTAGGCCTGGCTGGGCCCAGCGTCCTGCAGTAAGTCCGGGCGAGGCTCGCAGGAGAAGAGGTCGAAGGCGTCCGTGAAGGTACGCGCGGCGCGGATTGTCCGCTGGGCCAGGTCGTTGAGGCCCAGGCCGCTGTCCGGGCGATGGAAGCGCGTGCTGGCGCAGCCGGCGAGGATGTTGCGCCAGAACCTGGCGACGTTCTCGTCGGGGTCGCAGGGCTTGCCACCTCCGGGTCGCCCATAGACCTTCACGTTGTTCATCGGTCGCGGGCCGCCCGGCTGGGTCTTGAGGTTGTTGCGGTACCAGAGGAGCCGGTCGTAGTGGGTCCGGCCGACCTGCCAGTTGTTCTGGGAAACCTCGCAGAAGTTGAAGACGTCCGGGTTGCCGTAGGTGACGGCGTGGGCGTCGTCGCGCAGGTCCCAGGGGTCCCACATCTGGGTGAGATTGGCGTTGACCCCGCGCGTCGCGAGCTCGCGCCGGATGAACCGGCCCCAGTAGAGGGTCCAGGCCGGGGGCGTGCGGGTCTCGTTGTCCAGGCAGTAGAGGACGTTGGGGAAGGGCAAGGTGACGTCGAGCACCTTGCGGACGAAGGCCTCCTGGAAGTGGCGGACGGCAGCGATGTCCTTCAGCTCGGGGGGCGTCTCGAAGAAGGGCTGGAACTTGCCGGCGGGGTGGTGGGGCCACTCGGGCTGGAGGCCCGTGTCCTCGGCCGTGTAGTTGACGTTGTTGGCCGGGTTCCAGGGGTTGACCAGCCAGCAGTCGCGGTAGAAGTCGAAGGTCGCCCACGCCTCGATCTGTATGACGACGCCGTGCTTCTGGCCCTCGCGGCAGCAGTCCTCGAGGCGCTGCCAGAATTCCGGGTTGAAGCGGCGCAGGTCGTACCGGTCGCCCGTGCGGAGGAAGGGCCAGACGTTGCCCTCGTCGCGGCAGGAGAGCGTGCCGCGGACGTAGTTGCCGCCGCAGGCCTGCAGCTTGGCCATGTTGTCCATCATCAGCTCGGGGTGGTTGAAGAGGTTGTCCTCGTCCGAGCCGCCGAGCAGCAGGAGGGTGCGCCCGCCGTAGCTCCAGTACCAAGGCGTCTCCGGGGAGACCTGGATGCGCTGCGGGGAATCGGGCGCCGCGGCCGCCAGGCACAGGCCCGGCAGCAGTACCGTGGCCGCTGTCAGGGAGAGCATCGCGTTGCCTCCAGTCGCAGGATGCGGACCTCCCGAGGCGAGTGGGCGGGGGCCGCGTGGCCCCGGGAGCATCACGTGGGTGGGTCGCTGTCCCGTTCGGGCAGGCCGCCGCCAAGTCCATCGCCGAGATGAGGGCGATGGCCGCGCACGAGCTCGGTCATCTCGCCCGTCTCGGCGTAGTTGACGCGCTCGGCGATGTTGGTGACGTGGTCGGCGATGCGCTCGAGGTAGCGAGCGACGAGGATGAAGGCCGTGGCCTGCCGCACGAGCGAGGGATCGCGCTCCATAGAGGCCATGAGCTCGCGGAGCAGGGAGTGCCAGGCGCGATCCACCTCGTCGTCGCGCTGACACACCTGGCGCACGAGCTCGAGGTCCTTGTTCACGAAGCTGCGGATGGCACCGCGGAGCATCTCGCTTGCTATGGCGGCCATGGCGGGGATGTCAACCAGGGGCTTGAAGTAGGGCTCGTGGACGAGGGACTTGGCCACGCGGGCGATGTCCACGGAGTAGTCGCCGATGCGCTCGAGGTCGGCGATGATCTTGAGGGCGGTGCCGATGGTGCGCAGGTCATGGCCGAGGGGCTGCTGGAGGGCGAGAAGGCGCATGCACCTCTGCTCGATGGTCAGGTCCATCTCATCGGCGAGGTCGTCGCGGAGGATGACCTCGTTGGCCAGGGCCTCGTTCTGCTCGGCGAGGGCCTTGATAGCCGAGGCGAGCATGGACTCGACGAAGTCGCCCATGCGGACGAGCTGCTTCTCCAGGTCCTCCATGTCCGCTGCGAAGGCGGCGCGAAGCATGGGCATGATGCAGGTCCCCTATCCTATGCGGCCGCGGACGTAGTCGTCGGCGCGCTTGTCCCGTGGCCGCTCGAAGATTTGCGGTGTCGAGCCGTACTCGATGAGCTGGCCGTCTATGAGCACGCCCGTGGTGTCGGCCACGCGTGAGGCCTGGAAGAGGTTGCGGGTCACGAGGACTATAGTGTAGCTGTGCCGTAGCTGCAACATCAGCTCCTCGATGCGGTAGGCGCTGATGGGGTCGAGGGCCGAGGCGGGCTCGTCCATGAGGATGACCTCGGGCTCGACGGCGAGCACGCGGGCCAGGCAGACGCGCTGCTGCTGGCCGCCGGACAGCCCCAGGGCGGTGCGACGCAGGGCGTTGTCCTGCACGATCTCGTCCCAGAGGGCGGCCTTGCGCAGGCTGTCCTCGACGATCCCCTCGAGCTGGGCCCTGTCGGTGATGCCGTGGCGGCGCGGCCCGTAGGCCACGTTTTCGAACACCGTGAGGGGGAAGGGATTGGGCGTCTGGAAGACCATGCCGACGCGGCGGCGGATAAGGGCCCCGTCCACGTCGGGGGCGTAGATGTCCTGACCTTCGAGGAGGACCTGCCCCTCCACGCGTACCTGGGGCACGAGGTCGTTCATGCGGTTCAGGCAGCGCAGCAGCGAGGACTTGCCGCTGCCGGAAGGGCCGATGACGGCGGTGATCTCGTGCTCGCGCACGGCCAGGTCCACGCCGCGGAGGGCCTGGTCCTCGCCATAGTAGACGCGGACGCCGCGGGTCTCCATCTTGACGGGCGCCGGCGGGAGGTCGGCTGGCTCGCTGGTGATGCGCACACCCGGCTTGAGGGTGTGGACGCCCGCGCTGGCGTCGGGCGTCGAGAGACCCGGGTCGCCCGGTTCCCGCGGATTGTCGGTGCCGCCGGACATCAGACTTCACCTCAGGGCCCTCGGGCGTGGGGCGCGAGGGCGGGTAGGGCTTGCCGTCACCACCGGCGCCGGCTGAGAAGAACCTGGCGGAGGACGATGGCGGCGGCGTTGAGCACCATGACCAGGACGAGGAGGACGAGAGCGGTGCCCCAGGGGACTTCGGGCGGGACGCCGGGCACCTGGGTGGCCATGACGTACAGGTGGTACGGGAGGGCCATGACGGGCGAGAAGACGGTCTTGGGGGCGTAGGGGAGGTAGTAAGCGGCGGCGGTGAAGAGGATGGGGGCGGTCTCGCCGGCGGCGCGGCTGAGGGATAGAACGACGCCGGTCAGGATGCCGGGCAGGGCGTTGGGGAGGACGATTCTGCGGACGGTCTGCCAGCGCGTGCCGCCGAGGGCGAGGCTGGCGGACCGGAACTCGTGCGGCACCTGGCGGAGGGCCTCCTCGCTGGCCGTGATGACGATGGGGAGGACGAGAAGGGCGAGGGTGCAGGAGCCCGCGAGGAGGGAGGTATCGAAGCGGAGGATGATGACGAAGGCGGCAAGGCCGAAGAGGCCGTAGACAACCGAAGGGACGCCGGCGAGATTGGTGAGGGCGAGACGGATGACGCGGACGAGGGGGCCGGGGCGGGCGAACTCGTGCAGGTAGATGGCGGCGAGGACGCCGAGGGGGACGCTGACGACCATGGTGCCGGCGGAGAGATAGAGGGTGCCGATGAGGGGGGTGAAGATGCCGCCCTCGCGCATGCCGTGCAGCGGCGGCTGGGTGAGGAAGGTCCAGGAGATGGCCGAGCCGCCCTTCCAGACGATGTAGGCCACAACGAAGATGACGGGCGAGATGATGAGGACGATGCACAGCGTGAGCAGGGCCACCCAGAAGCGCTCGATGAGGCGCTCACGGGCCAGATGGCGGGTGAGGCGGGTCATCGTTGCGCCTGCCCCCTGTGCAGGAAGATGTCGGCGACGAGGTTGATGAGGAAGGTGATGAGGAAGAGCAGGGCGCCGACGACGAAGAGGGCGTGGAAGTGGGCGGTGCCGCGGGCGGCCTCGCCCATCTCGGCGGCGATGGTGGCGGTCATGGTGCGCATGGGCTGGAAGAGCGTGGTGGGCACCACGCCGGCCATGCCAGCGACCATCAGGACGGTCATGGTCTCGCCGATGGCGCGGCCGATGCCCAGCATGACCGCAGGCACAATGCCCGGGCGGGCCGCCGGGAGGACGGCGTAGCGGATAGTCTGCCAGCGGGTGGTGCCCAGGGCCAGGCTGGCCAGGCGGATGCTGCGCGGGACGGCGCGGATGGCGTCATCGGCCAGGGAGAGGATGGTGGGCAGGGACATGTAGGCGAGCATGATGGAGGCGGTGAAGCCGGTGAGACCCGTGGGCAGACCGAGAAGCCGGCGCACGAGGGGCGACAGCAGCGTCAGACCGATGAAGCCGAGCACCACGGAAGGCACGGCCGCGAGGAGCTCGACCAGCGGCTTGAGGATGGCCTGGGCCCGCGGTGAGGCCAACTCGGCGATGTAGATCGCGCCGGCGAGGCCGAGGGGGATCGCGATGACGCTGGCCGCCACGGTCACCATCATGCTGCCTGCGAGCAGCGGCAGCAGGCCGAAGGACTGGGGCTTGGAGGTGGGACGCCACTCGGTGCCGACGAGCATGTGGAGGAAGGACTGGTGCTTGAAGGCGGGCGCGGCTTCGAGGAAGAGGAAGACGAAGATGGCGATGACGACAAGGATGGCGAGGGAGCCGGAGGCGCGGAATAGCGTTGCAATGACGGCCT
>CAZSOQ010000244.1:0-7856 GCA_964608495.1 uncultured Armatimonadia bacterium | reverse complement strand
GCAACCTACGGCCGATGGCGGGGGCCGCTCGGCCTCCAGGAGTGGCGTCTGTGCCCGGGCCGTGGGAGGACACTGCACATGAGCTGGCTGAGAGGATTCGATGTCGTCGCGAGTGGTCTTCAGGCGCAGCGAGCGCGCATGGAAGTGGTGGCTCAGAACCTCGCGAACGCGGATGTGACGAGGACACCGGAGGGAGGGC
This sequence comes from uncultured Armatimonadia bacterium, assembly GCA_964608495.1. Classification (GTDB taxonomy): domain Bacteria; phylum Armatimonadota; class Zipacnadia; order Zipacnadales; family FEN-943; genus JAKORR01. The sequence goes on along the minus strand of CAZSOQ010000244.1, from coordinate 7,657 downwards.
CGTACAGGCGCAAGGAAGTAGTGCTAGCGGCCGCCCTGCCGGGGCCGCTGGACCTGCCTCCGCTGGTTCGGCTGATGAGACAGGAGGGGATCGCCGCCGGAGGTTGGTCCGCGACCTCGGGCAGCCCGGTCGAGGTGGTCCAGGTGCGCGACGATCTCGGGCCACCGCGGAGGGTCTACGATCCCGGCCACCCCGACGCGGACGCCGAGGGGTACGTACTGATGCCGAACGTGGACGTGCCGATGGAGATGGCGGACATGATGGCCGCGTCGCGGGCCTACGAGGCGAACGCCGCGGCCCTGCAGCAACTGAGACGCTCGATGGAGCAGGCGCTGGAGCTACTGCGGTAGGGGGCTGGGACCGATGAGAGTGGGTGGCACGGTTCTCGGGCACATTCGGCCGCCGATCAGGCAAGACGATGGGCTGATCAACCGGATGTCGGCGCGGCCAGCTCAGCAGCCCTTCGCGGGGGCTCTGCAGGAGGCCCTGGATAAGACCAACGAGCTGCAGCAGGTGGCCGATGCCGAGGCGGAAGCGGTGGCCACGGGGCGCAGCGGCGATATCCACAAGGCGATCGTGGCCATGCGGCAGGCCGAGCTCTCGCTGGAGCTGACGTCCCAGGTGCTGCAGCGAGCGCTTGAGGCCTACAAGGAAGTCAGTCGCATGCAGGTCTAGGGCAGAGGCCGGTGCGAACGGGCGGCGTAGGCCCAGGCTCTGGTCTGCGGCGGGCATCGGCTAGCTACCGGGGGCGACGATGGAGCAGCTTAGCAGAATCTGGGGGACGATGGGCCCGGGGCAGCGGCGGCGGCTGGTGGCGATGCTGGTCGTGGTGGGGCTGACGACCCTGGGGCTCGTGAGCTGGGCACTGCGGCCCAGCTACGCGACGCTGTACGCGGAGATGTCCGGCCAGGATGCGTCGGCGGTGGCGGACTACCTGCGCGAGCAGAAGGTGCCCTATCGGCTGACCGCGCAGGGCACGGCCATCGAGGTACCTCAGGACCGGCTCTACGACCTGCGCCTGAAGACCGCCAGCCAGGGGTTGCTGGGCAGCGGCACGGTGGGCCTGGAGATCTTCGATCGCGGCACCCTCCCGGGCACGGACTTCGCCAACCGCGTGAACCTGCAGAGGGCACTGCAGGGCGAGCTGACTCGGACCATCACGGCTCTGAACGAGGTGTCCTCGGCGCGCGTTCACCTCGTGCTGCCCGAAGAGAGTCTGTTCGGCGAGCCGACGCCGCCGCGGGCGTCCGTGATGGTGAATCTGCGCGGGGGACGGGCGGGAAGCCTGTCGCAGGAGCAGGTGGCGGGAGTCCAGGTGCTGGTGGCCCAGGCGGTGGAGGGTCTGGCGCCCGAGCAGGTCACAGTGGTGGACCAGCACGGGCGAGTGCTGGGCGGCGGGCAGGACCAGACGGGGCTCACCGCCGCGCAACAGGAAGCCAAGGCGAGGTACGAGTCCCTGCTGCGCCAGCGCCTGCAGGGGATGATGGACTCCTTCGTCGGGCCGAGCAAAGCCATCGTCCAGGTCGAGGCGCAGATGGTCTACGAGACGGAGGAGATCAGCAGCGAACAGGTGCAGCCAGGCCCAGTGCCGGGCGTTGTTCCGACAACGCAGGGCACACTGCGCAGGGATCACGTGGTCAAGGAGGACTATTCGGGAGGCACAGGCAGGGTCGGTGGAGCCGCCGGGGTCAGCTCGAATGTCTTCGGCTCGACTCCCAGCGGCACGGGCGGCGGTGGGGGGCAGTACTCGCACAGCGAGGAGACGCGGGAGTACGAGTTCTCGCGGACGACCACCAAGACGACCAGGCCGCCAGGCAAGGTGGCGCGGCTGAGCGTGGCGGTGCTGGTGGACGAGAGCATCGAGGCGGACGAGCGGGTCATCGCTTCCGTGATCCAGGCGGCGTCGGGGTACGACGCCAGCCGGGGAGACACGGTCGAGGTGCGAAAGGCGCTGCTCGAGGCGAGCAAGCTCGCCGAGGAGCAGCTCAAGGACGCGGAGAAGGAGGCGGCTGCCCAGCGGCGGGGACAGCTCCTGGCTCAGGTCTCGCGGTACTTCGGCGGGCTCGCCCTGGCGGTCGTCCTGGGCGTGTTCCTCCTGTCGGCCAGCAAGCAGATGCGGGTGGCGATGGAGCGGGCCGGGCTGGGGACCGGAGGGAACGGCGGCAGGGGCGAGGCGGCTGACTTCGCCCACTCGGCGACAGGGACATCCGGCGAGCAGGCCAGGGGGCAGGCTGCTCCGCAAGCTTTGGCGCCCGGAGACGCGGGAGCCACCACGGCTCTGCCGGGAGATGCCCGTGGGAGCCAGCAGGCCACGACAGCCAGCGCGTCGCCGCAGGAACAGATGCAGGAGGGCCTCTGCAGGCTCGCGCGCGACAACAGCCCGGCCTTCGCCTCGCAGCTCAGGATCCTTCTCGCGGGCAGCGCCACGGACCAGGAGACCGGGGGCCCCAAGGGCACGGGTGAGCGCGGGGCCCCGGCGGCGCGTGGTTAGGCGAGCCGGCGGCGGGGAGGCGTGCGGTGCGGGAAAGAGGGAGGCGGGGCCAGGCTGCGCAGAAAGTGCGCGGGCCTACCTGCGCAGCCTCGGGCTGAAGCCCCGCCCTACAGGAGACACGGCATGACTCCGCACGCGAAGAGCCAGGGCGAGATCGTGGGCCCGGTGACTGCACCGCCTCCGAGAGGAAACGGCGGGTTCCGGGCTCTGCCTCTTGCGCACTTCCTGGTCGGCGGGAGTCCGTCCGGAGCCGGCCAGGGCCAACTCCCGGTCGACTCCGAGGTGCAGTCGCTGGCCGAGGCCGAGCTGGCCAGGGCCCGGGAAGAAGCGCGGCGAATTCTGGAGGAGGCCGAACAGGCCGCTGAGCGCGCCGCTGCGGCGGCCAGGGCCGAGATGGAACGCCGATGTGAGGAGGCCGTGGCCGCAGTGCAGGCCGAGCAGCGGCAGGCCTTCGCCCAGGCCGCGGCAGACCTGCTGGGGCAGATGGAGGAGGGCTTCCACTCTCTGTGCGAGGACCTAGGTCGCCAGGTAGCCGCTCTCGCGATGGAAGTGGCGGAGAAGGTGGTGCGCGACAGACTCGACACCCGGCCGGAGGCGGTCGTCCAGATGGCCCGGGAGGCCCTGCGAAGCCTCAGCGATGGCGGCTGCGCAGCGACCTGCGGGACCGTGCGCCTCGTGGTGAGCGCCGGGGGCGCACGGGAGCTGTCGGAGCACAAGGCGGCGCTGCTAACGGCCCTGCCGCCCGGGGGGGAGTTGAGCGTGGTGGCCGACGAGACCCTCGCGCCCGGGGATGTCATCGTCCAGGGCGAGGGGGGCGAGATAGACGCCCGCATCGCCACTCAACTGGAGGCCATCAGACAGGGTCTGGAGGAAGCCGGCGACGGCCCCGTGGCGAACCTGGCGACGCTGAGGCGGGCGGCGTAAGGTCGCGCAACGACCTCAGGTTGCCCTGCGACCTCGATCATGCCGAGCGCCGGCCTAGCCTCGTGTCGCCCTGCCGGGCCGCATCACCGTTCCCATAGCGCTCGATTGCCCGACAGATGCGCAGCGGCCGCGGTCGCTGGGCACGTTCATCCCGGTCTCGCGCCCCATCCAGCTCCTGCTCCAGCTCCTCCACGTACCGGGCCAGGACTGCCTCCGCGCCCTGGTGGGAGTCCCGGAAGGCCGACAGGGCGCCGAGGATCTCGCGGCGCCGGTCGGGATTGGCCTTGAGGGCCCGGGGAGCGATGGCGAACAGCGCCTGCACCAGCCAGTGCTTGAGCCCCATTAGCTCGCCCAGTGATGGCGTCTGAGCGGACGCGGCGGCCCCCGTCACCTGCTTCACGATCGCCTCGTCCACGGCGCGTCCTCGCTCAATCAGGCGCAGGACGGCCTCGTATAGCTCGGTCGCCGGCGCGGGGCCGGCTCCGTGCGTTGGAGAGCTTCCCGGGTCTAGGAGCATCGGCTCACCGCCTCCTGCCAGGCCTCGGCCAGCTTGGTCAGAATCTCCAGGACGTAGTCGAGCTTGTCCGCGTCGTTGTCCAGGTTGGCCTCGGCGAGGACGCGGTCCAGGTGGGCGTAGAGGCCGGCGAGCCTGGGTGCCAGCTCGGGAGCCCGGGTCTCGTCGAGGGCGAGCGACAGGTGCTGCAGGATCTCCTGCGCGCGGCTTATGGACGTGTGTTTCTCTTCCCACTGGCCTTCACCGAGAGCCTGCCGGGCCCGCAGGACCTTGCGCACGGCCGCCTGGAACAGCATGACGACCAGCATCCTCGGGTCACTGCTCTGCACCTCGACGGTGCGGTAGGCCTGATGCCCGGAGGTTGCGCTCCGACCTTGGGTTGCTGATAGCGGGGATTCGCTCAAGTCAAAGGCCTCCTCGCGCGAGGTCGCCTCGCGACCTCACGGTGCCTGGGGGTGCCGCTGACCGCGCCGCCACGGCGACGGGCGGCGTGCGCAATCCGGGGCATTGGTGTCGCGCTTCTCCCTGTCCCGGCCCTAGCTGCTGGAGCTCCCACGGCTGCCTGACAGGTTCACGAGGGCACCGATCTGGTTGGACAGGTACTGACTCAGGGATTGGGCCTTGGCCAGCGCTACCTCCATGGCTACGAACTGCTCGCGCAGGCGGTCCAGGTAGGAGTCCAGCCTGGTCTGTGTGCGCTCGATGTTGTCGTCAACGGCCTCGATGTCGTCGTTGACGGACTTGGTCAGATGGGCGAAGACGCCGTACGTGGGCTGCTCGACGGCGGCGATGGTGTCGGCCAGCCGCTGCGCGATGCCCTTCGCCAAGCGTACAACGCCCAGATCTCCCGGAGCCTCGGCGGTGATCAGCAGCTTGAGTTCGGCCGTGTTCGCGTTGCCCTCATCGCCCGTCAGATACCGGCCGCGACCCGTGGCGCTCTCACCGCCTATCGTCCCGGCCACATCCAGCCCATGGTAGCTGGCCACCTGGCCGGCCGACTCGCCGCCAAGGTCCGTGCCGCCCGCTCCGTGGTCGAGACTGCTGCTCACGGTGAAGCCACAGTCGCTGCCGTACAGGCCATGCTCGATGGCCAGCTTCGAGCCTTCCACGCCGGCGGAGAGGGATAGGCCGGCGAGCGCGAAGGTGTTGTTGAGGGCCTGCACGGCCTGCTCGAGGGTCATGCCCGAGTACAGGTTCACCTGCCACTCGCTGTTGACGGTGAGGGTCTCGTTGACGCTGATGCCCGCGGCCAGGGCCGCGCTCTCGGCGCGGGCCCGAGTGGCCGCCTGGGTGATCGTGACGGCGTAGCCCGAGGCGGTCGAGGGCTGCGTGGCCCGCGTGCTGCTCACGTACTGCACGCTCGAGCTGGTCGTCTCGCTCGTGACCGTGAAGAGCCGGCGCACGGCCTGCGGATCGTCGCTCAGCGCCGTGCGCAGCTCGGTCTCGTCGAGCACCAGGTGGTCTGACTGGTCAGTCGTGATGCCTATCTGGGAGGCCAGCACCGTGCCGGAGACCAGGCCCTGGACGGGCAGGGTGAAGGCCTGGCGAAGGTTGCTCTCCAGGTGCACCACATCGTAGCTGGCCAGGAAGGCTCCGCCCTCGCCCGTGTCGGGGTCGAAGGACTGGTTGGCAGCGATGAAGTCAACGACCGCGTTGTACCGCTGTACCAGTTGCCGGACGGCGCTCACGGCGGGCTCCAGGTTGGCGCTGACCGTGAGGGTGAGAGTGCGCGCGGGATCGGCCTGCACCAGTTGCAGGCTCAGGCCCTCCAGGACGTCGTCCAGGCTGTTGGTGGCGCGGGTGATCGTCTGCTGATCCAGGACCACCTCGGCGTCCTGGGCGGCCTGAATCTCGTTAGCGACGGGCTTGGCGAGCAGCCCGAGGGTGACCAGAACGTTGCCGGCATCACTGAAGGTGGGCGTCTCGCTGTCGCCCACGACCCTCAGCTCGTGGGTCGTGGTACCGCCCTCGGTCACGGTCTGCACCGTGGCGGTCACCCCGGCCACGTTGGCAGTGATCCGCTGGGCCAAGTCCTGCAGCGAGTCCACGCTCAGGTCCATGGCCACGTCGGTGCCGTTGATCTGGACGGTGCCGGCCGGGGCGGTCTGCAGGCCCAGCGCCGTGCCCACGCTGGTCACGGCGGAGCTCATTCCGTCCGACGCCGCGCCCTGGGCAAGAGCGTGCTTCACGGTGGTCGTGGACCCGACCAGACCGAGGGATTCGAGCAGGCTGTCGCTGTTGGCATCCACCAGGTCCAGGGCGTTCGCCGCCCCGGTCTGCAGGCCGGTGAGTACGAGCCGATGGTCGTCGGCGGCGACGTGGAGGACCGTGGCCTGCACCTGCGCCCCGGCGCTGTTGATGGCCGCGGCCAGATCGGCCAGGGTGTCATCGGCCTGCAGGGTGATCACGCGCCCGTTGATGAGGAGGTCGCCGGAAAGCCCCAGGGCCTCGTCCGCCGCGGCTACGCTGGCGGACCGGACCCTGTGCGCCTGCGCCAGCTTGTTGATGACGATGGAGTGGCTGCCTATCGGCGCTGCGGCATCCGCCGAAGCGACGAGGGGCGCGGCTGCGGTCGGGTCGGCGCCGCTGACGCTGACCTTGCGCGCCCCGTAGACGTCCACGGCCGCGGCGCTCAGGGCGGCTGTCTGCAGGGACAGAACGTAGGTCTCCAGCGACTGGAACACGCTCAGCCGGTCCTGCAATTCCGCGCGCTGGGTCTGGAGAGACTGGATGGGCTGGCTTCGGGCCGCCGAGATCTTCGCGATGATCCCCGAGATGTCCAGGCCCGACGCCACACCCTCAACGCTTACCAGACCCGCTGAAGTCGAGTAGTTGGTGCCCATGATGTCGTCCTTCCCGCCGTGATCGCGCCGCCTCGGCGACTGACCAGCGCAAGGCCACCCCCGCAGGCACGAGCGGATCGCCGGCACAGCCGGCGACGGTTGAGCAAAGCCGACGCCCGCGGGGGTGGACGCGGCGCTGGGCCGATAGGCCCAGAGGTTGCGCAGCGACCTCGGGCTGTACCCTCCTGGTAGTCATCGGCACCGGGCGAGGTCGAGTGAAGGGAGCCGGAGCCCCGATCTGCTCAGGGGGCCTGCTCTTCCTGGCCGGGCCCTGAGGGAAGGTGCGCGTCCGCTTCCTGGCTGGTGACTGCGCTCGGTCCACGCCATCCTGAAACCCTTGGCGGGGGCCCCCCGGGCCTGAGACTGCCCGAAGGCTGCGCAGCAATCGCGGTTGCCGCGGAACCTCGTGCGGCTGCGGCCCTGTCCCTGTTGACGGGGACGCCCCGTCCACTGGCGGTCGGCCTGTCCAGGATCTCGCCCAGCAGGCGCCAGCTCTCCTCGAGGGGTGTCATCTCGCCCAGGTCCTGCCGCAGGAAGGCCGTGAGGCTCGGCCGCAGCGCCAGGGCTCGGTCCAGCAGAGGGTTGCTGCCGTGCTCGTAGGCCCCGAGATTCACCAGGTCCTCCGCCTCGCGGTGGGCGGCCAGCAGCTCCCTGACCTCTTCCGCCAGTCGCCTCTGGCGTACCGGCATGATCCGCGGCATCAGCCGACTGACGCTATGCACGACGTCTATCGCCGGGTACTGTCCCTGCGAGGCAAGGCGACGCGAGAGGACCACGTGGCCGTCGAGAATCCCCCGCACGGTGTCCGCGACGGGGTCGTCCAGGTCATCGCCCTCGACCAGCACCGAGTACAGGCCCGTGATGGAGCCAGCCGCCGGGGCGGCG
>CAZSOQ010000243.1:0-7945 GCA_964608495.1 uncultured Armatimonadia bacterium | reverse complement strand
CAGCCACTGCCAGCCCTCGTTGGGCTGCAACGTGCGCCGCGGGCGGCTGATCGGGCGCGGCGGGCACGGGGGCCTCGTCCGCACGCGCGGGGAGTGCGGAGAGAGCGCCCAGGAGGGCCGCGAGAGCTAGCGCAGTCGGTAGGCGAGCCATGCGGTAAGCACCAAGAGAAGACCGTTGGGGCCCCAGGCGGCGGCGAAGGCGGGGAGGACCTCGCGCTCGCCGAGGAGCCGGCCCCAGAGCATGAGCAGGTAGTAGGCGAAGACGACGACGAGGCTGAGAGCCAGGCCGGCGAGGTTCTGGCCGCCGCCCACCGCGAGGGTGAGCGGCCCGGCGAGAAGCGTGAATACCAGGGCGGCGCCAGCCAGGGCGAGACGGGAGTGAAGCTCGAGGCTGAGGCGAGCGGTCCGGCCGGGGCTGCGGGTCCTGGCCTCGCGCCAGTCGAGCCACAGGTCGCGGAGGGACATCTCGCGCAGCTCGCCGGACCCGCCGGGGAGGACGAAGGCCTCGGGCTGGAGGGACACGTGGATGTCGCCGACACTGCCCCAGGTGACGTCGCCGGACCACTCGGGCGCGATGGCGGTGCCGCCACGGACGAGGAGCTCTTCGCGGCCGAAGACGGCGTCCTCGGCGGAGACGAGGGTAGGCGGGTCGTCGCCGCGCAGGAGGAAGACGCGGACCTTCATGAGGCGCTCGCGGTGCGGGTCCACGTCGCCGGGGTAGACCCAGGCGGCGTCGGAGAGCTCGAGGAAGCGGCCGGGCTGGAAGGCGAGACTGCGACGCTTGCTGATGGTCTCGACGAGGAGCTTGCGGCTGGCCTCCTCGCAGCGGGGAGCGATCTGCTGGTTGAGGACGAAGACGGCGAGGGCCGCGAGGAGGCCCAGGAGGGCAGGCGGCACCATGATGCGGGCGAAGCCGGCTCCGCCGGCGCGCAGGGCGACCAGCTCCCCGTCGGAGGCGAGGCGGTTGAAGCACAGAGCGGCGCCGAGAAGCGCCGCGACCGGGAGGGCCATGGAGGCTGCCTCGGGCACGCGGAGAGCGAGGAACTTCATGACGCTGGGCAGGGGCACGCTGCGCTCGACGACTACCTCGACGACGGTGTAGAGCATGTGGCCGACGAGAAGGACGACAAAGGCCCCCACCGCGAGGAGGAAAGCAGGCATCATCTCCCGCAGCATGTATCGGTCGAGAGTCGTCATTGCCAGGCCTTGGACTCCTCGCCAGGCGGCTGGGTTCTGGGCTGCAGGCCCGGCAGGATGGTTGTGGGAGGCCAGGCGCCCCTGGGCGAGGCGCCAGGCGTGACCTTCACGACGGTGCGCGATGCTCAGCGGTGGGCCGGGCGGGCCTGCCAGGCGCGTACGGCGGCCCAGGCGGCGGCGAGCTTGATGGCCTCGCCGACCAGGAAGGGCGCCAGGCCGGCCTGGAGGGCCCAGGCGAGGCCCTGGTACGAATAGGCGGCCAGCCAGGCGATGCCGCAGGCGTAGATGAGCAGCTCGGCGATGAACAGACGCGGCAGAAGGGCCCAGGGCGCGGCGTCGCGGGAGGACGCGAGGAAGGCGGCCGCGGCCACGAAGCCCAGGACATAGCCGCCGGTGGGGCCGAAGAGGCTGGCGCCGGCAAGGACTGGAAGGCCGGCGCAGGCTGCGGCGGTGTAGAGGGCCGCGCCGCCCACGGCAAGACCGAGGGGGAGCGTGGCGCCCGCGACGAGCACGGCGAAGGTCTGCAGAGTGATGGGGACCGGCGACCAGGGGAGGCAGATGCGCAGCTTCGCCGCGACCACGAGGGCCGCGGCGACGGTCAGGGCTTGGGCAAGGACAACGGCTGCCCGGCGGGCGGACGGGGCTTCGGCAAACACCCTTGCGGACAGGGTCCTCATGGGCATCCCTTCAGGGTCAAGGACTGGACCTCGCGGGGGCGGTAATCCCACCTCCCGGGCGCGGCCAGGGCCGCGCCGATGGCGACAGGTCCGAGACGGGACGCCAGCCACGGCCCCGCGAAGGGCGGGCGCCGCGTCCCTCCCGCACTCGGGCGAGCACTTGCCGCCAACGCTACCATCATATATAAGCGGCGTATCCACGTCCACTGAGGGCTGAGACGCAGGCCCTGGGGGCACGGGCGCTGCTGCAAGGAGGGCGCCGCGCATGATCCTTGAGAGGTACATGATGTACGAGACGGACGCAGAGCGGCCCGAGTGTCACTGCTCGACGCTGGTCGAGCTGCCGAGCGGCGACATCCTCGGAGGTTGGTACGCGGGCAGCCGCGAGGGGGCCGGGGACGTGGCGGTGCTGGCGGCGCGCAAGCTGCATCAGCCGAGCAAGTGGCGCCCGGCGGCGGTCGTGGTGGACACGCCGGGGCAGCCCGAGGGTAACCCCGTGCTGTTCCTGGACCAGTGGGGGCACACACGGCTGTTCTTCGTGACGATAACGGGAAGGGGATGGACGAGCGCGCGGCTGCAGGCGCTGAAGAGCGAGGACGAGGGGCGGACGTGGGAGGGCCCCGTGGTGTTCGACGAGCCGCTGGGGACGATGCCGCGGAACAAGCCCTTCCTGGCGGATGAGGAGCGGATTCTCCTGCCGCTGTACGATGAGGTGACGTGGCGGGGGTTCGTGTACATAAGCGACGACCGCGGCGAGACATGGCGGAGGTCGGGATGGATGGAGTCGCCCTCGGGGTGCATCCAGCCGACGCTGCTCAGCCGGGAGGATGGGACGCTGGTGGCGCTGTTGCGCGACCGGGGACAGGAGCAGGTGTGGCGGAGCGAGTCGGCGGATGGGGGCGAGACGTGGAGTCCCTGCGTCCCGACGGCGCTGCCCAACCCGAACGCGGCGGTGGACGCGGTGCTGCTGGACAGCGGGAACGTCTTGCTGGCCTTCAACGACAGCCGCGAGGCGCGGACGCCTCTGAGCCTGGCATGGAGCGAGGACTGCGGGGATACCTGGCCGATCAAGGTGGATCTGGAGACGGAGCCGGGCGAGTACTCCTACCCGGCGATCATCCAAGACAGCGCCGGGATGATCCACGTGGGCTACACCTGGCGGCGGAAGGCCATCGCGCACGTGGTGCTGGACGAGGAATGGCTGGTGAGGCACGGGACGAAGTACAACCCCGAGTAGCCGGGACGCGGCAGGCCGCGGCGCCGGGCGCCGTGGGCGCCGCTGGGGGACAGGCCCCGATCCAGGAGGGAGCCACCATGCTGCTGACGCTGTGCACGAAGGTCACCGCGGGCCACTCGCTCGACGAGAGCGTCGCCCTGGCTACCCGGTACGGGTATGAGGGCATGGAGATCTTTGGGCTGCCGGAGCACCTGCCGCCCGATCTGCCCACGGAGGAAGTGGTGCGGCACGCCGAGGTGATCCGGGACGCGGGGCTGGTGGTGTGGTGCCTGGCGAGCTACATCGGACCCTACGGGACGGCGGAGGAGGCGCAGGTGGAGGGGTTCATGGCGCAGCTTCGCCGCTACTGCGAGTTCGCGGACCTGCTGGGGTGCCGGTACGTGAGGCAGGTGACCGCCTACGGGGCGCCGGAGACGCTGTCGGAGGAGGTGTGGCAACGTACGGCCGACGGGCTGGGGCGAGCGGCGGACGTAGCGGCCGAGTACGGGAAGGGGCTGGTCGTCGAGACGCACGACAACCAGATCGTGCAGACAGTGGACTCGACTCTGCGGCTGATCGAGATGGTGGGCAGGGAGAACGTGGGGATCACCTTCGACCCGGGGAACCATGTGACGAGGCGGGAGGACTGGGGCCCGGAGGCGATACGGCGATACGGTGGGCTCCTGTGGAACGTGCACGTGAAGGACGTGAGCCTCGGACACGAGCAGCGGCTGTTCGGGGAGGGCGACATGGACTGGGCGGCCGTGTGGGAGGGGCTGGCGGAGATTGGCTACGACGGGGCGATCGGGATCGAGTGCCACGTCAAGCCCAGTGAGGAACTGCCGCTGGAGAGGCTGGTCGAGCACGAGACAGAGGGCGTGCGGGCGTCGCTGGCGGGGTCGCGGCTGATGGGCTAGAGGAAGGGCGGACGGCCCGCGGGAGACAGCAGGGAGGCAGGGATTGGCCGCGCGAGCAGTGTGCCCGGCGGACAAGCGCAAGGGCGTCGCAGGCAGTGATTGAGTGCGCGAGCAGCGGAGCGTGCCTGAGGTTGGCGGGCCGGATGGGGCCGGACGGCGGGGCTAAAGCCCCGCCCTACAAGGGGACCACCACAAGGCCTCCGCGACAGGCCGGAGCCCGGGCGGACAGGGGGCAGGGGGGAGCGGGTCAGGTCTGGCGAGCGGTGAGCACGAGCCCGATCGCCAGGAAGAGCGCGTTCGGCAGCCAGCCCGCCGCGACGGGCGAGAGCGTGCCCGCCAACCCCAGGGCTAACGTCCACGAACGTACCCCGTTGTAGAAGAAGAGAATGAGCACGGCGAGGACCAGCCCCGCGAAAGACCCCAGCCGCGAGTAGCGGTGGGCAAGGGGCCCGGCGACCAGGGCGAAGACCACCGTGGCACAGGGGATGGAGTACTTGAAGTGCAGGTGCACGAGGAGCTGGTGGGCGTCCTTGCCGCCGGCCTCGAGGACGCGGGCGAGCTGGCCCAACTCCGTGATGCTCATCTCGTAGGGCGTGCGGCGGTCGGAGTAGTACTCCTGGATGGCCGCCCACATGTCCATGGGGAGCTGGCGGAAGTGCACAGGGCCGCCGACGGGTCGGCCCGCGGGGTCGAAGTTGCGGACGAAGCCGTGCTCCAGGACCCACTGGTCACCCTTCACCCGGGCGCTTCTGGCGACGGCGACGCGGGTGACGCGGCCCTGGCTGTCCACACGCCAGATGGTGATGCCCTCGAGCCTGGACTCGGCGGCGTTCATGCGGCGGACGTAGAAGAGGTCGCCCTCGGGGCTACGGAAGAGCTGGTTCCAGGCTTCCTTGACCACGGGGGCCTGGTAGGTCATCTGGGTGAAGAGCTCATAGGCGCGCTGGGTGGTGTGGGGGACGACTTCCTGGTTGGCCCAGACAGCCAGTGTGGCGACAAAGAGGCCGGAGATGATCCAGGGGAGCTGCAGGCGGGCAAGGGACGCGCCGCCCGCGCGCATGGCCGTGACCTCGCCGCGGCGTTCCAGGTTGGTCATGGCCATGCTGACGGCGACCAGCATGCCCACGGGCGCGGACCAGACGGCGGCGCGCGGGGCGGAGTAGGCGAAGAAGCGGGCGAGGGTCAGGGCGGAGATCCCGGAGCCGAGGAGCGCGCCGGAGATGCGCCACGCGACCTCGGCCAGCATGATGCAGACGAAGACGCCGATCCCGACAAGGAAGGGTAAGGGGAGCTGACGCAGCAGATAGCGGTCAATCAGCCGCATCGCGGGCCTCCAACACCGCTACGGCAACCGCCCAGTCCCGCTCGTTGGACATGCTGATGAGGACTCGGTCCACGCCCAGCCGGCGGGCGCGCTCGGCGGCGTCACCGCGGAGCTCGGCGACGGGCTGGCCGCTGGGGAGGTTGCTGACCTCGATCTGGCGGAAGCCCACGCCGGCGGCCCAACCGGTGCCGAGGGCCTTCATGGTGGCTTCCTTGGCGGCGAAGCGGGCCGCGAGGCGCTCGTCGCGGGCGGCCTCGATCCCGTGGTCCTGCAGCTCGCGGTCGGTGAAGACACGCCTGAGGAAGCGGTCGCCATGGCGGCGGCGCAGCGAGCCGATGCGCTCAATGGAGACCAGGTCAATGCCGATGCCGACGATCATGCCCATCGCGCAGAGAGTGTAATACCACGCGGCGTTGACGACAACCGGCAGGCGGGTGGGCGGGCACGCGGGGCGATCCTTGACGGGGCGGGTGGTTTGGGCGACCATTGTCTGGCACATCCCCAGCCGGAGGAGGGCTTGCCTTGTCGGACCTCGTGCTGCCCGTAGTCTACGTTGCCGAAGAGACCCTGCCCGCCGCGTGGGAGCGGGCCGTGGTCGAGACCTGGAACCGCGGTGCCCGGGCGCAGACCCAGTATGACAGCCCCGGCGACCCGCCCAGCAGGGACGCTCTGGGCGTGATCGCCGTGGCGGACCCGATGGCCGAGCCGCGGATCCATCGGGCGATGCCGGGCGGCCTGCGGGACCTGGAGGTGTACGTGCAGGAGGTAGTGGCGGGCGTGCATGACCACTGGATAGACCCCGAGCACGGCAAGTGGCAGTACACGTACCACGAACGGCTGACGGCGTACACGGTTCCGGGGCGCGAGGGCGCGATCAACCAGCTCGACTACGTCGTGCAGTGCCTGGGCGAGTGCGAATACTCGCGGCGGGCGCAGGCCGTGACGTGGAAGTGCTGGGAGGATGCGGGGCACGAGCACCCGGCCTGTCTGCAGCGGCTGTGGTTTCGGGTGATCGAGGGCAGGCTGTGCATGAACGCGCACATGCGCAGCAACGACGCCTTCAAGGCGGCCTTCATGAATATGTACGCTTTCACGGAGCTGCAGGCGGAGGTGGCGCGGCGGCTGTCGGCGGCGGTCGGGCGCGAGGTGCCCGTGGGGCAGTATACGCACATCGCCGACAGCTTCCACATCTACGGGTCGTACTTCGAGGACTTCGAGGGCTTCCTGCGGACCCTGGAGAAGCGGACCTTCGAGCAGAGGACTTTCAGGACGGAGGACGTTGCCGAGATCCTGGCCGAAGCGCGCGAGGAGATGCGCAGGGAGCAGGAACAGCGCGAGGCCTGAGGCAGGGAGGGATGAGGATGCACGCCGTGATCCTGGCGGCGGGCGAAGGCCGAAGGTTCTTCCCCTACGACCTGACGCGGCAGAAGGCGGCGGTGCCGCTGGGCCATACCTACCTGATCCGGTGGACGGTCGAGGGGCTGCGGCGCGCGGGCGTGAAGGAATTCACGGTGGTGGTGGGGTACCGCGAGGAGCGCGTGCGGCACGCCCTGCGGGGGCTGGAGGGCCTGCGGTACGTGCGGCAGGCCAGCCGCACGGGCACGGCCCCGGCGGTGTTGCTGGCGCTGGAGGGCGTGGAGGTGCGGGACGAGCCGACGCTGGTGGTGTACGGGGACGTGCTGGTGGACGAGGAGGGGCTGGTGGGATTCGCGAGCCGGGTCGCAGCGGAGAAGCCCGTGGCGGCGGCGATGCTCGCGCCCGTGCCGGCGGGCACGTCGGGGAACTGGATCGGCGGCGGGCTGTCGGAAGACAGGCTGACGGGGATCAGCGGCCACTCGCGGGGCGGATCGCACCGGCTGGCCGGGGTATACGCGCTGACGCGAGAGGCGCTGGGGTACGTGGAGGCGAATCCGGGGGTAGTGGAGCAGGTGCCGGTGGGCGGGATGCCGCCGATGGAGGCGGAGCTGGCGCAGTCGTTCCAGATGATGGTTGACGATGGGCGAGCGGTACTGGCGGTGGAGCAGCGGGGCCTGTTCGTGGACCTGGACAAGCCCTGGCATCTGCTGCAGGCGAATCACCAGTTTGCGCGGTACCTGTGCGGGAGGGCTGGGGAGAGCAAGCTGGCGGAGGACGTGCAGATTGACGACGGGGCCGAGATAGAGGGCCACATCGTGGCCGGGCCGGGCGTGCGGATCGGGAACCGGGTGCGCATCGGCGGGAACCTGATCGTGGGCAGGGGCACCTCGATCACCAACGGGGCGATCGTCGGAGGCGACTGTATCATCGGAGCGCACTGCAGGATTCGGGACTACTGCCTGGTGGGCGGCGGCACGGTGATACGCAGCGAGTGCATCGTTGGGCATGGGGCGGAAATGGACGGTGTGCTGCTGGACGGGGCGTACCTGTACCACTACTGCGAGATGGCGGGGGTGTTCGGGGCGCGGTACGATGCCGGGGCGGCGACGGTGTGCGGGACGCTGCGGTTCGACGACGGGAGCACCACGCACGAGGTCTGTGGGCGCAAGGAAGTGCCGGAAGTAGGGGCGAATGTGGCCTATATGGGCGACTTCACGCGGACCGGCGTGAACGCGATACTGATGCCGGGGGTGAAGGT
>CAZSOQ010000242.1:0-7947 GCA_964608495.1 uncultured Armatimonadia bacterium | reverse complement strand
GAGCGTCTGGGTGGTCGCCGCCGCCAGCTTGTGGTAGAGGGCTAGCGCCGTGTCCTCGAGGTCTATCAGCACGGCGACCTGCTCCACGATGTCCCCGGCGTCGGCCCTCTCGACCATGTAGTGCAGCGTCATGCCCGTCTCGCTCTCGCCGTTCACCAGCACCCAGTTGACCGGCGCCCGCCCGCGGTACTTGGGGAGCAGGGAGCCGTGCATATTGAGGCAGCCGTGGGGCGGGACCTCGAGGATGGGGCGCTTGAGGAGGTGGCGGTACCAGCCGCTGATGATGATGTCCGGCTCGAGGGCCCTGAGGCGCTCGGCCCACTGGGGGTCGTTGAGGTCCTCGGGAGCCCAGACAGGCACGCCGTGAGCCTCCGCCAGGTCGGCGACGGAGGGCCACCAGATCTCCTCGTCGGGATCGTCCTCGTGGGTGAAGACGCCGACCACCTGGTCGTCGGCGCCCGGAAGCAGGGGCGCTTCGTCGAGGAGGTAGCTCAGGGCCGCGTGGCCGATGAGGTGGTAGGTGATGCAGACGATCCTCATGGGCTGCCCTCCGGGGCGTCGCCGCGCATCGGCGCGGACTCGCCCGTCGGTCGGTCCTGCTCGGCCCAGGCCGGTTGCCGGCGCCGCACCTCGCGGACAAGGTACTTGGGCCTGGCGCGCACCTCCTCGTAGATGCGCGTGAGGTACTCGGCGAGGAAGCCGACGGCGAAGATCTGGACGCCGACGAAGAAGAAGAGGATGGCGAAGAGGGTGAAGACGCCCTCGACCTCGGGGCCCACGAGCAGGCGCCGGACCATCAGGAACAGGGCGAAGGCCATGCCCACCAGAGCCAGGACCAGCCCCGCCAGGCTGACCCAGTGCAGCGGCAGGGTGCTGATGCTGGTGAGCAGGTCCAGGTTGAGCCGCCAGAGCTTGACCCAGGAGTACTTGGTCTGGCCCGTCCGGCGCTCGTCGTGCGCCACCTCGACCTCAGTCACGGACCCGGCGAAGGAATTGGCGAGAGCCGGCAGGAAGGTGTGGCGCTCGGGACAGAGGTTGATCGCGTCCACCACCTGGCGGGAGTAGGCGCGCAACATGCAGCCATAGTCGTGCAGGTAGTGGCCCGTGGCTGCGCCCACGACGCGGTTCATGATCCAGGACGCCATGCGGCGGCTGAGGGGATCGTGACGGGCGCGGCGCCAGCCGGCCACGACGTCGTGGCCCTCCTGGACGGCGGCGACGAGCTTGGGGATCTCCGAGGGCGGGTTCTGCAGATCGGCGTCGAGGGTGACGACGATGGCGCCCTCGGCCTGCTGCAGGCCCGCCATCACGGCATTGTGCTGGCCGGAGTTGGCGACCAGCTCCACCACCTTCACGGCGGCCACCCGGCTCTGGAAGCCCGCGAGCAGCTCACCGGAGCGATCGCGGCTGCTGTCGTTGACGAACACGTACTCGACCGGCCCCGGGAGCCGGGGGGCCACCTCCTCCAGCGCCTCGAACAGGCGCGGAAGAGACTCCTCCTCGTTGTAGACCGGCACCACCAGGCTGACCGCCACGGGCTCATCGGACATTGCTCTCAAGCACCTCCCGCACCACCCCTGCGACGTAGGACACGTCCTCTTCCGTCATGTCGGCGAACAGCGGCAGGCTCACCACGCGGGACGACGCCCACGCGGCGGCGGCGTGGTCCTCGGGCCGACAGCCGAGCTCCCGGGCATAGAAGGGCTGCAGGTGCAGGCTCAGGTAGTGCAGGCCGGTGGCCAACTTGCGTTCGAGCAGGGCCGCGCGGAAGGCGGGCCGGTCTATCGTGAGCCGGTCCAGGTTGAGCTTGATCACATACAGGTGCCACGAGTGCCGCCACCCCGCGGGCGGGTCGGTGGGCAAGTAGAGCAGCTCGCCGTCCAGGTCGCCCAGCAGCTCGCGATAGCGGCGCGCGATGCGCTCGCGGCCGGCGCGCAGGTCCTCGGCGCGGCGGAGCTGATGCAGCCCGATGGCCGCCTGCAGGTCGAGCATATTGTACTTGAAGCCCAGCTCGACCACCTCGTACTCGCTGGTGCCGGAGGCCCGGGCGCGGGCGCCGCGGGTCACGCCGTGGAAGCTCAGCAGGCGCGCCCTGTCGGCCAGGGCCTCGTCGAGTGTGACCAGAGCGCCGCCCTCGCCGGTGGTGATGGGCTTGGTGGGGTGGAAGCTGAAGCAGCCGGCCAGACCCAGCAGGCCGGCGTGTCCCTGGGGACAGGTCGCGCCCAGAGCGTGGGCCGCGTCCTCGAGGATGACCAGGGAGTGCCGACGGGCGATGTCCTGCAGCGCGGCCATGTCGCAGCACAGGCCGGCGAAGTGCACCGGCAGGATCGCCCGCGTCCGCTCGGTGACCGCCTGCTCGACCAGATCGGGCCGCAGGTTCAGGGTGTCGCGCTCGATGTCCACGAGGACGGGTCGGGCGCCAGCCAGGAGGATCATGCTCGCCGTCGCGGGCCAGGTCATGGGGGTGGTGATGACCTCGTCGCCGGGGCCCAGACCAGCGGCCAGCACGGCCAGGTGGAGGGCCGCCGTGCCGGAGTTGACGCCGAGGACCTGGGCCTCGCCGCCCAGGTAGGCCGCCAGGTCCGCCTCGAACCGGGCCACGCGGGGGCCCGTCGTCAGCCAGCCGGACCGCAACGTGGCCTCGACCTCGGCGATTTCCTCGTCGCCGATGTGCGGTCGGCTGAAGGGCAGCGGGCTGTCGTCTGGTCGCATGGTCTCACCCCGCGCTACCGGGCGGCCGGGCCCTCGGGGCCGGGCCTGTCCGGCTGGGAGTCCGCCGGGCTCGGGGCCTGCAGGGCCGGGGGCCCAGGGCCTCCCTGCCTCGGAGGCGCCAGGGCGGGCAGCAGCAGAGGCGGGCCCGCCTCAAGCGTCTCCTCGGACCACTCCTGCAGGCCGGTCAGACGCAGAAGCTCGTCGTTGGCCGCGAGCACGTACTTGGCGTTGGCGGCCACCGGGCGCAAGAGGCCCCGGGGCCGGACGCGGTGCCAGTGCTTGCGCTTCACCGCGGCCAGCAGGGGTCCCTCCCTCGCCATGCGCTTGAGACTGTCGAAGCCCTGGAGGAAGAACTGGGAGTTGTCGCCCTGCTGGCTCCCGAATCCTAGCTCGGTGACCGCGTCCACCAGGACCACGCGCCTCCTGGTGTAGAAGCTGAAGCTCTGGTCGTACTCGTTGGCTTCGACGACCCGCGCCTTCGCCGGGATCGGCACGGGCAGGGCCCTGACCAAGTCGCCCAGGGTGCTGTAGGGGCCGGCCCTCCCCACTGCCGCGAGGAGCACGGGCCCGGCCAGCAGGAGGACAAGCCCCGGCGCAAGCGGGAGCAGCCACCGACGCCAGGCCGCTACGAGTAGAGCCACACCGGCAAGGAGCAGCGCCGCCCCGAGGGCGCCGGCGGTGGGCGGCACGACCTCGGCCGGCACCTCGTGCTGCCGGCTCAGCAGCATGGGCGTCAGCGAACCCAGGAGGATGACGAACAGCCCCGTTGCCGCCACAGCCCAGCGCACCGCCCGGGATGCCCCGTGCCTCGCCAGGTACCAGGCCAGCAGGACAGCCAGGGCCGGGAAGGCCGGGAGGATGTAGGGTATCAGCTTGCACCTGCTGATGCTGAAGAAGACGACGACCACGCCGGCCCAGACCATGAGGAAGAGCAGGCCGTCGGGGCGGACGGGCGGCCGGGTGCCGGCGGGCAGTGGCTCGGAGGATGGCTGGGCACCGCTGGAGCCAGCCGCCACCGCTCGCGTGGCGTACTGCCAGGCCGCAGCGAGGGCCACGAGAAGCACGCCGGCCCAGCCGCCCATGCCCAGCAGCACGTAGGGCAGGAAGAACCAGACGGGCTTGCCATGCTCCTCGGTGATGCCCAGGAACCGGTCGAGATGCTGGACCACGATGTAGAAGTGCAGGAACTCGGGATTGCGCACGCTGACGAGTACGTGCCAGGGCAGGGCGATGGCCGCGAAGGCCAGCACCCCCCAACCCCAGAACAGATGGCGAACAGCCCCCAGGTCACGACGCAGGGCGAGGAAGACGAAGACGATCAGACCCGTGAGGAGGATCGCCACGGGGCCCTTGGTCAGCGTGGCCAGGGCAAGACAGGCCCAGGAGCCCAGGTACCAGCGGGCTCTGGCTCTTCCCGGTGGGCTGGCGTAGCCGAGCCACCAGGCCGCCCAGGTAGCGGTCAGCAGCAGCGTCAGCAGGCCGTCGGTGACCAGGGCCTGGCTCACGCCCAGGGGCAGTAGGCTGGTCAGATAGATCCACGTGGCGAGGATTCCACCCGTGCCCCCGAGCAGGCGGCACCCAAGCCCCAGGACGACCATCAGGGTCAGCAGGGCCGCTGTCGCCGGCACGAGACGCGCTGCGCGTTCGTTCTGGCCGAACAGCTTCATGGAGCCTGCCACGGCCCAGTAGAGGAGCGGCGGCTTCTCGAGGTACTTCACGTAGTTGAGGTGTGGTGTGATGTAGTCGCCGCTCTCGATCATCTCGCGGGGAATCTCGGCATACCTGCCCTCGTCGGGGTCCCAAAGGGCATGGGAGCCGACGCGCAGGAGGCACACCAGCGCGCCCAACAGAAGCAGAGCCCCGAGGATACGGATGCGGTTGTCGCTAGGGTCGGTCGGGTACATATGAGAGCCACTGCACGGAATCGTCGCGGAGTCGAGGCGCGAAGGACCACTGTCACGCTTCACCCGGCACACGCAAGTCTTAGACGGGGGCCAGGGAAGGAAGTTTCGGTTCCGCCCCGGGCTTTGACGCGCGTCCCGCGGCGGAGGTCCGGGTCCACGGTCTGCCCACGGACGCGACTCGAAGACGATGGACACCTGTGACCCTCACTGGACCCATCTCAGCCGCTGAGTGCCGGCCACGGGACGGGACGTGGATGAGGACCGACCGGGAGGTCGCGGAGCGCCGGTGGGGGCGTCGTCAGGGACAGGCGACGGCCTCCCAGGCGGCGGTCAGTGCAGCTCGAGCCACATCCGCCGGTCGGTGATGCGGTACTGGATAGCCTCGGCCAGGTGCGCTGTCTGGATTCCGTCCGAGCCCTCAAGGTCGGCGACGGTTCGCGCGACCTTGAGGACCTTGTCGTGGGCCCGGGCGCTGAGGGCAAACCGGTCCATGGCGGTGCGCAGCAGGGCCTGCGCGTCCTCGGGGAGCGCGCAGAACTCGCGCACGGCCCGGGACGTGAGGTCGGCGTTCTTGCGGAAGGGCGTGCCCTCGTAGCGGTGGCGCTGGCGCTCGCGCGCCCGGCACACCCGCCGACGGATGTCCTCGGACGGCTCGCCGGCGCCCGGCGCCATCATCTCGTCGGCCTTGATGCGGGGCACTTCCATGTGGATGTCTATGCGGTCGAGCACGGGCCCACTGAGCCGCCGGCGGTACCGCGCCACGTCGCCGGGTGGGCACTGGCAGGGCCGCGCGGGGTCGCCGTAGTGCCCGCAGGGGCAGGGGTTCATGTCCGCGATGAGCTGGAAGCTGGCCGGGAAGGTTACGGTCATCTGGGCCCGGGCGATCACGACCTCGCCGCTTTCGAGCGGCTGGCGCATGGCGTCGACCGCCTGGCGGGGGAACTCGGGCACTTCGTCGAGGAAGAGCACGCCGTGGTGGGCCAGCGATACCTCGCCCGGCTTGGGGATGCTCCCGCCGCCGATGAGTCCCGCGATGCTGATGGAGTGGTGGGGACCGCGGAAGGGCCGCTCGCGGACGAGAGCCACCTCGCGAGGGAGCAGGCCGGCGACGCTGTAGATCTGGGTAACGGCCAGGGCCTCGGCGATGGTCATGGGCGGCATGACGGTGGGGACGCGCTGGGCAAGCATGGTCTTGCCCACGCCGGGCGGGCCGATCATGAGCATGTGATGGCCGCCGGCGGCAGCGACCTCGAGGGCGCGCTTGGCCTGCTCCTGGCCCCGGACGTCGGCGAAATCCAGGCCGTAGGCGGGTCGGTCCGGCTCGAGCTCGTCGGGCGCGACGGTCACGGGCTCGGCCATGAACTCCGTCTCGAGCAGGCGGACGGCGTCATAGAGCGTCTCGGCCGTGTAGACCTCCAGGCCCTCGACCACGGCCGCTTCCCTGGCATTGCCCGGCGGGACGATCATGCGCGAGGCGCCGGTGCGGCTGGCCGCGAGCGCCATGGGCAGCACGCCGTTGACGGGGCGGACCATCCCGTCCAGGCCCAGCTCCCCGACGACCACGCAGGAATCGGCGACGTCGCTGAGGCACTGGCCGGTGGCCATGAGCAGGGCGAGGGCCATGGGCAGATCGAAGATGGGGCCTTCCTTGCGGATGTCGGCCGGGGCAAGGTTGACGGTGATCCATGCGTGGGGAAAGTGGTAACCGCTGTTGCGCACGGCGGCGTGCACGCGGTCGCGGCTTTCGCGAACCGCTGCATCGGGCAGCCCTACGATGTTGAAGCCGGGGTCATCGCCCGCCACGTCCACCTCGACGCTGACGGGCTGGCCGTCGAGACCGATGACGGTTGCGCTCGGTATGCGGGCCAGCATAGGGCCTACACTCCAGGGAAAGACAAGTCCCCCCGCCCGAGGTGGGGGCCGGTGGACCGACCGCGCGAGCCCTAACCCGACGGGTCGGCACCGACGGCCGCTAGTCTTCGGGGCGGAGGCGGGGAGTCCTGCACAGAGACCGAGGGCAGGACACAATTCCCTCGGCTGTTGCTGGAAGGGGTGGCGGGTGTGAAGCGTGTCGGGGAGAGAGGAGTCGGGCGCCGCGGCGGGCCTAGTAGGCGCCCAACGGGGTGGACCAGGCGCGGTCGTACTGCTCGCGGTTGGCCGTCTTCACGTGCCCGTCGGCATACAGGATGTTCCAGCGCTTGTGCGAATCGATGTTGCTTCGCCCGTGCCAGCTACCGTGGCCGTCGAAGATCAGGTTGACCTCGGCCACGCGGTCGGAGCTGCCGTAGACAGTGCCGGCGAAGACCATCTCTGTGCGGTAGAAGTAGCTGGTGCCGAAGGCCTGGAAGCTGGTGGGCGTGCCGTTCAGGGGCAAGCCCGCATCCTCGAGCTCCGTGAAGCCCCGGTCCGAGGGGCAGTGCCAGAGCTCGGCGTTGCGGATGTAGGGGCTCAGCGCGTCGGTGAGCCGCGGCATGAAGGGCAGCCAGGCCTGCCACTGGGGATAGTCGGACCAGATGATGGGGCAGAACTCATCGGCCGGGTCCTTGGCGAAAGGGTAGGACTCGTCGTAGTCCTGCGCATACATGTCCACGGCATTGCCGATCTGCTTGAGGTTGGCGATGCAGCGGGTGGAGCGGCCCTTCTCGCGTGCCCCCGCGAACACGGGGAAGATCATCGCCGCGAGGATGGCGATGATGCCGATGACCACCAGCAACTCGATGAGAGTGAAGCCGCGTGGAGGAGAGCTGCTCACGCCGATAGGATACCCAAGGGCGGGGCGGTTGTCACGGGCCAAAAGCGGGCAGGGCCGGTAGTCGAAAGTGACGAGTCGCGTTGGGCTAGGGGTTGCGGCGCGGGCTTGAGATGTGGCAGACTGTGTGCTATACTGCGGGCACCAAGAGCGGGGGTACGATCTGGAGCCGAAGCCGAAGAAACGTATGAAGGGGGAGGGCGGAATGCGCAACTGCCTGGCTCTGACAGCCGTGGCGGTGGTTTTGCTTGTCAGTACGGCCGTCGCGGGCGCAGCCGAGATCCAGCTCAGCGGGATGCGGCTGGGTCAACACGCCATCAACCTGCTCGACGTCTGGGACCAGCCCGACGGGATAGTGGTCGGCGAAGGGCCTGAGAGCGCCCCCAGTGCACCCCAGATGGGGGGGGCCGCCGCAGGGATGCCCATGTACACGCAGCCCGGAATGGGCATGGACATGGGCATGGGGATGCCCATGGGGATGCCCATGGGCGGGATGGGCGCTCCCCCGATGGGGCCGATGGGCCCGATGGGGCCGATGGGCGGTGCCCCGGGTATGGAGGCTATGGGTGGCATGGGGGCCTT
>CAZSOQ010000241.1:0-7956 GCA_964608495.1 uncultured Armatimonadia bacterium | reverse complement strand
GGGGAGGGACGTTGTAGGGCGGCTCGTCGTTGGGCTGGCGCGAGTCCTTGTGCACTACCCGCTCGCCGTTGAGCCAAGCCGCCACCGCGTGCGGCGTCATCACCACCAGTGTCGCCTCGGCGGCCTGCAGGCACACCACTCGGGTCTTGGCCACCACAGTACCCTCGCCGCCGGCCAGCACAGGGCGGAAGTTGGTCTCATACCCCTCCGAGCGCCACGGGGTCCACTGCTCCACCTCGGGCACGGCCTCGGTGAACTCAGTCACCTCGGAGCGGCCCACCAGCCACTCGGGCCGGCGCACGAGGGCCACGACCTGCCGCATTCCCTCGGCGCTTATCTCGATAGCCCCGTAGGGCCCGAGGTCCTCGGGCGCGACGACGACCAGCTCGTAGACCGAGTCCACTCGCCGCACGTCCACAGACCAGCCCTCGGGCGCCTTGATGCCTACCCCGCTGGCACCGATCACGGCCAGCCGCTTGGGCCGCCCGGGCGATAGGGTCGGCGCCCCCATGTACCAGACTCTCGTGCGCCCGTCCGGCGTCATCCATACCTCGTCCGGCCGCCGGTCCCAGATGAACATCGCCTTGCTGGCGTGTCGCCGCAGCACCTCGGCGTCACCCGATCTCTCCCGGCCCGCGGTCAGCCGTACCACGTCGCCCAGATGGCTCAGGACCATCTCGCCCATCGCGCAGGTCCGGTCCGTGAGCTCGCCGAGCTCCTTGGGCACCTCCAGGTCCACGATCCCCCACCCCACCTTGATCCCTTCGGCGATCGGCTCGCGCCACTGGGCCGGTATGCCGTCCTCGCCGAGCGTGATGCCGAGGATGGAGCCCAGCGTCGCCCCCGTGCAGTCGGTGTCACAGCCGCAGTTGACGGCCTTGAGCAGAGCATCGCCGAAGTCCTGGCCGTAGAGCCAGCCCAGGACCGTGAACCCGAGGTTCTGGGGCGCATTGGTCATGTGCTGCTGGCCGAACTCCGCCAGCACGCGGTCGCGCGCGGTGAGCCAGTCATACCCCCGGGCGTAGCTGTCCCGGGCCTGCTCCACGGCCCGGGCGATCTTGCACCACGGCGGTATTGCCGCGAGCCCGATGTCGAGGAGGGCCTCCTTCTCGTCCAGCACGAAGGCGGCGCTCTCGACGGCCGCGAAGAACATCTCGCCCCACACGCCCTCGCCCCAGTGATCGCGCACCGCGTCGCGCCAGGCATACTCGCAGGCGATATGCGGCGCCCCCGGCGCCACGCACGCCCAGATCTCCGACCGGATCGGCGATCCCATGCAGTCGCCGAACCAGTTGTCGTAGCTCCCCGTCGTCGGCGGGACCAGGCCGCGCTTCGCGTTGAGGTTCGAGTAGCCGTACTCGCACCACGGGTAGGTGATGTGGTCCAGCCATTCCTGGCTTATGCGCGCCGGCGTGATCTCCAGCCCGTGCTCCTCGAGCGCATGTAACCAGACCAGTTGCAGGTCCAGGTCGTCGTTGAACATCGGCTCCGTCGGCACGGGGTCATAGAAGGTCAGACTCAGCGGCCCGGGCTTGCCCTCGTGGGGCCCGCCCAGCGTCCCGCCGATGCTCTTGCCCAGCCAGCATCCGTAGACTTTGCTGCTGTATGCTTCTCGCCCCAGCGTCGCCATCGGTAGGGCCTCCCTGTTACTGGACGATCCTTGCCGCCGCCTCTCCCGCCTTCGCCACCACTTCCGCCTCATCCACTCGCGACAGCCGTCGGTCCCGCATCACCACTTCGCCGTGCACGATGACATCCCGGACGTCGTCGGCTCGGGCGGCGTAGACCAGGTGCGATACCACATTGTGCACCGGCTGCGTGTGCGGTCGCCGCAGGTCCACCACGATCACGTCCGCCAGCTTACCGACGCTCAAGGTCCCGATCTGTTCCTCCAGACCGAGGGCGGCCGCGGCCCCCCGCGTCGCCATTGCCAGCGTCTGCACCGCGCTCACGGCCGTTGGGTCGCCCGTGTGCCCCTTGGCGATGATCGCCCCGACCATCATCTCCTCGAGCAGATCGAGGTTGTTGTTCGACGCCGCCCCGTCCGTCCCTAGCCCGACGACCGCCCCGGCTTCGAGGAGCTTGGCCACCGGGGCGAACCCGCTCGCCAGCTTCATGTTGCTCGTGGGGCAGTGCACCACGCCCACGGCCCGGCGCGCCAGGATCTCGATGTCCTCGTCCGTGAGGTGCACGCAGTGCGGCGCCACGGTCGGGATCTCCAGCATCCCCAGCTTCTCCATGTGCTGCACGGGCGTCAGGCCGTGCTCCCTCAGCGAGTCCTCGACCTCTCGCGCCGTCTCCGCCAGGTGGATATGCACCCGCACACCCAGTTCGGCCGCCGCCTGACCCATGCGTCTCAGTAGCGCATCCGGGCAGGTGTAGGGCGCGTGGGGCGCCAGCATGGGCACCAGCCGCGGGTGTGCCTCTCTCTTCCACTGCGAGGTCAGCTCGATGGCCTGTCGCAGCATCTCCTCGGCCGTGGGCAGGATCCCCAGCATCACGCCCGAGACACAGCCGCGGATTCCGCTCGTCCTGACCGCGTCTGCCACCGCGGCGGGGTAGTGATACATGTCGTTGAAGGTGGTGGTCCCGCCGCGGATCATCTCCGCGATGCCCAGCATGGCCCCCCAGTAGACGTCCTCGGCCGTAAGCCGCATCTCCGCCGGCCAGATTCGCCTCTCGAGCCAGTCCTGCAGGGCCATGTCGTCCGCGTAGCCGCGCAGCAGCGACATGGACACGTGGGTGTGCGCGTTGACCAGACCGGGCAGCACGACGCAGCCCGAGGCGTCAATCACGTCCTCGCCGGGCTCCTTCGCGGGCCCCGGCATAGCCCCGACGTGCACTAGGCGCGGCCCGTCCACCACGACCACGCCCCGCTGGATGGCAGCGTCGGCGGGCTCAAGCGGCAGGACGATTCCGTTCTCCAGACGCAGGCGAGCCATAGTCACCTCCCGGGAACCAGGGGGAACTGGGCGATTATATCACCCGTCCACACGGCCCAACAACGCGCTCCGGCGACGCCGACGGTCCGCGGGCATTTGCGTCCGGCCCGCTCGTCCTGTAGAATCTATCAGTGCCGCCTCCGGTTGCGGCCGGCGCAGCCGGGGCGGACCTTTTACCAGCACCCCATGGCAGGTGGTGGACGTGCCCGTAATCCGGATAATAGACGTCACGAATCGTGACGGCGACCAGACTGCGCGGATCCTGCTCAGCAAGCTACAGAAGACCGTCCTGAACTGGCTCCTCGACCAGATGGGGGTCTACCAGTCGGAGATGGGCTTCCCGCTGAGCCTCCACGAGCGCAGGTATATCAACGCCAACATCGCCCTGACCACTGACTGTAACGACAACGGCGCCCTGATCAGGCGTCTGCAGCTCAGCGGCTGGTCTCGCGCGCTGGCCTCCGACGTGGCGATCGCGCTGGAGAGGACGAACCTGCAGCACTTCAACCTTTCCATCTCCACCTCGGAGCAGATGCTGCAGTGGAAGTTCAGGGGCAGGTTCTCGCGCCAGGACATCATCAACATGGCCGTGGACGCGACCCGGGCCGCGACCGAGGGGGGCGCCCAGACCGTGGGCGTGAACGCCGAGGACGCCTCGCGCACGGAGCTGGACTTCCTCGTCGAGTTCGCGCAGGCCGGCAGGGAAGCCGGGGCCGAGCGCTTCCGCTACTGCGACACCCTCGGACACGACGACCCGACGACGATCGCCGAGCGCGTGGGCATCCTGGCGCGCGAGACGCAGATGCCCATCGAGATGCACTGCCATAACGACCTGGGCCTGGCCGTGGCGAACTCCTGCGCGGGGGCCGTGGCCGTGTGCGAGCAGGGCCAGGACGCCTACATCAACACGACGGTCAACGGCATCGGCGAGCGGGCGGGCAACGCCGACCTGCTCTCCTGTCTGCTCGCCCTGAGCTACTCGTCGCGCTGGGGCCAGCTCGGCCTGCTCGACCCCGACCTGGACCTGGCCAGGTCCTGGCGGCTGGGGAACTACGTGGCCAACGCCTTCGGGATCCCCATCCCCCTCAATCTGCCCGGCGTCGGCGGCAACGCTTTCGCCCACGAGTCCGGCATCCACGCCGACGGCGCCCTCAAGGACCGGCACAACTACGAGCTGTATGACCTCGAGACCCTCGGCCGCGGGGAGCAGGAGACGGTCAACACCGGCCGGATGATCCTGACCGGTGCTCACGGCGGCGTGGCCGGCCTCGAGTACGTCTACGCCCAGATGGACCTGGCCTTCCGCGACGACGACCATAGCCGCGAGACCCTCAACCTTGTGCAATGCGCCAATCTCATCAACCAGGCGCCCCTCACCGCGGAGGAGCTCTGGCTCATCTACCACTATCCCGAACAGGTCCGTGAGATCCTCACCCTGACGCCGTGAGAACGGCGTTGCGCCGTGAGAACGGCGTTGCGCCGTGAGAACGGCGTTGCGCGGTATCTTCACCCGACGGCTCTCCGTCGGGGCAGGAGGGTTCATCGTGCGCAAGGAAGCCGTCCAGTTCCTGCGAGACATCATCGCGGCCCCATCGCCATCCGGCTACGAGCAGCCAGCCCAGCGGGTGATCCGGGCCCGAATGGCGCCCTTCGCGGACGAGATCCGCGTTGACGTGCACGGTAACCTCATCGCGAGCAAGAACCCCTCGGGCTCGCCCCGGGTGATGCTGGCCGGGCACGTGGACCAGATCGGGACGATGGTCGTGCACATCACCGACGAGGGCTATCTGCGCATGCAGACCATCGGCGGCATAGACACGACCACCCTGATCGGGGCGCGGGTGCTGGTCCACGCGGAGGCCGGCCCGATTCCGGGCGTCATCGGCCGCGCCGCCGTTCACATCCTGCCCCCCGAGCAGCGGGGCAAGGCGGCCGAGATCCATGACCTGTGGGTGGACATCGGCGCCAAGGACAAGAAGGCGGCCGAGAAGCTGGTGCGCATCGGCGACCCCATCACCTGGCAGGACGGCTGGCTGGAGCTTCAGGGCGATCTGGTGGCGGCGGCCGGCTTCGACGACAAGGTGGGCGCCTTCGTCGTGATGGAGGCCCTGCGCCTGGCCGCCGAGAAGACCCTTTGCTGCGCTCTCCACGCCGTGTCCACCGTCCAGGAGGAGATCGGCCTGCGCGGAGCCCAGACCAGCGCCTTCGGCCTTGACCCCGTCGTCGGCATCGCCGTGGACGTCACTCACGCGAGCGACTACCCCGGCTCCTCGAAGGACCGGCAGGGCGACATCCGCCTCGGGAAGGGCCCCGTGATCGAGCGCGGCGCCAACATCAACCCCATCGTCTTCGAGCTGCTCGTCTCCGCCGCCAAGAAGGCAAAGATGCCCTACCAGCTCGCGGGCGCGCCCAGAGCCACCGGCACCGATGCCAACGCCATCCAGGTCACGCGCGCCGGCGTGGCCGCCGGTCTCATCAGCATCCCCAACCGCTACATGCATTCGGCGGTCGAGGTGGTCTCGCTGAGCGACCTGGAGAACGCCGCGCGTCTGCTGGCCGCCGCCGTGGTGGCGATAGACGACAAGATGGACTTCACGCCGGTCTAGCCCGACCCATGCACAGGGCGGGCCCGTGCGCCGCCGGCTCAGAGGGAGGACCGAAGCCATGGATGCCACTCCACGCCTGGTGACCTACGTCCCGCTCGGCCGATGGAGTGCCGCGGCCGAGCCCGTGATGGGCTTCCTGGTCGGCGATGCCCTGGTCCGTCCCGACGACCTTTTCCGCCTGGCCGGCGTCAGGCCCAGGCTGGACGAGCCGGTCCGGGCCGTCGTCGCGGCGCTGTCTTCACACGCCTACCTGGACGCCGCTCGCGAGGCCCTGCAGTGGCTCGCCGGGGCCGACGAGTCGGCCCTGGCGCAGGTCTCTCTCGGGCGCGACGAGGCCAAGCTTCTGGCCCCGGTGCCCAGGCCGAACAAGGTCTTCGCCCTCGCGGGCAACTACATGGAGCACATCCAGGAGAGCACGCAGAAGAACCTGCAGTCCACCGTCTCGGCGGCCGACCAAGCCACACCGCGCGTGTTCATGAAGCCGCCGTCGGTCACGGTGTGCGGCGACGGCGACCCGATCCTGCTGGGCTCCTCCAGCCGCTCGCCCGACTACGAGGCCGAGATGGCGCTCATCATCGGGCGGGCGGGGCGCTTCCTGGACCCCGATCAGGCCGAGAAGCACGTGGCCGCGGTGACGTGCTTCAACGACGTGTCCGAGCGCGAGCTGAGGATCTGGGAGCGCCCGGAGACGCGCGAGTGGGACAAGTTCTTCGACTGGCTCAACGGCAAGTGGTTTGACAACGGGGCGCCTATGGGCCCCTGCGCGGTGCCCGTCGAGGACCTGGGCGATATCCACGACCTGAGCATCCGCCTGTGGCTCAACGGGGAGCTGAAGCAGGATGCCAGCACGGCCCAGATGATCTTCCGCGCGGGGAAGATCGTCTCGTACATCTCGCAGATCTGCACCCTCGAGCCCGGCGACATCATCGCCACGGGCACGCCGTCGGGGGTCGGCCATGCGCAGGGCATCCGGCTCAAGGATGGCGACGTGGTGGCCATCGAGCTCGAGGGCGTGGGCCGCCTGACGAACCCGGTGAAGCAGCTCTAGACTCCGGCCCCCCAAGGCCTTACGGCCCGCTGAAGAAGGGCACCGCCCGCGTGGCCAGGCCACCGAGGATCATCAGCACCCCCGCGACGGCGAGGAGGCAGAAGAGGCCACCGCCGATGGCCACGAGCTCCCCGCGACGCGGCCAGGTCCACGGCCGGGCGAGGAGCAGGCCGATCGCGGCCGTGGCGGGCATGAAGTAGCGCGCCTGGGCCTGGTAGAAGACGGCGTTGAAGCGCAGGAACATGGCGGCCAGGAGCACCAGGTGCAGGGCGATGACGGCCCACGCGGCCCCAGGCCAGGGCCGAAGGGGCGCGGGCCTGGCCAGCAGCTTGGCCATCGCCAGCCCGAAGGCCATGGCCCACCACGCGCCGCCCAAGAGGTAGTAGCCGCCCGGCAGCCACAGATTCGCCTGTCCGGGCACACCCCAGAAGGAGAGAGCCGTCTGCCAGAGGACCAGCTCGTAGTACTGCAGGCCGCTGAAGCCGCGCTGGAGGAAGTAGGCCGGAGTGGCCCGGTCCTGGCTGAAGATGCGCTCGAAGGCGGCGGCGGCCAGCGGATCGCCATACAGGACCGTGTTGCGCACGCCCCACGGCCCGAAGAGCAGCGCCACGCCGGCCAGGAAGACGGCGAAGGCCAGCAGCAGCTCGCGGTCGGGCGTCCGGGCGCGTCGCCCGCTCAGGTAGACGGCCGCCAGCCCCGCCAGGACCAGCGGCAGGGCGCTGGACTTCACCAGCATCGCCACGCCGACCAGTAGCCCGGCCACGAAGACGTCGCGGCGCGCCGCGCGCGTCTGGGTCAGCCGGCACAGGGCCAGCAGGGCCAAGAGGCTGGTGAGCTCGGCCGCCGGATCGTTGCCCGCCGAGGCGCAGGCCAGCAGCCTGGCAGGCCACAGCGCCGCG
Organism: uncultured Armatimonadia bacterium; assembly: GCA_964608495.1. Taxonomy (GTDB): domain Bacteria; phylum Armatimonadota; class Zipacnadia; order Zipacnadales; family FEN-943; genus JAKORR01. Next base: position 461 of record CAZSOQ010000241.1, on the reverse strand, counting down.
ATGGCCGTCGCCACGACGGCCGGCAGGGGCTGCGCCGCGAAGGCCAGGAGCGCCAGACGCCAGACCAGCACGATGGAGACCGCTCCCAGCGCCACGCCCGCCAGCCGCAGGGCCAGCACCGCAGCCGCCTTCCCCACGCCCGCCGCCGCCAGGTACAGGGGCGCCAGCGCCAGGTAGTACAGCGGCGGCTGGTGGGCCTCGTAGTTGCCCGTGCCCGAGGTGAACAAAGGCAGCCGCCAGGTGGTGGTCAGCTCCTCGAAGTAGACTACGTGCGCGCTCTCGTCCGGCGGGCTCAGCCGCATGGTCGCGCGCTCACCGTCCCCCAAGTCCATCGGCTGCATGAAGGCCAGGCCCACGCCCAGCGCCACGTAGACGCCGATGATGGCCGGCAGCGCCCAGCGCGGGGTCCTGGCGGGGCCTTCCGGCGCCTCGGCCGGGGCCGCGTCCGTCTGGGGCCGGGG
>CAZSOQ010000240.1:0-7966 GCA_964608495.1 uncultured Armatimonadia bacterium | reverse complement strand
CGAGGCTGCGCAGAAAGCGCCGGAAAAGCAGTACTGCGCAGCGTAGTAGTGTAACCCTTGGGCTATAAGCCTGTATGGCGCAGGTAGGCCCGCGCACTTTCTGCGCAGCCTGGCTCGGTGCCCCCTATCTCCGGCCGCCCTTCAGTTGGTCACCGGCCGGCGCCCGCTCACCACCGAGGCCGCCGCCGGCAGTACGGTCGCCGCCGGCTGAGGCTCCTCGGGGGGCCGCTTGGGCAGCACCACCGTGAAGGTGGCGCCTTCGCCCGGCGTGCTGTCCACCTCGATCCGCCCACCGTGCGCGTCCACGACCCGCTTGACCACGTACAGCCCCAGCCCGGTGCCCGGGATCTTCAGTTGGGGCGGCACCGCCCGCGCGAAGCGCTCGAAGATCCGCGCCTGCTGGTTGCGCGCAATGCCCATGCCCGTGTCGGATACCGCGATCCGCACCTCCGGGCCCGCATCCTCGATCGCCAGCGTGATGGGCCCGCCTCCCGGCGAGTACTGGGCCGCATTGCGCAGCAGGTTGAGCAGGGCATGACGCAGGCAACGATGGTCCGCCTCGATGCACACATCGGGACCCACGATGGTTACCTCGCGACGGCGCGCTACCGCAACCAGGTCGTCCACGGCGTCGGCGGCAATCCCGCGCACCAGGGCCGGCGCCAGTCGCGGCCGCAGCACGCGGTCGGGGTTGGCATAGAGCATACGGTCCACTTCGCAGTCCATGGCCCGCAGGCCGCGCAGCACGCCGGCGAGCGCCGTTGGGTCGGGCCGGACCGGCTTCCCCTCCTCGACCTGTCCCGTGATTCGCTCCACGAACAGCGAGATGAGGGTCATGGGCTGGCGGATGTCGTGGGCTATCGCCGAGATGAGCTCGTCGCGCAGCCGCATCTCGTGAGCCAGTCGTGCTTCCTCGGACCTGGCCCGCCCCAGGGAGACGGCGAGAGCCGCCAGCCCGCTGAGCCCGATGGCGGCCAGGGCCGGCGTGCAGCAGAACCACTGATTCGTCTGGAGGGCTCCGCGGGCCACCATGCCCACGCAGGCAACCTCGAAGAGGATCGCGATCAGCGCCACACTTCCCGCGGCGCTGGCAACGGCGATGGCGGCCAGCACGCTGCCGGTGAAGATGATCAGCCAGTGCCACCAGCTAGGCATGGCGACGACCCAATGGCCCTCCATCATGGTTGCGACCAGGTTGGCGTGGGCCTCGGCGCAGGTCATCTCTCCCACCGGGGTAGCCCTCACGTCGCCTCGCCTGCCGAGTACCACGACCGAGCGGGCCAGGACGTCCTTGGCGACACGGCCTTCGGCGATGTCCCGCAGCGTCACGTGGGGGAAGGTCCCGGGCGGGCCATACCAGCCGGTCGCCCGCAGGTGCTCGCAGGCCCACAGAGGCACGGAAGGCAGGGGCCGCAGGGCCGCCATCAGCGTTCTGGCGCCGCGCCTGCCCGGGACCTCCTCGAGCTGTGCCACCGCCGGGGCACCGCGAGCCGGCGCGTCGACTGCGGCCGCCTCCGCGCCGGTGGGCACGTCTTCTCCCTCCCGGGGACCGTCCGCGGCCGCCAGCCTCCGCAGGTACACGGGATCGCCCCAGGCGGAGGACTGGTCCCACCACAGCACCAGAGAGTCGGCCTCCCCCTCGGGCCCCCGGATCGCGTCGCCCGCAGGAGCCGCGCTCAGTGACATGACCGACATGTGACGCGCGGAGGAAGCGGACCTGCCGGAGCCGGTCACCAGCGAGGACGCCATGCGGGCTGCCGTGTCCCCGCTAAGAGCCACGACGGCCGGGGCTGCCTCTTGTATCACCCGCAGCGCTGCGGCCAGGAGCTCCGGCGAGTCGACGTAACCACTAGCACCAGGGCCTCGGCCCTCGGCAGTCGCCCCGGAAGCCGGGGAATCCGCCCACAGGACAACCATCATAGACCCTGGGGGGCGTCGCGCGGGCCTCGAACGGATGAAGCGGTCATAGAGGAAGGCTTCCGGCACTGCTAGCCAGGGCGTGAGCCAGCACACGATGCCGCTAATCGCCAGAGGCATGGCCAGGGAGACAGCGAGGAACTGTGTCCTGTTGGCCATCTTAGTCTACTCCCGCTGCTGCGTGTCTCCCGGAGTCCCGGGACTGCGATACCCCATCGAGCAACCGAACCTCTGTAATAGCTCAAGCTGCGCTATATATTAGCTCAAGCTGACCCGCGAGTCAACCCCCTCCCCTCAGAACATACGGAGGCTTCTGCGGCGACATGGGGAACTCCGTCGTGGCGTACGAGGCGACCCGCGCGCAGTCTTGGCCGGGCACGTCTAGCAGTGTGTGTCGAGCGCGGCATCAGCGCGAACTCGGGAGCCCCATCACGGCGCGCGACTAGGCCTCCCCCGCCCGCGACCGCCAAGCACGCCCGAAGCTCATCAGCGTCTCCAGGTACCCGTCCGGCGTCCCGATGTCGTGCCTTGTGCCACGCACCCTGTACGCCAGGTACCGTTCTCTCTGGCGAAGCAGCTCCTGCGCGCTCGTCATCTGGATCTCCCCTCGCTCGCGCAGGTCGTGGCGGATGAGGTACTCGAGCGCCTCGAAGATGGCGGGCGTGAAGACATGCATGCCGAAGAAGGTCAGGTAGTGGCCGGCGGGGAGGCCGGGCGTCCTGAGTTCGCGCTCGGCGCGCTCGGGTGACGGCTTCTCCACCAGCAGCGCCACCTCGTACAGGCCCGGCCCGATGGGCGTGCCGAGCGCGGTGCCGAACAGGTGCAGCTCGGAGGCCGGGCTTACGGCCACGGACGACACGTCGGCGCCCTGCTCCTCGAAGACACGTACCACCTGCGTGGCGCAGGGCTCGTCGGTGTCGGAGAGGTAGAGATGATCGCCGAGCATGAGGAGGAAGGGCTCGTCGCCCACCCATTCCCTCGCGCAGTAGACGGCGTGGCCGTAACCTTCCTGGCTGTACTGGTAGACATAGCTCAAGGCTTCGGCCATTCTCCCCAGCCGCTCGGACTCCCGCAGAGCCCCCTCCTTGCCCCTGAAGAACCCTCGCTCCTCATCGCTCAGGGGGCGGAAGTGCCGCCGGATCTGCTCGTCGCTGCCGGGACTGACGACCACCGCCACTTCCTCGACCCCCGCGCCCAGGGCCTCGGCGACGATGATCTGCAGGGCGGGCCGTGTGACGCCGTCCACGTCCACGACCGGAAGCAGCTCCTTCTGCACGGCGTTGGTGGCCGGGTACTGACGCGTGCCTCGGCCGCCCGCCGTTATCACTGCCTTGCGTAGGCGCATGGCCGCCTCCCATGCGCGGCCGGCGGGCCCCGGGCGCCCTCCGGCCCGCGCTGATCCACGGTTCCCGGGCGTCCCCCAAGCGGTCGCCCGGCGCGAAAGGAGACCCCTGCATGATACCAGAGTCGGGGCCGGTCCGCCGCGCTCCGGCGCATCCTCGGGCGCTCGGCCCCTCGTTGACGCGCCGACCAGACCGGTGCTACGCTCGACGGCACGTGGGTCCAGACACCCGCGCCCTGAGGGGGTCTCGCCCGTGGGCCATCACCCCGCCGCCAATCGCCTTCCGCCCGTCCCGGTCCTGTGCTGCCTTGTGGCCTGCGCGGGCGCGGCCGCGGCGGAGCGAGTCGAGCCCGGGGTCATCGAGACAGTGACGGTGGTATCGGCCGGCGCGGCCAGTGGTGTCCTCGCCAACCCCGAGCATGCCCTCGACGGCAACCCGGACACGGAGTTCACCTACGAGTGGCCCAAGGGCGGGGCCTGGCTCCTGCTGGACCTGGGCGAGCCCTACGTCCTGGAAGCCCTGCGCGTGACCAACGGCCACGCCGACCGGGTCATCTGGCTGCAGGAGGTGGGCGTCGGGGCCGACCGCGAGCACTTCCGCCCCCTGCTGGGTCGTCCGGTCAACCTCGCGATGTGGCGCCCGGCCGAGACCACGCAGGTACGACTGCCCCTGGCCGTGGGCAGGTACGTGAGGGTGAGCTTCGCGGCAGGTCCCGGGCGGACGGCGGCCGTCAGCGAGGTGGCGCTGATCGGGCGGCTTAACCGCCCCGAGCGGCACCTGATGTGCTGGTCGGGCGACGTCCAGCGCGACTTCCTCGACCAGCTCGACTACCTGGACCGCGACCTGGGGGCCACCGACCTGTGGCTGGACTACGTCGAGACCGCCTTCCCCCAGACGAACCATAACTCCGGCTTCGAGCCGTGGGTGCAGAGCGGCGCTCTGGACCGCCTGCGCGAACGCGGGATCCGCTACTGGCTCTCGGAGCACGAGGCCTTCACCCAGCTTGTCAACGAGCCAGAGGACCTGCGCGACGACCTCAAGTGGGAGACGACGCTGCGGCAGATGCGGCATGTGTACGCCAGGGCGCGGGAGCTCGGGTTCCGCGGCCTGGTCTACGACGTCGAGGACTACGGGGGCGTTACGGAGGCCGCGCGAGAGCGCTACCAGGCCGACGCGGACTTCGTGGACGCCTGGTGCTTCGCCGACGAGTTCGGCTACGCGGGCCTGTACTACCAGCGGGGGCTGCAGGTGGGGCGCGTGATCCGGGAAGTGTGGGGCTGCCCGCTCATGCAGGTCTACGAGGCGAGGATGTACGCGGGCAAGGGCGACTGCCGCGCGGGCAACTACTGGTGGCTGCTCGGACTGCACCACGCCGGGGTCGAGGTCTGGCTCGCCACCGAGAAGACCTACGGCGCCGGGCAGGGCGAGCTCGCGGACGGCGGTGTGCCGTCTCATCTGACGCGCTGGTTCGTCCACCTGCCCGAGTTCCTCCCGAAGGCGCACGCGGCCTATCCCTTCGCCGCCAGGGTGCTGCCGGGATTCCATCCCTGGAACAGCCGCCTGCGCAGGGCCAACTACCTGCCCCGCTACCTCGACGAGCAGATCGAGACTGCCACGAGCTGCGCCCCGGGCTACTGGATCTACACCGAGGGCACGCGCCACGCTGGCGACCCGCGACAGGTGCTGGACCGGGAGCTGCTCGGGCGCCAGGGGATCAGGCCCGAGGACTACCTTGCCGTGTTCGCCGCTCACCCGACGACGCGCCGCCAGTGAGCGAGCCGACGAGGCGCCGCCCCTGGGGGTCGGGCGCGGCCGGTACCACCGCGTCGCGAGGAGGCAATGTCGCCATGGTGCTCAGCGCATGTTCCCTGATTGCCGTCTGCGCGGCGTTGTGGCCGGCTCCCGGCGACTGGCCGGCGTCCCCACAGGAGCCCAGCATCCAGGGCGGTGACGTGTGGCGTGGCGCGGACTTCGCCGTGCTCGCGTCGGAGCTCTCGCCGGCCGTGCTGGTTCGCTCGACACGGGCCGAGGTGCGCCTGTTCGCCAACACGGCCGCGTGGGGTCTTGGCGGCCCCACACTGCTGGGGGCGGAGCTAGGCGGCCGGCCCCGCCTGACGCCCGGGCCAGCCGAGCTCGCGTGCCAGGACCTGAGCGCGCCCTGGCTCCTGGTGTCCTTCGCGGGGGCGTCGGGCTGGCAGCTCTGGGACACGCCGTGGCTCGTGGTTCTCCAGCACCGGCCCGCCCGCGCCGTCCTGGACGACACGGGCCTCGCGCTCACCTTCGCCAACGAGGCCGGGACCCTCGCCCTGATGCCCCTGTACGGCGCCTACAAGCCCCCGCTCTCGGAGGAGGCGCTGGCGGCGCGCCCGGTCTCGGCCCCACCGCCTCTGGGCGACCTGCGCCCCTGGCAGTGGCGGCAGGCCTCCTCGCTCCCCGCGCCCGTGGTCGAGCGCTGTCGGCTGTGGTCGCGCCTCCTGCGCTACTGGCCCCTGGACTGCCGGGAGGAGGTGCAGATCGTGCCGGGCCAGGACCTGCTTCGCCTGCGCTGCCGGTTCACGCACGTGGAGACCGCCGACGACTGGGGCACCGAGGGCATGAAGCTCAGCCCCCTGCCCCCGACGCTGGCGCTGGCGCTCGAGACGGGCTTCCCGGCCCGCCTGAGCGACAGCCCACGGCAGCTAGACCTGCCCACCGCCTTCGGGTCCTACGTCGCCCTGCCGGGTGATGAATACATCGTCGAGTTCCCGCTGCTGCAGTACGTGCACGAGACCGAGACCCAGCAGACACCCAACCTGGACGACCCCGCCGTGGCCCTGGCCGCGGGGCGCGTGGCCGAGGTGATGACGCGCAAGTTCCGGGGCACGGACGAGGGCCTGATCTGGGACCACGGCGGCGGCGGCAACTTCTGCTGGCAGGTCATGGGCGACCGCTACTACCCCAAGGCCCTCGCCTACGCGCCCGAGCAGGCGCGAGAGAACGCCAGGGCCGTGATGCACGCCTACGTGCGCGACTGGGTCCTTAACGCCGAGCGCTACCGTCCCTTCCGCGACAGGCTGATCCTGGTGGGCCCGGGCATAGGCACCTGGGGCGGGTACGACGACGCGGGGAAGTTCGCGAGCAACGTGCTCGAGACCCTGTGGTGGTACGCCTACTACACGGGCGACTGGGACGTGGTGCGCGAGCGCTGGGACCTGGTGCACAAGCTGTTCATCACGCCGCGCGAGTGCCGGTGGCGCGGCGTGGGGCGCGACGCCATCGCCGAGATGGGCGACGAGCCCCAGCCTCCACTGTGCCTGGCGCGGATGGCTTACCGGATCGGCGACCTGGATACCTACGCCTACGCGTGCCATGTCTTCGTGCGCGAGCTGGTGCACTGCTGGGTGAAGACCGAGCCCGCGTGCGGCGAGTGGTTCCGCGCGCGGCAGCCCTGGCACAACACCGAGCCCATGCGCGGCCGGCTGTTACTGACGAATCTATGGGGCCACGTCGCGGGTTGGCAGATTGACGGCCCGGACTACCCCGAGCAGACCGGCGAGCGGCAGTACCGCAACCGCTGGGTCCGCTTCGGCAACGAGGACGTGGCGCGCTTCTTCCGCGAGCACCTGGGCCAACAGGTCCGGGCGGAGCTGGCCTGGTGGGCGACGCGCCAGGACAGTCCCTACCAGCCAGGCCGGTGTGCGGCCCACATCGCGCCGTCGCTGGAGCAGCTACGGTCACTGCTGCTGAATGAGGCGCCGGCGGACCTGGCCGCCCTCGCGCCGCTCGAGAAGGTCAGCATCGGGCGCGCCGGCGATGCCCTCAGCTACTACCTCAGCTTCATCCGCACGGGCCGGCCCGTCGAGCAGACCCGCCTGGTGCCCGCCGAGGGCCGGCCTTCGCCGTGGACCCTCGGCCTGTCCCGCGAAGCCGAAGGCAGCGACGGCGCCCTCGCCGTGCACACGTCAGCGAGGGAGGGCTCGTGGCCGGTGCTCTCGGTCTGGGGCTGGCCGCCTCCACGTCAGCCCGAGGGTCTGCCGTCCGCCAAGTCCTGGAGCTTCGGGCAGGTCCAGGGCGCGGACACGCCCGCGGCGGGGCTGGCGTACCAGCGGCTGAGCTGGACGACGGTGGCCTGGCACTCGGGGTAGAGCGCGCTGGTAGGGCGATGAGCCGCGGGGAAGTTGGCAGGCCGCGGCTGCGCATGTAGAATGACGCGCCGGGAACGCAAGGCCCGGCCACGCGCGTTTACATTCACCGAGGTACGAATCGCTGTCGTTCCTGTTCCGCAACATGCCGGACGCTGGCGGCGCAGGCTGGGCGGGCGGGCGCCAAGAGCCCGAGAGTCCATGCATGTGCGGCTTTGCCTTTGTGGGTGGCGCAGCCCACCACAACTGCGGCGGCAGGAGGTGACCGGCCATAGCTCTGGCTATCCGAACGGTAGGCTTGACCAAAGTGTACGAACTCGAATGGGGACGCAAGCAGGTCGGAGTCGAGGACCTGACCCTCGAGGTCGAGGAGGGGCGGATCTTCGGCCTCGTCGGCCCCAACGGCTCCGGCAAGACCACGACCCTCAAGCTCCTTCTGGGCCTGGTGTTCCCCACGCGCGGCTCCGCCGAGGTCCTGGGGTTCCCCATAGGGCACCCCGCGTACAAGGAGCGCATAGGGTTCCTGCCGGAGGGCCCCTACTTCTACGACCACCTCAACGCCACCGAGCTGCTGCGCTTCTACGG
>CAZSOQ010000239.1:0-7977 GCA_964608495.1 uncultured Armatimonadia bacterium | reverse complement strand
CCGCCACAAGACCGAGCCCGACGGCAGCTTCCATTTCCGCGTCGCCACCCCGCGCATCTACATCGGCGAGGACACGCCCCTCGTCTACAACCTGCACGTGCGGGCCGACCACGCCGGAGGACAGTCCCAGCCGGTCGTCATCCCTCTGTACCCCGGATAGCCGCCTTCGAGTCGCTGCGGGGGGATCCGGTCGGGAACTGCGGGGTGTGGCCCTGGGGGTGGGGTCTAGCCGGGAGCAACCGCGCTTTCTGCGCGCTTTGGTTGGCGGGTCCTCGCCGGGGCTTCGCGCGCGTGTGGCGCCTCCGGCAGGCGGATGGTGATCAGCGACCCCCGCCCCTCCTCGCTGCTGAGCTCCAGGCTGCCCCCGTGCTGACGGGCGATGGCCTCCGCCAGGCTCAGGCCCAGGCCGGCGCAGATGCCCGGCCGCGTGGTGAAGAAGGGCTTCCGAGCCTGAGTCACGACTTCCGGCCCCATACCCACGCCGTCGTCTGCCACCTCGCAGATCACCTGGTGCGCCGCAGCCCTTCCCTCGCGCCGCACCCGCACCCGGATGTTGCCGCCCCCCGGCGGCATGGCCTGTATCGCGTTGAAGATCAGGTGCACCAGAGCGCGCTTGACCTGCGCCGGCACGCCGCGGATCGGCGCCGGCCCTTCCCGCTCGCACCGCAGGGATATCGGGCACCCGCGCAGCCGCGCCTCCGTACCCCACACGCAGGAAGTGATACTCACCGCCTCGCCCGCCACGTCCCCCAGGTCCACCGTCTGCAGGGGCTCGACCGGCCGCCCGGCTGCGCATTCCTGCAGCGCGCGCGCCGTGCCGACCAGCCTCAGTGCCCGCTCCATGATCTCCCGCACCCGCTCCCGCCGGTCGCCCACCGGCTGCGGGCTCCGCCCGGCCTGCGGCCCCCAATCCGTCGCCGCGGCGTCGTCCCGGTCCGCTGCCGGCGTGTCCCTCCCCAGCTCCTCGAGGAGGAGCTGGCAATGCCCGATGATGACCGCCAGGGCGTTGTTCAGGTCGTGGGACAGGGAGCCGTACAGGTGAGTCAGGGCCGCCAGAGCGTCCCAGACCTCGCGCGAGTGGGCTGTCACGTCCTCCGGCGGCGTGTCCTCGGGCTCTCCCGGCTCGCTGCCCTGCGCGTCCCTCAGCGTCTCCCACCGGCCCAGCACCGACTGGATCGTCAGCGCAACGCGCTTCAGCTCCCCCAGTTGCGCCGCGGAAAAGGGCCGAGCGCTGGCAGCCCACAGCAGCACCGGCCGGTCGCCGGACGACCAGATCCGCACGCCTGCGGTGGCGCGCATCCCCTCGTCCGCCAGCAGCCGCAACAGGCCCCCCCAGGCCTCGAGGAGGTCGTCGTTCAGCGCTACCGACACCTCCCGCGCAGCCACTTCCCTCAACGCGTCGCCGGCCGGCAGGGCCAGTCCCGCGAGCAGCCGGTGTATCGAGGGGGGGTGGGCCGCGAGCACCTGGCAAGTCCCGCCGAAGGCATCACAACGCAGGACCACCGCCACCTCCGCCGGGAGGCACCGGGCCGCAAACTCCGCCACGCGCCGGAACACTGCCCCTTCGCCGTGCCGACCCACGGCCAGCGAAGCTGCATCTTCCAGCAGTCCCAGGCCCGCCGGGTGTGAGATTCCCACCGCCGTGTCTTCAGTCATTGCCCTCTGCCGCCGCCTGTGCGGCCCCTGGCGCGAAGTAGTCTGCGGTGTGCCCTAGCACGGCAAGAGCACCACCGCCGCTCCCCTTCTAGTACTCGGCACTTCCCCGCCAAACTTTAGCGCAAATCGTCCCCCGCTCCCGTGTGTCCCTCCCGTACCCCAAGGACCCGTCCCGAGACCGGCGAAGAGACTCCCCGGCCGACGGCGCCCGCCGCCCCGCGCGGCTCCCCAGGGAGAATCCGACATGCACTGCCTCACCGCGCTCCTGGCTCTCTGCTCAGCGGTAGCACCGCCCCAGCCCTTGGCCTTCGACCCCGAGAAGCTGACCCTCTCGGCCCGCGTGGCGGACCGGGCCGTCCTGGTACTGCGTGGCCTGTCTTACGCGGCCCACTGGGCCGAGGGCCGGCCGGCCTTCCAGACCCTTCGCGTGGCCTCGGCGGAGCCCCGTGGCGAGAACGCCTGGCACCTGTCCTTCGCCCTCGAGGGACCCTCCTCCGCCGACGCCACGGTCGAGGCCGACGCCCGTCTCCTGGGCGATCGCTGCCTCCGCCTCGAATGGCGCGTGTCCTACACCGGCGAGGAGCGGCCCTTCTTCGGCTGGACGGACGGGGTGCGCTTCGACCTGGCCGAGCAGCCCTCAGCCGCCCGCACCCGCCCCTTGCTGCGCTGGGTCAGCCCGACGGGCGCCCGCGACTGGGAAGTGGCCGGCGACACGCCCTACCCCGACCTGGACCGCCAGCTCCGCGACGCCACGCTGGGCGACCTCCGCCTCGTCGTCCTCGCCGACTGGTACGACCCCGACTGGTTCTACGAGCGCAATCTGGGCCGCGTGCCCTTCCACCGCCTGCGCATCCCCGCCACGGCGCCCCAGCAGGCCCGCGCCACCCTCGAGATCCTCGTCGCACCGCCTGAGGCCCGCGACGAGGACCTGCTGGCCGCGGCCCGCGACGAGCCCTTCGGCGTGGCCCTCACGACCGGACGAGAGCCCGCCCCGGCCCGGGCCGCGAGTCTCTTCGCCCCCGGCGAGGAGCTGACCCTGGAGGCCCGCGTGGCCAACGTCGCTCCCCGTGAGCAGCAGGGCCGCCTCACCTGGGAGCTGTGGGACTACTACGGACGACGCCTTGCCTCAGGCAACGAGCCCGTCCGCCTGGCCGGCCTGGCCGAGACCCGTCTGCGCCTCGTGCCCGAGCGAACCCGCGCCCGCCGCGGCATCTACTTCCTGGCCGGCCGCCTCGCCTGGCAGGGGGGCGAGCGCGCCCTGCGTACCACGCTCGCCGTCCTGCCCGAGCGCCCCGCGCCCGCCGTAGACGAATCGTCGCCCTTCGGCATGGCGCAGATCACCGCCAATCCCGCCCGCTACCCCGACCAGCCCGATCTCGCCACGGTTCTCGCCCTCTGCGCCCGGATCGGTGTCCACTGGATCCGGGGCTTCGGCTTCCCCGTGCGTGACGAGGTGGACCCGCAGGCCGTGCAGCGCAGCCGCGATGACCTGCAGGCCCTTGAGAGCCATGGTATCCACCCCCACGTCCAGTGCGGCTACCCGATGCCCACGACTGAGGACGAGGCGCTGGCTTTCCGAGAGGCCTTCGCCGCGTCCCTGGAGCAGTACAAGTTCCTGTCCCGCTACATCGAGGTGGGGAACGAATACAACTTCTCGACCAAGCCCGACGCTTATGTTAACTTGCTCCTCCGCCACCAGTTCGACGTCATGCGCCGCGTCTTCCCCGAGGGCAGGGTCATGAACATGGGCCTGGGCGGTGTTGCCCGCGACTGGTGGCAGGGCTTCCTCCAGGCGGGCGGTCTGCAGTACCTCGACATCCTCTCCGTCCATCCCGGCCACCATCCCCGCGCGCCCGAGTTCTGGGAAGGCTGGGACGGCTGGGTCTTCCGCCCGCAGATGGCCCGCGCCTTCGGCGGGGTCGAGGCCCTCGGCCCGGATCGCCGCCCCGAGGTGTGGATCACCGAGGCCTACTCGCCCAGCGGACCCACGCGCACGTGGCTCGACGTACGCATGGCCGCCGACTACCTCGTGCGCGAGCACTGCTTGGCCCTGGCCCTGGGCGTACGGGTGATCGAGTGGTACCGCTTCCAGGACGGCACCTGGTTTTCCTCGGCTCCGCGCCCCGACGACGGTGAGTTCAGCTACGGCGTGGTCTACACGGACCTGAGCCCCAAGCCCCAGTACGTTGCCTACGGCGCCATGACCGAGCAGCTTGAGGGCAAGCGCTGCCTGGGCCGCCTGGACCTGGGCGCGGACGACCTGTACGGGGTACGGTTCCAGGACGCCGATGGCGGCTTCCTGGATGTCCTGTGGAGCTACCGCGAGAGGCACGAGTGCGACCTGGGGCTGGTGGCCGCCCGAGAACTTCAAGGACAAGCATCGGGCCCCGGCCGAGCCCTGGCTGGAGCGCTGGAAGGCACCCGTCGAGGTGGACCTGCCCGCCGCCCGCACCGTGACGGTGACCGACATCCTGGGCAACAGCCGCGAGGTCCCGCCCACCCAGGGGCGGGCGAAGCTGCTGCTGTGCGGCTCGCCGGTCTACGTGCGAGGCTTGGGGGAAATGCCCGTCCTCGACGAGGTGTGGCCGGCGGGCTAGCCCTGGCCCGGCCGCCGGACCCATCGTCTGCCTGCCCTTAGGCCGCCTTCCTCTCCAGTGCCGCCAGCGCCAGGTTCCACCGCAATTGCCGCAGCGCCAGGCCGTAGAGCGCCGCCACCTCATCGGGGGGTAGGTCCAGCACCTCGCCGATCTCGGGCAAGGTGAGACCGTCGTAGAAGAACAGGGCCATGGCCAGCCGCTCGTAGGTCCCCAGCCGCGACAGCGCCCACGCCAGCAGCTCCTCGTCCTCCGACGTCTCGTCGGGCAGCCACCGGTCCGCGAACACCGTCAGCGCCAGCGCCGCTTCCCGCAGGGCCTCGGGGCTGTCGTCCTCGTCCGGAGGCTGGTCCAGCCAGCGGGCCGCGGCCTGCATCAGCGGGTGATCCCGCAGGCACGCCAGCGCCTCGCGCCACAGACCTTCCTCCAGCGCCGCCGCCGGCGTCTCTGCCGCAGCGTGCTCGACGAGCTTCAGCACCAACTGGGCCGCCAGGTCGTCCTCGCAGATCTGCGGCGGCAGCAGACCGCCCAGCCTGTCCAGCACGCGCCTCACGACCGCCAGGTTGTCCTGCACGTAGCGCAGTGGCTCCAGGGCCGCAGCTGGCGGCTGGGGCCGTGCGCCGGGCACGCTGCCGGGCCCGCGAGCCTGGTTCGGGTCGAGTTCGCTCATCTGGCGGCCTCCCGGCGACGGCGGTGACGGGCGGGACGGTCGCATCGCCCCAGGTCCTGCGGGACTGCCAAGGTCTATTTCGGGGCCGGCGACGGCGCTCTTGAGCCGCCGGCGCGCCACTAACGGGGCAACGCACCGCTAGCACGCCTTGAGGCCGAGGCCCGCGGCACCGCCTCTCACCACCGGGCAGGAATCGGGACCCCGGTCGGCCAATTGCCCACCCGGAATCCATGGGGCGAGCCGGCCGGGCATTCGGGCAGCGCAGGTGGCGCCGATGGCGATCCAGTTCTCCTCGGACTTCGAGACGGGCAACGGGCGATTCCTGGCGCTCGACGGCGATCGGCTTCACTTCGGCGCCGAGAGCAAGCGCGAGGCCTGGATCCTGTGGTGGCATTTCCGGCTCGACGGCGTGGCGGCCCGGGAGCTGACCTTCGTGCTCGACAACGCCGCGGAGGTGATGGGCGGCCTGTCGAGCCTGGCCCGGGTCTCGCCCCTCGTGAACCTGGGCACCAAGGACTGGCACCGCCTGCCTCCGGGCCAGGTGGACGAGAACGCGGGCAACTGGAGCTTCACCTTCCGCTTCCCGCGCGAGGCCGACTACGCCCGCCTGGCCTTCTGCTACCCCTACGGGTACTCCGACGCCCTGCGCGTCGCCCGGGGCTGGGCCAAGCTCGGGGCCTGCCTGACCAGCCTCGGCCCCAGCCCGGCCGGGCGCGACGTCCCGGCGCTGCTCTTCGGCGACGCCGACGCTTCCGGGCGCGAGATGATCGTGGCGACCGCGCGCCATCACGCGGGCGAGACGCCCGGGAGCTTCACCCTTGAGGGCTTCGTCGAGGCCTTCCTGGCGCCCGGCGATTGTGGCCGCTGGCTGCGCGAACACGGCCTGCTCCTCGTCGTCCCCGCCATGGACGTGGACAGCGTCGCGGAGGGCGGCTTCGGCAAGTGGCAGCCCCCCGTGGACCTCAACCGCGACTGGGCCGGCGAGAGCCGCTGGCCGCAGGTGCGGGCCGCCCGGGCGCTGATCGCCGACCTGGCCCAGCGCCACCGCTACCGTCTGTTCCTGGACTTCCACGCTCCCTGCGCGCACGAGGGCAACTTCCTCTGCCTGGCCGCCGACGAGGCCCTGCCCGAGCCCGCCCGTGGCGGTCAGCGGCGCTTCCAGGAGCTTCTCGCTGAGCACCAGTCCGCTTGGTTCGACTTCCACCCCGAGGACAGCTACGTCTGCGTCCACGAGGAGGGGGTCTCCGTCATCGCCCAGGCCCGCGAGCACGGCTGCGCTCTTGCCAGCCTGGAGACGACCTATCACCTCACGCGCGACGGCCGCGTGGCCTCGCCCCTGCGCTACCGCCAGCACGGCCAGGCGGTGGCCGCGGCGGCGATGGCCTTCCTGAGGGAAGGGCGCCAGGGCTAGGCGGCCCAGGAGTCGGGCGGCTCCCGGGTGGCTCCGGGGGCCGGGGAGGGCAGGCGGGCGCCGCGTGGGCTGCCCGGCCCGCGGACAGGAATCCGGTCCAGGGAAGGCACCGCAATGGCTCTCGGCTTCCGATCGGACTTCGAGGGCGGCAACGGCGAGTTGTTGGCCCTCGAGGGCGACGAGGTCCATTTCGCCGCCGAGCCGCGTAGGAGTCGGCTCTCACTGTGGTGGCACGTCGAGCTGCGCGGCATCGCCGGCCGGCGGGTCCGGCTGGTCCTCGAGCACGTCAGCACGCGCGCCGGCGGCCTGGCTAGCTACGCCGACCCCCGGGTGCGCCCGGTCGCCAGCGTGGATGGGGGCCCCTGGCGCCGTCTCGGCCACGCCCGCCTGGACCCGTCCGCCGACACGGCCACCTTCGACCGCCGGTTCCCTGCCGGCGCGCGACGGGCCCGCGTGGCCTTCTGCTACCCCTACGTCTACACCGACGTCCTGCGCGCCTGCCGGGCCTGGTCCCGCCGACCGGGTGTCAGCGTCGCCGAGCTCTGCACCAGCGCCGGCGGGCGGGCCGTGCCCCTGGTCACCGTGGGCGACCCCGAGGACGGGGGCCGCGACCTGATAGCCGTGGTCGCCCGCCAGCACGCGGGCGAGTCTCCGGGCAGCTTCGTGCTGGAGGGGATGATGGAGGCCCTCACGGGCGAGGGGGCAGTGGGGCGATGGGCCCGCGCCCGGGCGCTGGTGGTTGTGGTTCCCGCCGTGGATGTGGACAATGTGGCCGAGGGGGGCTACGGCAAGGACGAGAAGCCCGTGGACTACAACCGCGACTGGCTCAAGCCGGCCCGCCCGCAGATCAGGGCCCTGCGCCCACTGCTGGCCGACCTGGCCCGGGTCCACCGCTACCGCGTTTTCCTGGACCTTCACGCGCCCTGGATCGCCGACCCCAACATGCTCGTCTGGCCTCCGCCCGACCTGGTCTCGACGCGCACCGCGCGCCTGCAGCGGCGCCTGGCGCGGCTTCTCCAGAGCCACCAGGTCCCGGACTTCGACCTCTCCTCGCGCGACTGCTTCCCCACGCCCCCGGACTGGGGCGACCACCGGCGCATGTCCTGCACGCGCGAGGCCCAGGACAACGGGTGCACGTCCCTGTGTGTGGAGACCACCTACCACGGCACGCGTGCGGGCCGGTGGGCCTCGCCGCGCCGGTACCGGGCCTATGGCCGGCGGGTCGCGCTGGCCCTGGCCGAATTCTGCCGCGCGACCAAGCACTAGCCCGCAGACCCGGCCGTCAGCCCACGGCCTGGGGTTCTGGTCCGGGCCGGGATCCCTGAGCGCCAGGAGGCACCTTCGCCATGCTGCTTCTTCTCGCCACCGCGAGCCTCACCGCCGCGGCCGCCACCACCGCCGTCGAGGTCAAGTGGGACACGGCCACGCTGCGCCTCGACGATACCGGGCGCGTCCTGGCCCTGCTGGACAACGCCACGGGGCGCAACCTGGCGGTGCCCGGCAAGCCGCTTTGCAGGCTCCAGGTCAACGGGGACCTGGCGTCGCCGACCCAGGTCCGCCGGTCGGGCGACCGTGTGGTGTTCAGCTTCCCCGGCGGCGCCGCCGTCGTCTTCCGCGTGTCCACGGGCAAGGGCCACTCGCTGTGG
>CAZSOQ010000238.1:0-8023 GCA_964608495.1 uncultured Armatimonadia bacterium | reverse complement strand
CCAAGAGGGGCCTCCCCCGCACCCCCTCCACCAGAAAGCTCTGTCGCCGCTTGGCCTGCCGACTTCGTCGGCTGCACCAAGCGGTTCCCTGGTGTCGGCCTGCGACGAGCGCGAGGCTTGGTGGACACAGGCGAAAGCCTCGGGGGGCTCTGGGTACCGCTCGCCCGAGGGCTGCTGGTACCTGCGATACCCAGCTCGTGGATAGTCCGGGCTAAGCCCTGAGCCGTGCGCGGAGCTTGCCCACGTGGAGGACGCCGTCGCCGGCGTGCGCCTCGGCCCACTGGACGACCGCCTCCGCCGCCTCGTCGCAGAGCTTTCGGCGGCGCGGGCGCGCGAAGTCGGTGGCCTCGTCGAGGGCGGCCAGGGCGCGCTGCCATTCGCCTACCCGCACGAGCAGCTCCGCCGCGATCTGCGCCCGCGTCACCGCGCGCCAGGCGGCCCGGTCGTCGGCCGCTTCGAGCCGTGCGCGTCCCAGATGGGCCAGCGCACGGCGCAGCAGGCCCGGGGTCGCGCGGCGCGTGTAGGTCAGATCGTAGTGCCCCGTGCAGGGCCCACCGTCCACAAAGTCGTCTATCAGGGCGCGGAAGTAGGCGGCCATCTCCTCGGCCGCCGGACCGTATAGCGCCGCGTAGTAGGGCCGCAGGAAGTCCTCGCCCCGGCGGGCCTCTGCCCGGCCCTCCTCCTGCCACGCCAGGTGGGAGATCGCGTAGGCGTTGGCGGCGAAGGTCGCCCACTCCTCGGGTACGTACTCCATCATCCACCCGTCCACGCCCACGCTGGCCAGCAGGTCGAAGTGAGCGGGGAGCATGTCCGTGATCCGGTAGGGCAGGGACAGCGTGTCAATCTGCATGACGTAGAGGAACACGCGCAGCTCGCCGGGCGTTGCGTCGCGCCACTGGCCCAGGAACCTCGTGTAGTCGGGATTGCGGCGGACGCAGTCGGGGTCGTCCAGAGAGTGGAGCAGGCAGCGCTGGAAGGGCGCGAAGTAGACGACCACGTTGGGCAGCGGGCGGACCTGGCGCGGGGGCTCGACGTAGTTGACGTAGGCCAGCGCGGTCAGGCGCGCCCGCGGGAGCTCCTCGCCGACGCGCTCGGCCACGGCGTTCACGAAGCGCAGGTAGGTGTCGGTGCGGCGCGGCAGGCTCGCGGACCACCAGCTCGGCTCCTGGGGCTCGAGCGAGCAGCAGGCCTCACACTCGCACCAGCCGTAGCCGTCGCGCGGCCACAGGCCGACCTCGGTGACGTCCGGATTGTCGCGGAGGAAGGCGATCACACGCTCGGCGACCACGCGGGCCACGTCCGGGGAGGAAGTGCAGAGCTGGGCGTCGGGGCGGCGCTCGCCGTCGCGAAGGGCGAAGTACTCGGGATGGGCCTGGAAGTGCTCCTCCGGCGGGAGCCAGAAGGGCAGCGTGTGGTGGTCGAGGCTGAGGCCCATGCCGCGCAGGGCGAGCGGCTCGCGGAGGAATTCACCACAGCGCTGCCAGACGTCGGGGAAGGCGGGATTGACCACGTAGTGGTTGAAACCGCGCTTGGCCATCCAGTCCACGAAGTCGGGCGTCTGCTCGTCAATCGTCGGGTAGTTCGTGAAGGCGCGGCACGAGAACCGCGGCTCCCAGCGCCACTCGCCGTCGGGAAGCTCGAGGCAGGGCAGTCGGGGCAGGGGCTCGTCCGCCTCCCAGCGGTTCAGCCAGTAGGCGCCACCGAAGCGCTCGAGCAGGCGGTAGACGCCGTGCAGGAGCCCGAAGGGCGTCGCGGCGGCCAGCTCGGCCCGATCGCCGCCGACGCGCAGCACGGCAGCGTCAGCACCCCGGGCGCGCCGTGGGGCCGCCGGGCCCTCCTCGACGCGCAGGGCCAGGCAGGGCCCCGTGACGCCCTCCGGGCCCTCGACGAGGGCCGGTCGCGCCCCGGTGAGGAGGGCCGCGTAGTAGCGGAGCTGCTCGCCGGCGAAACGCACGGGGCGGGCCGCCGCCGGGGGCAGCACCACGGCACAGGGAGATTCGGTCGAGATGCGTAGCGACATAGCGCCAGGGAGAGCAGGTCAGGACTCCGCCGCGGGGGCCAGCCCGCCACGGTCGGCCGAGGCGGACGTGGTCGGGGGCAGCGCGGCGGTGCTATGCAACGCCGCTCAGTCTCCCTTCACGTGCCAGGCCTCGAGGGTAGTCTCGTAGAGCCTGTGGCTCAGGTTCACCAGGGCCCGGTAGCCGTCGAGCCGTCGGGCCCAGCGTTGGGGTATGGCCTGGGAGCCGAGGTAGGCGCCGGCCATGGATCCGGCCACGGCCGCGCGGGTGTCCGCGTCGCCGGCTCCCAGCACCGCAACGGTGAGCACGTCGGCCAGGTCCTCGGGGTTCCTGAGCCAGCAGTAGAAGGCCGAGGCCACCGTCTCCCAGGCCGATCCGCTGAGGCCGAGGTCGGGGAGCGCCTTGGTGGGAGGCACGCCGTCGGCCGCGAGCTCCTGGGCGCGGACGATGCTGTCCATCGCCTTGCAGGGAGGCACATAGGCGAGCAGGTTGGCGATCATGGAGTCCAGCCTCAACTCGCCCACGGCCGCGCGGGCTATGACCCAGGCGACGGCGATGGCCGCGTTGACGGCCTCGTCACTGCGGTGGGTGATGATGCCGCAGTCGTGCACGTCGTCGGGGAGATTGCGCAGATTGGGGGCGTGGAAGAGGCCGATGGGGGCGATGCGCATGGCCACGCCGCTGCCCGCGGACCACAGGCCGGTCTCGCCCGCCTCGTCCCAGGGGACGCGATTGAGGAGGCGCTCCATCGAGCGCAAGGTCGCTCGGCCTATGCCGCGGCCGCCAGTGCGGTACCAGGCGAGGTAGCGGCGCGCGATATCCTCACCGTTGACGCCGGCGCAGGCGATCACGGACTGAGCCGTGGCGACCGTCATCGCGGTGTCATCGGTCCAGAGGGCAACCTGCATCTGCCAGCGGTCGTAGCGCTCCTCCTGGTAGGCTACGAGCAGGTCGTGGCTGCGATAGCCCTCCATGGTGGCCCCGAGGCTGTCGCCCAGGGCCAGGGCTACCAGGCAGCCCTCAAAGTTGTCCTTCTTCAACCGTCGCGCCATAGATGGCACCCCACGCCAGGGATGACCCGCGGGCGACCCGGGCCCGGCCGGCCCGCTCACCGTCGGGCATCCCTGCCGCGACTAGTCCACTAGCCCGCACCCCAGTGCATCCCTGAGCTGCTTGAGCCCCCAGCGGTGCGACTCCTCATCGAAGCTCGCCACCCGCGACGCCGAGACCCTCACCGGGAAGGCCAGGCTGCGGGCGTCCGCAGCGGTGTACATCACGCAGACGTCGGTGCAGACGCCGCAGAGCTCTAGGCGCTCGATCCTGCCCTGCAGAAGGTGAAGCAGTAGGTCCGTGCCGAAGAAGCCGCTGGGGCGGCGCGTCGGGATCACGACGTCTCCGCCGGCGGGAGCTAGCTCCTCGGTGAGCCGGGCGCCCCACGACCCCGCAAGGCAGTGGAGGGGGCCACAGGGCGGACTCCGGGCCGGCGGGCCGGTGACTGTGGCACAGGTAGATGACCCGCTCGCCGGCGGCACGGGCCTGAGCCAGGCGGTCGGCGAGGGCGGGGACCAGCGCCTCGGCACCGGGGCCGCAGTACAGAGGGCCCTGGGGCCGGAGGGAGTCCCTGAGCATGTCAATGACGAGCAGGGCTTGCCGCATCGGCGTCGCTCCTGGAGCGCGTGCGGCCCAAGACCCTCGCGGCGTCGGCTAGCCAGCGGGCTGCTGGGGCGACGCGCCCTCCGCGCTCTCGCGGAAGGCCATGCCCGCCGCGGCTATGCCGGCCAGCATCCCGGTCGCCTCCAGCGGCAGGAAGACCTTGGTCGCCTGGCCGTTGGCGATGGCCTGGAGGGCCTCAAGGTACTTGTACGCGAGAAGGTCGTGGGTGGGCCCCCCCTCGTGGATGCCGGCGAAGACGGTCATGATGGCCTGGGCCTGCCCCTCGGCCACCGCAATCTCCCGGTACCGCTGGGCGTCGGCTACCTTCCGGATCGCCTCGGCCTCGCCCTCGGCGGACAGCACGCGGGCCTGCTTCTCACCCTCGGCGGAGAGGATCGCCGCCTGGCGCATACCCTCGGCCTCAAGGATCGCCGCGCGCTTGTCTCGCTCGGCCTTCATCTGGCGGCTCATGGCCTCCACGATGTCCCGCGGGGGCTCGATGGCCTGCAGCTCGACGCGCGTGACCCGGACGCCCCACTTGTCGGTCGCGTCGTCCAGGACCTGGCGGAGCTGGGTGTTGATGACCTCGCGGGAGGTGAGGGCCTCGTCCAGCTCCATGTCACCCACGATGTTACGCAGGTTGGTCTGGGCGAGCTTGATCGCGGCTACCCGGAAGTCGGTGACGTTGTAGGTGCGCTTGACCGGGTCTGTCACCTCGTAGTACACGACGGCGTCCACGGTCACCATGGCGTTGTCTTCCGTGATGACCTCCTGGGGGGCGACGTCCAGGACCGTCTCGCGGACGTCAACACGGATCAGCGACTGGACGAAGGGGAAGATGAGCGTCAGCCCGGGTTGGGCCGTCCGCGTGTACCGGCCAAAGGTCTCGATGACGCCACGCTCGTACTGGCGGACGATGTAGACGGACTTGGCGACGACGATGAGCGCCAGCACGCCCAGCAGAATGAGCAACGTGATCATGTCTTGCCACCTTCCTCCCCTTGAGGTTTGGGCCCACGGCTGCTACTGCTCCGGCTTGAGAGGCGTGACGCTGAGCGTGGTGCCGGAGATGGACTCCACCTGCACGCGCCCGCCTACCTCGATGACCTGATCGGCCCGCGCGCGCCATTCGTCGGATCCCACACGGACCCGCCCGGTGTTGGCCACGGGGTCAATGGTCTCGACCACGAAGGCCGCCTGCCCGACCAGGGCGTCCACGTTGGTGCGCACCGGGAGCTTCTCGTGAAGCCGGCGCGCGAGGGGACGGGTGACCCAGAGGAGGACGGCGGACACTACGACGAAGATAACCCAGGGCAGCCATGTTGGCGAGAAGAATGCGAATATTCCGGCGATGAATGCGGCAACGGCCACCCACAAGATGAAAAAGGTGGTCGTGAAGACCTCCATGATGAGCAGGATTATCGCCACGACCAGCCAAGCTACACCCGGTGACATGACCTCTCCTCCTGGCGCTGCCCCCGCGATCGCCCCGGCTTCGCCCCTCCCCGGCCGGGAGAGGCGGCCGTACCCGCGCCTCTGTATTGTACCATAGATAGCGCCTGTCGGAGTCCCCAGGTTTCGGCGGCGGGGCGGTGGCGGCGTCCGATCGCGCCTCCAGGGCGTCTTCGCGGGCCCCTAGACCGGCGGTAGTAGGCCCTCGGGGGGCCCCTTAGCCCCCTTCTCCGGCACGCTTCAGGCGCAAGGAATGGAGCTCCACGGTGCCCTGCTCCGGCCCGTGGACCGGGTCCAGCCGCAGGAGCGTGATTCGCGCGCCCACCCAGCGCTCGTGGCTTCCGACGGGGAGGGCCAGGGTGTGCGGGGCGCCGTCGGGCTGCAGGGGGAAGCGAATCACCTGTCGCTCGCTGATTCCGTCCTCCGGCGTCGCGAAGTACAACTGCCCCAACTCGCCCGCGCCAGCGGACATGGTGAGCTCGAGGACGTCGCCGGCCCGCCCTTCGAGGGCCAAAGGCGGGGAGTAGAGCTGCGGATCGGGGTCGCAAAGGGTCAGAAACGTGGCCTCGCCGGTCGATTCGACGCGCAGAATCCCGGCCAGAGGGCGCCAGCCGGCCAGCCCGGAGCCGAAGTCGAGCCGCAGGTCCGTCAGCGGCTCGGGCGCGGGCGAGTCCAGCGGCACCTCTTGCCCGTCGAGGTAAGCCATGCCCTGATCCGGGTCCACGCTCCATACCAGCCTGCCCTGGCTCCACAGGCGAAGGCGCCTGCTACCCTCGATGCGCCGGCCCCTGGGATTCAGGAAGCGCAGGCCGGAGGGTCCCTCGTCCAGGTAATCCACCCTGTCTCGCGTGCCCGGCCGGTAGGCCGAATAGGCGATGGGCGCTCCGTCGGGCATGAAAGCCACCCACCCGTACTGGGGCAGGTCCAGGCTGCCGGCCGGGGTCTCGACGGCGGAATCCTCGGGGAGTCGGTTGACGATCACGGTGAGCCCGTTGGCGTAGCGCGCGCGGACGCGGCCGAACTCGGCCTGTTTCTGGTTCCACGGGCGCGTCTGGGGCGTGAACCCCTCGCGAACCAGGTCCTCGAGGGCGCGCCAGGCGTCGCCGACGCGGTAGTCGACGGCGACCACGGGCACGAGGGCGTAGTGGCGCTGCAGACGGCCGACCAGCAGGCACTCGGTGAGCGCCCACTGCCAGGGCGAGCGCCAGGAGAGGTAGGCCGCGTTACCCAGCATGACCTCACAGCAGCGGTAATCGTCCATCAGGGCCGGGTCGGACCACAGGTCCAGCCGGTTGCTGTGGAAGAGCTTGAAAGGCGGCAACTCGAGGAAGCGGTACGGGAGGCCGCAGCCGTAGCTGACGGTTGCCTCCTGCAGGCGGCGGAGCTTGTAGTCGGGCGGGAAGAGGCGGTGGTGGCCGTCCATGATCCCGAAGTCGCCGAAGTCGAAGTAGTAGCCGATCAGGTCCTGGTGGTTGAGCGTTTCGGACCCGACGGGGCCGTTGTGGGCGTCCTTGATGAGCCGAGCCAGGGCGCGCTGGGCCCTAAGCGCGCCGGAGAGAGAGCCGTGACCGCCGGGCGCACCGCGGAAGTCGAGCCATGCCCAGGGCCCTCCGCCAGAGGTGATCTGGTCCGTGAAGGCCGCCGATGGGTGCCAGAGGCCCGCAATCTCCTGTTCCTGGCGGGCCGCCACGGTCTGCCAGTCGGCCGGCGCAGTGTGCCACCCGGGCTTGCCGTCGGCGCCGAGGGCGAAGTCGGCCAGCCCGCGCCGGAAGCTGGGCGAGTTGCGGCGCAGGAGGACGTAGTTGGTGCGAAAGCCCAGGCGCCCCAGGCGATTGCCCGCGCCGGCGACGGCCCGCAGGTCCTCGACGGCGCCCACGGCCGGATTGGGCGGGTAGTCGGGCAGCCAGACGCTGTCGGGCAGGAGGGAGTCGAACCCCCCCGCCTGCCAATTCTGCAGAATCGTCAGGAAGCGCACGTGTGGCCCGGCGAGGCGGTCGAGGACGGACAGAGTGTGCAGCATGTGGTCGGCCGGCTCGGCGCCCCATAGATCCAGGTACACCATGTCCGCCATCTCCCGCCGGTACTCGCTGGGCCGGCAGAGGGAAGGCAGCGCGGCATCCCAGAGCCGCTGAGCCACGCGAAGGTTGAGGCTCTCGCGTAGGGGCTCGCGCTTGCCGTTCTCGTAGGGGGCGTACCTCATGGTCGCGGCCGGGACGAAGGGCCCCTCGCCCTGGCGCGGCTCGCACTGCTCGGTCGGCCAGTCGGGGCCGCTGGCGCCGGACACCTCCCAGTCCCAGTAGGCGCAGAGGAAGAGGTCGCGATCGCGCAGGAAGTAGGTCTTCGGCCAACCGGTCTGGCCGTGGGCGAGCTGGTACTGGCTGAGGTCCAGGCCCGTCCACGGCCCGCCCATCACGACGACGCCCGCAGCGGCGCCGGTGATGCGGGGATCGTCGGAGGTGAGAAGGAAAAGCAGGCGGTCGGGCTCGCCGTCGAGGGGTCCCGGGCGCAGGAGGAGCTGCCACGTCACGTCCCCGGGCACCGCGGAGTAACGGCAGCGCACGGTGTTCTCGCCCGGGACGGCCTCGATCAGGCGGACCTGGGTGTCAGCGCAGGAATGCTCTGCGCCGTCCACCTCCCATACCGGTCCCACACCGCGGAGCAGGAGCGCCTCGACGTCGCCCGCGCGGAGGGCAAGGAGCCCGGTGTCGGGGTCGAAGACGTAATCGCGGCCCGCCACCGAGAGCGGGACCGGCGCATCAGCCAGCGCGGGGACGAGGAGGATTACCAGTGCGATGGTCAGGACAGCCGTCGTCATCAAGGGCGACACCTCGGGAGCGGCCTGGACGTCCGGGCGGTGGCGTAGGCCGTGGCGGATTGGGCGCGGCCGCTGTCCATTCCAG
>CAZSOQ010000237.1:0-8181 GCA_964608495.1 uncultured Armatimonadia bacterium | reverse complement strand
CTTCCTGAGCCAGCAGGTCCTCGCGCCCGAGCAGGACGCGTCGCCCCTCGACCACCGCGGACACTCCGAGCCCCGGCAGCGCCTTGAAGTCCTCCGGCGGCGCCGGCCTCAACCCCCGCGAAGCCGCCTCCTCCACCAGAGCGCGCGAGGCCGGATGCTCCGACAGTGACCCCGCCGCCGCCGCCAGCCCCAGCGCCTCGTCCTCGCTGACGCCGAAAACCTGGATCCCGGCCAGCGCCGGCCGCCCCGTCGTCAGCGTCCCCGTCTTGTCGAAGACCACGCAGTCGGTCCGCCCCGCAGCCTCGAGCGACGCCCCGCTCTTCACCAGCACCCCTTCCCGGGCCAGCCGCCCGATCCCCGCCACCACCGCCGTCGGCGCGGCCAGCACCAGCGAGCAGGGACACGCCACGACCAGCACCGCGATCGCGTTCGTCGCGTTCCTCGTCACCAGGTATACGGCCACCGCGACGGCCAGCACGATGGGGACGAAGTACGTCGCGTACCGGTCCGCGCGCCTCTCCGCGGGCGCCCTCGCATCCTCGGCGTGCTGCATCACGTGGATGATGCGGCTCAGCGTCGTATCCTCGCCCACGCTCTCCGCGCGCACCGTCAGCGCCCCGGAGAGGCTCACGGTCCCGGTGAGCACCCGGCTTCCGGCCCGCTTGGGCACCGGCATCGGCTCGCCCGTGAAGGCGCTCTCATCCACGTCCGCCGCGCCCGCCACCACCTCCCCGTCCACCGGGATCCTCTCGCCCGGCCGCACGACGACCAGGCTCCCCGGCTGCACCTCCTCCACCGGCACCTCGCGGTCCCCATCCTCGTCCCTGACCCGGGCCGTCCGCGGCATCACGCCAGCCAAAGCGCGGATCGCGCCGTGGGTGCGACCGACGGCGAATTCCTCGAGGGCTTCGCCGACGAGCATGATGAGGATGACCTCGGCCGCGGCCAAATCCTCCCCGATGGCGATGGCGGCCATGGCGGCGATGGCCACGGGCAGGTCGCCGGAGACCCGACGCCTGAGCAGGTGGTCCACCGCCACGTAGAAGATCCGCCAGCCGCCGAGGAGCGCGATCAGCGCGGCCGCGTCCACGCCGCCGAGGGCCTTCCAGGGGCCCAGCCACCTCAGCAGCAAGGCCGCCGCGACGACCGCCGGGTAGAGGAAAGCGCGCCAGGGAGAGTGACTGCCAGGCTCGCGCAAGACGGTCTCCTCGAGGGCCTTTACCCTCGTGCGAGGCCGTGGCCCCGGTTGCCACGCCCGCTATCAGATAGGCCCGGCCTCGCCCAGCCATACCGGCGAGGACCAAGCAATCTCCTCGTCCTTCTGTATCACCCGCACGTAGTAGTAGCACGGCCCCGCGGGCGGGTCGTTATCCACGAAGGTGATGTCGCAGTCCTTGCCCGTCACCTCGGGCGCGTAGATAAACTGGTTGTTCCGGCACACCTCGACCCGCGCAATCTCGCCCGGGCAGCTCGCCCGAACCTCGACGCGCACGGGCTTGCCCCCGGCGGCCGGGATCTTCTCGCCCATGAGGCGCCCGTTCACCCGCACCTCCAGGAGGATCTTCGCCGCCGTCGTGCCGTAGGTGTGCCTGGCCCGGATAGCCTCCAGGATCGCCTTCCTGGACAGCTCCGGGGCATAGACGGCCGCCTTCCCGTAGCCTCCGCCGTGGTCGGGCGCCGCAATCACACCGATGACGATCCCCCGCGCCCACGCGTCCTGCAGGAACCATCCCTTGGGCGTCGCGTTCTTCGCCTGCCTCGGCGTTCCCTCATACTCGTAGGAGCCGCGCGTCTGGAAGATCTCCGCTACCGGCTGCGCTTCCTCGTCCACGTACTTCCAGTCCGTCGGCACGTTCCCCGTATCCGCGAGCTGGTGCGGGATATGGATGAAGCTCACCTTCTCCTGCCGCAGTACCTCCCACACCTCGGCCGGCGTCTTCGCGTCCCGCGAATTGAACCACCTCGGGTAGTAGGGGTCCTCGAGGATCAGGTTGCGATGCCCGTAGTAGCCGTAGGGGTGCTCGTCCGTGTAGTTCTCAAAGCTCGACGTCCACTCCTCGCCGAGGAAGGTCAGGAACCGCCCCTCGTCGTTGTTCGATCGCGCCATCTTCGCCGTGTAGTCCCACAGGTAATCGTTGAAGTTATAGCCGTGGTCGGTCAGCGCCGCGAAGTCTTCGCGCCCGATATCCCGGATGCTCTGGTAGCTCTGGTCCTGAGTCTGGTCGCCCGTGCGGTTGCACACCGAGATGTCCGTGTGCTCGTGCAGGTCGCCGAAGTACAGGTTCAGTGTCTGGCCCTGGTAGCTGATGCTGTGCCGGGGACGGTCCTCGCCCCGAGCCACCCGCAGGGCCGCCGCCTCGAACTCCTCCTCGGGCGCCTCGTAGGGCCCCAGGGCCAGCGACCTGGGCTCGGGCGCCGAGACGGGCTCCAGCGCGGCTACGTAGACCCCACTGGTGGCCGTGGCGGCCGCCTCAACCGTCGGCCAAGCGTTGGGAATGTCGTCGCCCTGGTAGCAGACGAGCACGCGACCGGCGGCGAAGCCCACCTGGGGCCGCCGCGCCAGGCCCTTCCTCGACGCCACGCGCAGCTTCTCCGACCACTCGTCCCCGCTGTAACACCACCCCAGCACGTCCCAGCCGGCGTTCTTCCCGCGCGGCACGCGCGCCACTACCCACAGGCGCCCCTGGGCGTCCAGGCCCAGGTCAGCCAGCTCCGCCGTCTGGCCCAGCACCGTGCCTGCCAGCCCCAGCGGGCTCCTGAGCCCGGCCGGCGTCACCCGGGCCACCTGCACGCGCTTCGCCCTCGCCGCGCCCACGTGGTAGGTCGTCGAGTTGGCATTGTCCCAGGCCAGCCATACGCCGTCACCGGCCGTCACCACGCGCGGCTCCCGGTCCACGGTCGGCGCGGTTGTCACTCGGCTCTCGCCGGGCCGCTGTGCGCTGCCGTCGTAGGCGTACAGGTCGAAGTTGTTCTCCCGGAAGCTGGTCCACACAACATAGGGCGCCCCTCCCACCACGGCCAGCGAGGGCGCGTAACTGCTGCATCCCCGCGGCGATATCCCCTGGGCCTCGGTGGGCCGACCCCCCTCGATCCTGCTCAGGTAGATCCGCCGCCAGGCGTCGTCCCGGTTGCTCTCCCACGCCACCCATACCTTCCCCCCCTGCACCGCGCAGGCGGGCTTGACATCCACCGTCGGGTCCCTCGATACCTGCACCGGCGCCTCCGGGCCCGCCGCCCGAAGCCGCGCCGCGTATACGTCCCAGTTCCCGGACCTCTCCGCCGCATAGGCCAGCCACACCGCCTCGCCGTCGGTGGCGAGAGTGGGGTCCAGAAGGTACGCGTCCGACCCCGTCGCGACCTGCCACGTGCCCGTCGGCGTCACCTCATCGCCCTTCACGGCGGCCCGAGCGACCTGCAGAGTGTCCTTGCCGTCCCGGAAGGAGACCCAGGCGAACCAGGCCGACCCATCCCGCGTGCACACCATCGCCGGGCAGTCGTTGAACCCCACGCCCCCCGAGACCTCGCTGCTCGCGGGCAGGTCGTACTCGAACAGCGCGACGTCATCAATCCACATCTGGCCCGCGGGCGCCCCGTGCGACGACGGCGCCACGATCTCCAGCACCACTCGCCCCGCCGGGGCCGACATCGGCGCCGAGTAGGCCGTCCACTTCGCGGGCACGTTCTGCCACGCCGACACCATCTGCCGCTCCCCGCCCGTCTCGATCCACAGCACGAGCTTCGTCCTGTTGGTGGCCCGGGCCCACACCGTGAACTCATACAGCTTGCCCGCCCGCAGCTCCACCTCGCGCTTGAGGATCCGCGCGTCACTGTCCTTCGTCACCTCGCCCGTCAGGCAGTTGTTCCCGCTGTGAGCCTGCTCGGGGTCTTGCACAAGCTGGTGCCCGGGATCCGGCTGCCAGGCCGTCAGCCCCTGCTCGAAGCCGCCGTTGTCCAGGAGCTGCCTGCGCAAGCCCGTCTGGGCCGTCGCCGGGACAACCGCCACCAGCACGGCCAGGACCGTCAGGATACGCGCGTTGTTCGTCACTCGTATCACCCTCTTGTGTGGCCACCGGACCTGCCGACCTCCCGCTACCGGCCCCGGGGGACCTCACCAGCCGGAGGCTGCTGTTCCCGCCGACCTGCCCCCTATCCTCCTCCACCGGGAGCAGGGCCGTTCGGGCCTCCGTCCGCCGGGCCCGTCGCGGTCAGTACGCCCCGCGGCCCAGCAGCACGGCCGGTAGGGTCCTCAGTAGTATCTCCAGGTCCAGCAGTAGCCCCTGGTGGCGCAGGTAGTAGAAGTCGTACTCGATGTTGTCCGCCAGCGGCAGGTCCTTGCGGCCCATGATCTGCCACAGTCCCGTCAGCCCCGGCTTGGCGTCCAGCCGCCGCCGCTGCCAGGGCTCGTAGCGCTCGACGATGAAGGGCATCTCCGGCCGCGGTCCCACCAGGCTCATCTCGCCCCTCACCACGTTGATGAGCTGGGGCAGCTCGTCCAGGCTGTAGTGCCTCAGCCACCGCCCGATCGGCGTCACCCTCGGGTCGTCCCGGCCGGAAGGAGCAGGCGCGTAGGGATCGGCGCCCGGGTCCATCGTGCGGAACTTGTACATGTCGAAGGGGCGCCCTCCCTGTCCCACGCGCTCCTGCAGAAACAGGGCGCTCGCGCGCGTCTGCCGGCGCACCAGCCACGCCACGACCAGCATCATCGGGGCCAGCAGCACCAGCAGCGTCGCGCCCATCACCACGTCCATTGTTCGCTTGGCCGCCAGGTACGGCCTCGAGGGCGCGTAGGCCCCGGGCAGCTCGATGACCGGCAGTTGGCTCAGGTCAGCCAGCGCCCCCGAGCCCATCAGCACCTGCAGCGGCCCTGCCACCAGGTAGAAATGCGTCGCCAGATCGCGACAGCGGTCCACGACGGGCATCAGCCGCTCCGTGGTCAGGCCCGGCGCCGCCACGAACACCTCCTCGACGCCCAGGTCCCGGCTCAGCTCGGGCAGCTCCTCCAGCGTCCCCACCACGTCTCCCTGGGCCGTCTTCCCGACCGTCACGAACCCCTCGCACTCGTAGCCGGGCGCGGGAGCCTTGGCCAGCTTCTCCGCCACCAGCCCCGCCAGCTCCCCCGTCCCGACGATCAGAGCCCTGACGGGAGCTTCCCGCACCACGCCGCGCTCGCGCGCCAGTGCCAGCAGGGACCTGCCACCCAGCTCGAAGATCGTGACGTACAGCCAGAAAAGCCCGAGCATGAACCGCGAGTAGTCGAGGTGGCTCAGGAAGCTGGCGCCGGCCAGCAGGAGGGTGCCCAGCAGGTTGGTGCGCCACACGAGGGCGATCTGCGTTTCCACCCCCGGCAGTCGCGCGCCATAGAGGGACAGGCTGTAGCCCGTGGCCAGCAGGATCGCCACCACGGCCGGCAGCGTCGCGAGGTAGAGACTCAGGGGATGCTGGAGTTCCTTCAGCAGGGGTGGGCCGATGCTGGCCCGGGTGTAGTAGGCCGCGCACACCGCCGCCACGATGCACACCACGTCGCCCACGAGAGCCGCCTGCGCGAGCCCGAGCCGCACTCGCCGCTGCCGGCCCCCTGGCTCAGGGCCTCGCTCCGCCGCCTGTCCTTCCTTCTCCGGGGCGCTCATACTGGCGTTCAGCCGAGCCGCCGCGACAGAGTGATGCCGGAGTAGATGGCCCGGAACCCGGCCCCCTCGTAGGTCCTGATGGCGGCGATGTTGTTCTGGTCCGTGGAGACCTCCAGGTACCGGCACTGCTGCTCCCCGAACCACTCCATCGCCCGCGCCACCAGGGCCTTCCCGATACCGCCGTGGTGGTACTCAGGGTCCACCGCCAGCGACACGATCACTCCCCACTTCATCCCGAAGCGGCGACTTTTGGCCTGGTCCGTCACCACCACGATGTAGCCCGCCACTTCCCCTTCGCGGCGCGCGATGAAGACCTGGAGGCCCTCTTCGCCCGCCTTTATCCGCTCGGCGTACCCGCGGGCTTCCTCGCGGTACCCTTCCTCGACCGCGTCCCTGGGCAGCGAGTAGTCAATCCCATACCGCGCCCACACGCCGAAGGCCCGGGGCGCGATCTCCATCATCCTCCGCTCGTCCCCGGGCCGGTAGTCCTCAATCACGAAGCTCGGCATCCGCCGGTCCCTCCTGTCCCTGCCGGCTGTCTCTTCCAGCGTCGCGTCCTGACCTGCCTGGCGATGCCGACGCCGGGCCCCGATCACCAGTCCTCTAGACGCGACCTACTTCGGCCTCCGCGGCGCGGAGGGTCTTCGGCCCGTCTCCCCGGAGGAACGTCGGCTGCCCCCCTGGCTTCGTGAGCCGCTGTGGCTGCTGCGATCCGAGGCGCGTCCCGTCCGTTCCTCCTCGCTGTTCAGACTGGGTGCGACCCGCGCCCTACGGGCCCTCCGCTCGGGCTCAGGCTCCGACTCCGTCGTCCGCCGCCAAGCCGCAAGGTGGACGAGGATTGCCACCTGGAGGACCACGAGGATCACGAGGCACCCGTCGGTGAGCGACAATTCGTCATACAGGTGCAGACAGTCCACCACGAACCACCGCAGGAACTCCACACCCGGAACGACCAATACCAGAGCGGCCACTAGCGCCAGGAGCCACAGCATTGTTCAGCCGCCTCACTTGCTGCTTTGTGCCACTGCCTCGCTTCGTGCACTGCGGCTACTCCACGAGCAGCCGCGCTATGGCCCCGGCTATTGCCTTAACTGCCTCCGCCGCCCAGCTCCTCCCCGCCAGCATCTTGGTCGGGTTGTCCATCCTCGCCAGCAGGGCGCCCACATCGAGCACGCCACAGGAATGGCCGGCCGCGTGCACCAGCAACTCTCGTCTTATCTTGCGGTACTGCTCCAGTTCTGTCGAGCCACTCCCATCCGCGGGAGGAGGTGGCACACACACCAACATGCTTGCGCCCGCCTTGCTCCCCATCTCCAGCACTTTCGCCACGCTGTCCACGAAGGCCTGCTTGCCCTGGGCCGACGGCGCCACTATCAGCAGGTCCGGCGCCGCCGTGCGCATCATCTCCTGCAGCTCCTTCGTCGCCCTCTCCTCCTCGTCCGGCCGGTACTGCACGTACTTCACCTGCACGCCCGCGGCCGTCCACGCCCCCTTGGCTTCGCGTAGGCCCCCCGCTATCCACCCCTGCGGACCGATCAGCGGCTCGGCGGGCTGGTCCGTCACCACCGTCAGCCGCGCCGCCCGCGACAGCTCCCCCAGGTACCGCCGCGTCGCCGCCCAGGACGGGATCTCCTGCTCGGGCTTGCTGGCAGCCAGTAGGCCCCACAGCGCCTCCGCGCCCTTGGCCACCGCCTCCAGCCGCTTGCCGTAGACCTCCGCCTCCCGCAGGTACATGATGTTCTTGCCGCCCAGCCCCGTGCCCCACGTGTCGCGGAAGGTTATGCGCAGGAACCGCGCCTGCTTGGGCGTGCAGCGATGCACTAGCGGCTGGTACTTGCCCGCCGGGAAGACGTACTCTCGCAGCGCCGTGTAGCTCTTGGCGTCGCTGCTCAGGGCCACCTCCACGAGCTTCGCGTTCCCGTTGGCCGAGTTGTGCACCACCACTCGGTTAACCTCGCAGCGGCCGCCCAGGTCCACCACCACTTGCTTGGGGAACTTTGCCGCGTTGTCCGTTGCCAGGCACGCCGGCGGCTCGTCCGAGTCCTTGACCCCGTCGGTCAGACCGTCCCATCCCGGCAGCAGGCCGCAGTTCGCCGTGAAGGGCTGCCGCAGCGCCAGGTTCACGTCCTGACCCCACGCCGGCTGCACCGTAAGACACGCCAACACGACCATGCCCGCCCCGATCAACCTACCCTTATCCCGCGCGATCGCCATCGCATCCCAACTCCAGGCTGATGTCTATGGCCTGCGCACTATGCGTGAGTCTACCCGACGAGATGAAGTCGGCCCCCGTCTCTGCGTAGGCCCGGGCCGTCTCCTCCGTCACGCCGCCCGACACCTCGACCTTCGCCCGACCGCCGATCCGCCTCACTGCCTCCTCGACCTGCGCCGGGGTCAGGTTGTCCAGCATTATTGCGTCCGCCCCCGCCGCCAGCGCCTCCCCCAACTGCTCGAAGTCCTGCACCTCCACCTCGATCGCCGCCGTGGGCGGCGCTGCACGCCTCGCCGCCGCGACCGCCCCCGCCACCCCTCCTGCCGCCACGATGTGGTTGTC
>CAZSOQ010000236.1:1561-8216 GCA_964608495.1 uncultured Armatimonadia bacterium | reverse complement strand
ACCCTCGAGGGGCGCTCCTATGCCATCGCCTCAATCCCCAGCACGCCCGGCGGTCACCGAGCGTGCTCGCGGTAGTGGGCCGCAACCTCCTCCGCCGTCAGCGCGCGGTCGTAGAGCCGCACCTCGTCCAGGATGCCCTGGAAGGCATGCGCCGTGTCGCCCGAGCCGTAGGCCCCGATGCACAACCTGCCCTCAGCCGGCCGGACCGCGCCCAGCCGCTCCAGCTCGCCCACCTGCTTCCCGTCCACGTACAGCCGCATGGTCGTGTTGTCGTGCGTGCCGACGACGTGCACCCACCGGCCCAGCGGCACGGGGTCCTGCGAGTTGAGCATATGGCTCCAGGGCCTCTCGGGGATCTGCCAGCCGATCTTGCCCCCGGTCAGCCCCAGGCGGTAGCCGGTGTTGGCCGCGCCCACCGTGTTCAGCATCCAGCGATCGGACTGGCCGGCCACGTCGGTCCTCATCCACAGCTCGACCGTGATCCCGGTCGGCGGGAAGAGCAGCTCGTGGGACTGCAGGGCGACGGAACCGGCGCCGCACAGGAAGCCCCTGCCGCTGATCCCCTCGGCGGCCTGGAACCGGTCCTTGAAGCCGTCGAAGCCGCAGGCCGAGGAGTCGCGGGCCAGCACCTCGTCGTCCTCGTCGAAGCCCCACGCCGCCAGCAGGTTGTGCACGACCCGACGTTCCTTGCGCACGCCGATCTCGAGGATCTGCCGCCGCTGCAGGTAGATGCTCTCCGGTGGCTCGAGGCCCACGTCCTCCGGTACGATGTCCTCGCACGGCTCGGCCTCGTCACAGAAGACCTCCCGCAGGGCGTCCAGGAAGCCGAAGCCGAAGCCCGTGCAGGGCTCCAGGTAGTGGCCCTCGCCGAACTCGTTCCAGTTGTCGAAGACCACGATGCGCCTGTCCAGCCCGTTGCCGGGCGTCTGGTCAACGATCTTCTTGGCGCGCTCGCAGGCCGCGCGGAAGTTCTCCGGCGAGGGATCGGCCCGGTAGAGATTCGTGTTCCCGCCGTGCCAGGGCCTGGGGTCCCAGCCCATCATGATGTCCACGATGTCGGGCAGCGCGCCCACGGCCCTCTTGGCCAGCAGCGTCCCGGTCTGGCCCTCCATGCTGGCGCGGTGGTCTACCACGGGGAAGCCCTCCAGGTCCACCCCCGGCTCGTCCGGTGAGGGGCTCGCGATGCCGTAGGCGCTGCTGGCATCCCAGCCCTCGGTCGCCATCCTGGTGAGCAGGCCCTCGTCGGCGCTGCCCACGCAGCCCACGATGTACAGGCCGTCGAACCCCCGCTTGCGGCACTCCTGGCGCATCAGATCGAACATGCGCTTCACCTGCTCGGAGCCGCCCACCTCGGGGGCCACGCGCTCCGGGCGCCAGACGAAGAGCAGGGGCTTGTTGTCTATCTTCACGTAGGAGGGTTGGGTGAAGTAGCGCTCCATCCAGTAGGGCAGCACATTGTCCATCATGTCCTCGACCGACTCGACACCCTTGGCGCAGCCGTTCTCCCACATGATCGTGAACTTGAACATGTCCAGGTAGCGCGCCTTGAGCATGCCGTCGTGCAGGGCGTGACCCAGGGAGACCTGCACGTCCGGGCCGAAGTTGCTGCGGTACCAGCAGTAGATGAACCCCTGGATGCCGTGCTCGAGGGCGTACTTGATGTGCCAGTCCGCGACCTCCGGCGTGCCCTCGTTGTACCAGCCGATGGCCGGCCTACGCTCGGGCCAGTCCTCGATGCGCTCCCAGCCGTAGTGGGTGCCGGCCTTCCACAGGGGGCAGTAGTGCATCAGCATCAGGTACGGCGATTTGGCCGGCTTCGGGCGAGGGACGGAGGAGGCCTTGGGCAGATTCGGCGGGGGCTTGAAGTCCGCGGCAAAGGTCGCTCCCCTGCCGGGCCCCGCGTCCGAGGAAACCTCCACGCCGACCGCGCCGGCGACAGGCTTGTCCGCCCGCAGGGCCCACTCGAAGCGCTCCGTGGCCCGGCAGGCTACGGTGTCGAGCGTTTGGACGGCCTCGCCGAGGATGCGTACGCCCTCCGGGGCGACGAGCCGGGCCTTTACGCCGCGGGCCTCGGGGCCCAGGTTGCGGACGATCGCCACGACCTGCTCGTCACTACCAGCACGCAGGATGGCGCGCGTGGGCGCTAGATTGCGCACGTAGAGGAAGGGGCTGCCCTCGGGCTTGCTCGATAGCCACAGGTTCTCGATGACGGCCTCGTGGCTCCCGGCGCCCGGGAAGCCCAGGGCCAGCAGCCTGAGCTTGCCGCGCCAGCTCGGGTGAGAGGCCAGGTTGACGATGCACGTGCGCTTCACGTCCCACACGGGCAGCGCCGCCACGCCGTGGCCCGCGTCGGTGATGAAGATCAGGGTGGCCAGACGGGCGGATCGCGAGCGGACGTCCACACAGACGTAGGTATGGTCGCCCGCTTCCACGTTCAGCCCGGGCTGCACGAGCAGGGCGTTGTCGTTCGGGAAGCGCGCGGAGATCACGTTGTCGCGCAGGGACATCTCGGCGCCCCAGTTCGCACTCCAGCCCTCCCAGCCGACGTCCGCGCCGAAGTGGGTATCGGTCGTGCGCCGGGCGTCGGGCACGGCGGCCACCATCGCCTGCATCTCGCGAAGCTGCAGGAGCCTGGGATTGGCGAGCCGCAGGTCCTCCACGCGGCAATTGGCCTTGCCCACGAGGACCGGGTTGTCGGTGGGGCTGGGCGTGCCCACGCGCTGGGTCGCGCTTTTCTGACCGTTGACCTCCAGGCTAAGCTCGGTGCCCGTCCACGTGGCGACCAGGTGGTACCACTCTCCCGGGCGCGGCATCATGCCCCGCACGCGCGGTTCCCAGCCGTCCAGGTACACGAAGAAGGCAAAGCCGCCGCCCTCGCGCTCGTCGTCCAGGCGGAGCTGGTACTCCTTGTCCTTGATGACGATGGGCTGGTAGCCCGTCGGCTTCTCGTCGTAGTAGACCCAGCAGTCAATCGTCAGCCCGGGCGCGAGGCGCAGATCGGGGCCGTCCGCGATCTGGACGCTCTGCCAGTTGAGCTTCAGGGCCCAGCCCTGTCGCCCCTCGACGAACCCGATCCCCTCCCCCGAGGCGTCGTGCCCCTTGCCCGAGGCGTCGGCGAGCGTGCCGTCGAAGGGCCAGTAGCCGAGCACCCAGTCGTCAGGGCCGTCGGCCAGCGCGCAGCAGGCTACCCAGCAGCCCAGAGCAAGCAAGACCAGGAGTTTCGCCATGACGCACCCCCGGCGGATGGTGACCGGGAAGGCCGACGTGGGCGGGCCTTCGCGGTCTGGTGTATCAACGATAGACGGTCGTGCCGCGCAAGGCAATCCTCGCCCGCCAGGGGGGGCCGTGTGCGGTTGTCTAAGGGGGGATCTGTCACACGCACAGGCGGGTAACGCGGACGCCCCGACCGCCAGGGGGCGCGCCTGGCGCGGGGCGCCGACCTTCCCGTAGGAGCCAGCTATTGCTGGCGACACGGCGAGGCTGCCAAGGAGCCATGAGGTCGCGAGGCGACCTCATGGCAGTCCAGGTCCCCGGCACAGCCGGCTCCTACATCAGGGCCACGCGGGTCCGCCCTTCGGGCGCGTTGGTTGCCGGCCCATCCTGCGCGAAGGGAACAGCCCCCGCCGAGGGTCGGCGGAGGCCACGGACGCGCTGTCATCCACCACGTCAACGTCGAGGACGTGGCCTGGGGGCCCTCCGCGCACTGACCGGCCCCGGCCCGCCCGCAGGTCGCCTACCCTCCGCCGGGAAGTGCGTCCCCCAGAGAGACGATCACGCTGTCGCCGGGGAGAGATTCCGCGATGCCTCGATGCCCGTGGCTCCCGATCGCTGCCTTTGCGGCCCTCGCCGCGCTCTGGCCCGCCTTCGCCCAGGACCGGCCCGAGCCGCCCCGCTGGGAATGGAACACCGACGGCGACCTGGAGGGCTGGGCGCGTACCAACTCGGTATCCGAGCCCGAGGTAGTGGGCGGCCTCCTGCGGATGCGCATGACCTCGACGGACCCGTGGATAGTGGGGCCCGCGATCAGCGTGGATGCCGGGCGGTACCCCTTCCTCGTCCTGCGCCTGCGCATCAACCACACGGGCGGGGGCTCCATCTACTGGGCCACGGCACAAGACCCGCAGTTCAGCCAGGCCAAGATGGTCCGCTTCTCGGTCACCTCCGCGACCGAGTCCACCGAAGCCCTGCTGGACCTGCGTGATCACCCGGAGTGGAAGGGCACGATCACGCAGCTCCGTCTCGACCCCATAGACCTCTACCCCACCGCTGTGCACGGGCAGCAGATCGAGGTGGACTACCTGCGGTTCATGGCCGACGCGGACCGGCCGCCGGACGTGACCGCCGGGCGTCTGCTGGGCCCCCGGCGGGCGCTCCTGCCCCCGGGTG
Organism: uncultured Armatimonadia bacterium; assembly: GCA_964608495.1. GTDB lineage: Bacteria > Armatimonadota > Zipacnadia > Zipacnadales > FEN-943 > JAKORR01. The sequence continues at coordinate 3,830 of CAZSOQ010000236.1, read as the reverse complement.
AGGCCTTCGAGCTTCGCCTGGACGTGCAGAACGCGGGCGGGCAGGCGGCGACGGGCCTGAAGGTGGACCTGTGGCTGCCGGAGGGCGCCGCGGAGGCGCGTCCCCTGGCACAGGCGCCCGCGCAGATCGGGCCCAACGCCGGGCTAAGGCTGGCCTGGTCGGTGACCCCGCGGCGGACCGGGCCCCTGCCGGCGGCGGTGACCGTGCGCTTCGCCAACCACACGCCGGTGTACGCGGCGCTGCGCAGCTTCGTGCTGCCCGCCGAGATGCCTGAGGCCGCGGCGCGGCTCCGGGCCAGGGCGATGGAGCTAGTGGTGCCAAGGTACGCCTTCGGCTGCGGGCCGGTCTTCGTGCGCACCGCGGGCGACGGGGACGCGCCCTGGGCGGTCCTGCCCTCGCCCGCCGGGCTGTTCTACCTGGACGCGGAGGGCGTGCTCCGCGCCTGGGAGGCCACGGCGGCCGAGCCCGAGACCATCGCCGTGGAGGGGCAGACAACGGTCCTGAGCCTCAAGGCCTCCGGGCCGGGCCCCGACGGCACGGAGATGTCGGCGCAGATGCGGATCGCGCGCTCGGGCGAGGACGGGGTCGTGAAGCTAACGCACGAGCTCCGGGCATCGCGCCCCACGCGCGTGATGGCCTTCCACGGTCCGACGCTCTACGTGGGCGAGCCGACAGGAGGCGTGGCCAAGGACGAGGCTATCTTCCCGGGGCTGGAGTGGCTGGTGGGGGATGAACAGTCGTCCAGTGAGCTGGACGCCCACGGACCCGACCACCTGCGCTACGTGCCCCATCCGAACAAGGTCACCGTGCCCGCGATGGCGACGCGCCGGGGCGAGACGCTGCTGGCGCTGCTGTGGGACCCGCGCAGGGAATGGGCGCCGGGCCAGGATCGGCCGAGCGCCGTCTTCGCCGTGCCCAACACGCTGGAGAGCCGGGACGACCAGCTCCTGGCGCTGGCGGCGCCGTCCGTGCCGCGGTACGTCCCCGAAAACGCGACGCTGGCCGCGGAGCCGTACCTGCTGAAGCCCGGCGACGCCCTGTCGCTCGAGAGCTACCTGGTGTGCCGCAAGACGCGGGCGGCGGCCGACGTAGTGCTCGACTGGGTACGCCTGTTCGGACTGCCGGAGCCGGCTGCGAGCCCGCGCCCGCGGCCCGCCGACGCCTTTGCCTTTATGCTGAACGGCTACCTCGGGGCGCTGTGGGTGCCTGAGCAGAAGGGGTGGACGAACTCCTACGGCCCGCCCGGGTCCGTGGCGGCGCACTGGCCCTTCATGCGCGACATGACCATCGCCGGGCGCGTCCTGCCCCCGGGGGAGCTGCGGGATCGGGTGCGCGAAACGCTCGCGCAGGCGCGGAGCGCCGCCGGGCGGCACTCCGGCCTGGAGGTGGCCACCTACGAGGGCGACCTGCTGGACTTCGTGAACAACCGCTGGCGGAACTCCGTCGGGCGGGCCATCGAGGGCCAGGGCCCCGACGGCGGCTGGGGCTTTGCGCCCGACTCGGCGCGACGCGGCACGGCGCACGATCCCTTCACGCTTGGCACGCCCGGGCAGGTCGAGCTGGGCACCTGCGCCCGGACCGCGGGCGACATCCTGCGCTTCGCCCGCATCGCCGCCGACCGCCAGGCGCTCGAGGCGGGCCTCAGGGCGCTCGAGCGAATGAGGCGCTTCGACGTCCCGCGCGCGGCCCAGGTGTGGGAGGTGCCCGTCCACACGCCGGACATCGTGGCCGCCTCGCACGCCGTGCGGGCCTTCCTCGACGGCTTCCGCATCACGGGCGACCGGCAGTGGCTCGACGAGGCGGCGCGCTGGGCGCGCCTGGGGCTGCCCTTCCTGTACCTGTGGGATAGCGGCGAGTACCCCTACATGCGGTACGGGTCTGTCCCGGTCTTCGGGTCGTCCTGGTATACGGGGGCATGGTTCGGGCGCCTAGTGCAGTGGAACGGGCTGGAGCACGCGGCGGCAATCCTGGAGCTGGCGGCCTACGACGACAGTCTGCCCTGGCGGCGGATCGCCGAGGGCATCCTGGCCAGCGCCACCAACCAGCAGGCCCAGGACGGCCCCGAGAAGGGCCTGTACCCCGACTCGTGCAACCTGATGACTGGCACGAAGGCCGACTACTACGTGTCGCCGTACCAGTACTGCGAGACGGCGCTGGGCCTGATGGGGATCGCTGTGAACCCCAGAACGGCCTTTGTGGACACGCCCGGGCCCGGGGGCGGGCGGGTCGCGATCACCGCGCCGGGAGAGATCGCCGATGGGGCCTACGA
>CAZSOQ010000236.1:0-1551 GCA_964608495.1 uncultured Armatimonadia bacterium | reverse complement strand
TACGATGAGGCCCGCGGCGAGCTGGCCTTCACGTGCCGGTTCACAGACGGAGGCAAGCATCATGTGCTGATCGCCGGAGCCCCGGCCGTCGCGGCGGTGGCGGTTAGTGGCGAGGAGTGCGCCCAGGCCGAAGACCTGCGCGAGGGTGACGGGTCCGCTTGGCGGCAGGACACATCGGCCGGGATGGTCGAGGTCCGCGTGGGCGCGGGCCAGGAGGTGCGGGTCACGGTCACCTTCGCGCGGTGAGCGGGCGCCTGGGCCCAACCATGCGCGCCGGGCAGGACCAGCCCCAAGCCCGTGGGGCGCGTCAGGCCAGGTCCGCCAGAATCTCCTTCGCCAGCGCCTCTTCCGGCCGGCTCGCAACGACCTGGGTGGCCCAGGCCCGCAGCCGGTCGGCCAGCGCCTCGGCCTCGGCCTGGCGCCCCAGGGCCCGCAGCGCGCGCAGTGAGTAGAGATCGGCCCGGCACACGTGGGCGTGGGCCTCGTCCGCGGCCGCGGTGAGGTGCGCGGCACGTTTCCCCTCGTCCCCTAGCTCGCCCGCTGCCTCGGCCGCCAGCCAGTGGACCTCGGCCTCGTGCGGGTACGCGGCACGGCCGACACCCAGGTTCCGCGGGTAGGTCAGCGCCAGCTCGTAGTCGGCCAGAGCCGCCGCGAGGTCGCCCGCCGCGCGGTGAGCAGCGGCCCGGCCCATCAGCGCTCGCGTCCACAGGCTGTGAATTGCCCGCGCGCCCTCCCACGGGCGGAACTTGTGGCTCCGCATCAGCTCCAGCGCCTCGTCCCAGCGCTCCAAGGCGACCAGGCACTCGGTACGCGTGGCGGCGAGCTCCCATCGGCGCACCACGGCCTCGGGCGCCGCCGCGAGGGCCGCCACGCGCTCGCCAGGCCCTGCGCCCGACGCCACCAGGCACCGATCACGCTCAACGTAGAGGTGATACTCGTCCGGGCGCCGCGCGATGGCCTTCTCGTACCAGGCCAGGGCCGTCGCCGTGTCGCCGCGCCAGAGCTGGTGAGCCAGCGCGATGTTGCGGCACAGCACCGCGCTCGAGTCGTCCATGGCCGCTGCTTCGAGCCAGACGGCAAGGGCCTCGTCGCGCCGGTCCAGGAAGGCCAGCAGGCTACCCAGGTACAGCCGCGCCCGCCAATCGTCGGGGTTCCGGCGGATCGCCTGGCGCAGAATCTCGACCTCCTCCAGGCGCGAGGGGAAGGAGTAGTCCGGGTCGGCGGCGGCGGCCTCCGCAAGCTCCGCGGCCCCGGGCTCCGGGCCGTCCGCGGCATCGGGCGCTTCGCCCTCCAGCAGGACCGAGGCCAGCACGTAGGCGGGCATGGGCGCTGAGCGCACCGCCCCTATCTCCTCTCGCCCGGCGCGCAGGAGCCGCGCGGCGTCGCCCGGCCGACCGAGCTCGCGGTACTCCAGCGCCGCCTCGATCCACAGCTCAGGGTCGTCGTTCGTGGCGCGCCGCAGCCCGGCGAAGGCCTGCTCCGCGCCCGACGCGTCCCCCCGCCCAAGAGCCGCGAGATAGGCTTCGGCGTGCAGGTTGACCGCCAGAGGGT
>CAZSOQ010000235.1:0-8249 GCA_964608495.1 uncultured Armatimonadia bacterium | reverse complement strand
CACGTCGAAGCCGCGCTCGGCCAGCATCAGGGCCAGGAATCCTTCGCCGGTTCCCACATCGAGAACCCGTGCACCCGGCCGAGCCGACGCCATCAGAGCGATCAGCCTGTCCGCGGCCTGTTGTTTGCTGTCTGGCTGTGCCTGATGCTGCTGCTCACACTGCTTGCGGTGCGCGCGCCCGGCCCGCGTGACGTGCCACTTGCCGTCATCGCTTGCTTCTATCAAGCCGGCGGCTTCGAGCTGACGCAGAGAGCGCTGCATCTCGTCCGCCGCTACCCACAGGGCTCCATTGCGCCTGAAGGCGCGGTTATCCTTGCTCTTCTCACGGATGGCCGCCACGAGCTGCACCTTCGTCCGTGCCTCCTCATCCAATAGCACGAGAAGGTAATAGCGCAGAAACTCCCCTATGCTAGGGCCTCTTCTGACCCTCCGCATTGCTGGCATCACCCGGGCGTCAACTCCGGATCTCTTGCCTGTCACGGACTGCAAGGGCCAGCCGGCATACGGGCGCCGCTGGGCATCGCGTCCCGCGGACCTCTCCCCCCCGGTGCCCACCAGCTAGTCGGTCTTTCCAGGCAGCTCTAAGCCAGGCCCATGTGGATGGCGCCTGCGGGGCAGTGAACCGCGCACAGACCGCAGCCCCTGCACAGCCTGGGTTCGACAACCGCCTCCCCTGCGGCATCCAAACGCACAGCCCCAGTCGGACAGACTCCCACGCACCTCCCACACCCAACGCAGAGCCGCCTGTCCACCTGGGCGACCTGCTTGGTGGAGGTGGGTATGGGCTCAGTAGATGTCTGTCTGACCGGCCCAAAAAGCCCGGCCTGCATCCCTGTGGCCTGTCGTGTTCTCAGCGGAGTCCCCACTCTGCCCCCGCGGCTACGCCTTCTCATCTTGCGCCTCCGATTGCCCCCCCCATTCCTCCAGCGCCTGCAGCATGTAAACGGTCTGGGTGTAGGCCAAACCTCCACCCATACCTATGGCGACCAGGGCCGTTTCCAGAATCTCGTCCCTGGTCGCCCCAGCATCCAAGCTCATCTTGGTGTGCCGGATGATGCAAGGCGTGCAGTGCACCGCGAGCGCTATGGCCAGGTTCATGAGCTCCTTGGTCTTCGCCGAGAGCACCCTCGGTGACCTGGCTCGCTTGAGGTAATCACCGAGCGCGCGCATCTCTTCGGGTCTGGCCCGTCTCAACTCCGCGAACCTGCGATCTGCCTCGCGCACCAGCTCGCGGACTTCCGATGTCATAAGGAGCCCTCCCTTTTCTGTTTCCCGCGCTCGCGGATCAACGCTTCACCCAAAGCGATGATCTCCTCGACGCCTCCGTCCGCCAAGCGATAGCAGGTCTTGCTTCCCTGCCGCTCGGCCACGACGAGCCCCCGGTCTCGGAGAATCGCCAGGTGCTGAGATACGTTCGGCTGGCTTGTCCCTAACCGATGCTGCAAGTGCTGAACGCACAGCGGCTCAGAGGCCATGGCCCTGAGCAGAAGCAGGCGTGCGGGATGCCCTAGTGCCTTGAAAACGCGTGCCAGGTCGGTATCTCCGTCCATGGTGGTCACCGCGAACCGATAAAGATATCTGCATAAGCTTATGTCCCCGACCCCAACGGTGTCAAGACGCGCCGGGTGGCCGAAGGGTCGCCTTGCCTGGAAACACACACCTTCCGCCTCAGTGAGGGTGCCGTACTTGCCTGGCAGGAGAGAGGCCATTGCTGCCTCAAAGAAGACAGCACGGCGAGGTCGTCGCGAGAAAGGTCACTCCCACCTAGGATGGCCACGGTGATGGAGGAAACAGTGTCGAGGGCCGTGGGCGGCGTCAGGTCAGGGCTAGATCGAGGAGGATGATCGTGGCGGGGCCGCCCTCGGTCAGGGCCATTTCGGCCCTGTTGTCGCCATCCCGCGGCAGGTCCGCCGGCACCGTCCAGGCCCTCAGCGTCTCCGGCGTGCCCAGGAGCGCCGAGTAGGGATTTGGATACGGCTCGGAGATATCGTCGGTCGGCGCCAGTTCCACGCCGTTCAGCCGGGCGGTCCAGCGGCTCTCCCCCATCGGCTGCTCGGTCTGGATGCGCAGCCTGCCGCCCGCGGTCCAGCCCCCCGCGCGCGGGGCCAGGTCGAGCGTGAACTGTGCCGTCTGGCCGGGCTCGAGCTTGCGCGGCAGCGGGCGGCCGGGGACGTGAGGCTGGTCCCAGACGTTGCCCACGATGTAGTGCTGCGGCTGCCGGGCGAGCCAGTCGGGGTCCCCCAGGTGGCTGAAGACGTGGAAGGGCGGCTCGTCGAAGGGCCCCCGGCCCGGCGTGCCGTGCTCGCGGTAGTACACGAAGTTGAAGGCGCTGACCCCGTCGCCGCCCCGCCAGTAAGCCAGGTGGGCGGCCGTATGGAACTGCTCGTCGGTAGTGCGGCGGAAGGTGAAGTTGTCGTACCCGGCGGTGAGAACCCTGCCGATGGAGGTCGCGTGGGTCACCTCCAGGTACAAGGCGGCCCCCGGCACGAGCTCGCGCAGGCGTGCCAGGTCGGTCTGCTGGATCGTGAAGTAGTAGCTTGAGGCATTGACCATCTCGACGCCCGCGCGGACGAAGGCCGGCAGGTCGAGGCCGAGGCCCTCATGGGGCGCCAGATGGGCCGGAACGCGCACACAGAGCCAGCGGTGACGCCCGGGGCGAGCCGTGCGGTCGAGAAGCTCGCGGACGCGGCGCACGAAATCGGTCATGGTACCGGCGCGCTCGGCGGGCGTGGTCTCGTCGAGCCGGAAATAGCTGACGTGGCGCATGAAGTCGAGCTCGAAGCCGTCCAGATCGTAGTTCTCGCAGAGCTCGCGGATGAAGGCGAATTGCCGGTCGCGCACCTCGGGGAGCGCCCAGTTCAGGACGCGCTGGTTCCAGTCGGCCAGGTTGGGCCCAAGGCGGTACTCGGGGTGGTCGTGGTAGAAGCGGCTCAGGCAGTGGCCGGTCCAGGAGGGCGCTTTGTCGCCGGGGGCGGCGTTGACGAACTCCTTGCCGTGGCCGTCGTTGAGGCGCAGAGAGACGAAGGGCGCCAGGCCCCGCGCCCGGCAGCGGTTGACGAACACCGCCACCATGTCACCGCCGGCGAGCATGTACCGGCCGTAGCCGTCCGGCTCGGCGCCGTAGGTCTCCTGCCACCAGCGGTAGTGCTCATCGGCCGGGCAGACGCTGCTCTTCCACCAGGGCACCACGCCGACGCCCGGCTGGAGCAGGTGCACCTCGATGCCGGTGTCGGCTGTCTCGTCCACGGTCGCCTCGAGCATCTCGGGCACGAAGGGCTCACCCCGCCTGTGGTAGGGGCTGCCGCAGGTCTCGATATTGGTCGTGTCGTTGCTGAACAGGACACGATAGGGTGCCTTCATCCGCAGGACCTCCTCTGGGTTCTGGGCCCGCGCAAGCCGCCGGGCCACGGCAAAAGCTCCCGCATAGGATGCCGCTCGCAGGAAATCGCGACGACGCATGCGTTCACTCCTGCGGGCTACCCGAACCGCTCCGGCGTCAGGCCCCTGGCGAAGGCCCGCACCTGCTGGATCTTCTCGATGGGCACCAGGCGAGGCATTTCCCCCGCTGAGGTCAGCGCCAGTCCGCGAAGCGTGCCCGCTTCGGCCAAGGACTCCTCGATTGCCCTGCAGATCTCGGCAACCGGCTTCAGCCACAGCGTGGCGCTGGTGCCACCGATGATCGAGACCGAGGGGCACAGGTCCAGGCGGTCACGGACCGTCGTGTTGCCCACGGGCGGTGCCGTGTAGGCCTCTATCGTCAGCGCCGGAAGCTCGTTGATGCGCGGCAGCAGGGCCTTGAGGTGGCCGCACATGTGCAGCACGTGGTGCTTGCCGTGCTCGACGACGAGGCGCCCGTAGTCGTTCAGGTGCCGCCAGCAGTACCTCTCGAACACCGCCGGCGAGAGCAGCGTGGTCGAGGTGTTCTCAACGGATACGACGTAGTCGAAGGGGCAGTCCGGGAGCAGCGCCCACAGGTAGCGCACCCGGTCCTCGTGCATGAGGGTGATGAGCTCCTCCATCTCGTCCGGGTAGTCGTGGAGGAAGTAGTAGGTCTTGTCGGGGCCGATGAAGTGCTCGATGAGGTTCATCAGGGGCGAGATGCCCATGCCGACCATCGTGATGCCCCGGTCCCCGACGGCCTCGAGACGCGCTCGGCAGTTGGCGAGCAGGTCGTCGCGGGCCTCGTAGCGGGCGCCGGCAAAGAGATGACGGGCAGCCCGCAGGTCCTCCCGGGTCTTGATGGGGAACTGCGACGGGTGCCAGGAATGCGAGCCCTCATCGAACCTGTCCGTGGAGGTGAGGGTCCCGTCGGGCGTGCGGTACTCCCTGACAAGCAGGCCGTTGTGCCGCTCCTGCTTGTCCTCCACGCGGTTGTTGATCGGGACGACATGCGAGCCGCCGCCGGCCATGTGATCCAGGTCCAGCAGATCGGCCAGCTCGAGGTCGGAGAGGCCCTGGTACCGGGGATGGAAGTCGCGGTAGGACGGCCCGAAGATCTTGACCCAGAAGGGCACCCGATCCACGTCTTCCTGTCTGAGACCGGCCTCGAAACGTTCCTTGCGTGTCATGATCTGCCCCCTCGGTTCTGCCCTGAGGATCGCGGCGGCGGGGTCAGCCCAGGCTGGGCATGTAGGCGATCCACGCGCCGAGGGCGAGCACGGCCCCGGCGATTCGCGCAAGCCCCCTGAGGCCCGGTATCAGCGTCGCCAGGTTATACGCCGCGTGGATGACGACCAGGCACAGGTAGGCCACGAGCACGCCCTCCTGGCTCCGACCGAGGCCCCACAGCCTGAGGTACACCACGCAGGCGATGCCGTTGAAGACGCCGATGATGAGGGCGTCGAGGAACCGCAGCGGGTCGAGAGTCCTGATCACCACGGGAAGGTGGCAGATGGTGAAGATGACCGCGGAGTACAGAACCGTCTTCGGGGCGGGCCAGTGGAAGGTAAGGGTCATCAACCACCAGACGAGGATCAGGCGGAAGAGGATCTCCTCGACGACGGGCAGGATGACCACGATGGCAAGCACGCCTACCATCTCCCACCCGGCGGACCTGTCGCTGAGGGTCGCTGGGGCCCTCTGGCGGCAGCCCGTCGGCGGTCAGTGTCAGGCCCGGATCTAGAGGCGGACGGTGACGCCGCGGGCCGCCAGCGCGCGCTTGACGTCCTGGACGGTCATCTCCTGGAAGTGGAAGATGCTCGCGGCGAGCACCGCGTCGGCCTTGCCGTACTCGAGCGCCTCATACATGTGGTCTATGCTCCCCGCGCCGCCCGAGGCGATGACCGGCACGCCCACGTTGTCCGAGATCCGGCGCAGAAGCTCCACATCGTACCCTGCCCTGGTGCCGTCCGCGTCCATGCTCGTGACCAGGAGCTCGCCGGCCCCTCGCTCGGTGGCCTCGATGGCGTAGCCCAGGGCGTCCACGTCCGTCGGTCTCGTGCCTCCGTGGGTGTGCACTCGCCACTCGATGTCCTCGTCGGGAGCCCGGCCCAGGCTGCTGTCATCGCGGTCGTCGCGCGGCACGCGCCTGGCGTCCACGGCAACGACGATGCACTGGCTGCCGAAGCGCTCCGCCGCCTCGTCAATCAGGTCCGGCTCGTAGACGGCGGCCGTCATGATGCTGACCTTGTCCGCCCCGGCCCGGAGGACCTGCCGGATGTCCTCCACGCTGCGTACGCCGCCGCCCACGGTGAAGGGGATGAAGATCTCCTCGGCGACGCGAGCGGCGATCTCGATCATCGTGGCGCGGTGTTCCAGGCTGGCGGTGATGTCGAGGAAAACCAGCTCGTCGGCACCCTGCTCGTCGTAGCGCCGCGCGGCCTCCACAGGATCACCGGCATCCCTGAAGTCAACGTACTGCACGCCCTTGACCACTCGGCCGTCCTTCACGTCCAGGCAGGGGATGACTCGCTTGGCAAGCACAGATTCGCCCTCCCGCCGCAAGGTTCAGCCGCGCGCCGCCGCGATGGCTTCACGCAGGTCGAGACGCCCCTCGTAGAGCGCCCGACCCGTGATGACGCCCATTATGCCCAGCGCCTCCAGCGGGCGCAAGGCGACGATGTCCTCCACGCACGAGACGCCTCCGGACGCGATCACCCCGATGTCCACGGCCTCGGCGATGCGGCGCAAACCGGCGATGTTCGGCCCGCTGAGCATGCCGTCGGTGGCGATGTCCGTGCACAGGAGCCGCTGGACGCCGAGGCTCTGCATCTCGCGGGCCAGGTCCACGGCGTCCACGTCGCTGGTGCGCGTCCACCCCTCGACGGCGATGCGTCCGTCGCGGGCGTCCAGGGCGACGATGACCCGATCGGCATAGCGGCTCACGGAGGCGCCGAGCAGCTCCGGGTCGGTGAGAGCCACAGTGCCCAGCACGACCCAGTGAGCGCCGGCGTCGAAGGCCGCCGCCATCGCGTCCAGTGTGCGCAGGCCGCCGCCGAACTCGATGGGCACGCCCGCCGCGTCGGCGATCGAGCGCAACGCTTCGCGATTGCGCGGCACGCCCGACACGGCGCCGTCGAGGTCTACCACGTGGATGATCTCGGCGCCGGCGCGGGCCCACTCGCGCGCGACCGCCGCCGGGTCGGTCGAGTAGATGGTCTTCTCGGCCATCTCGCCGCGGCGCAGGCGTACGACCTGGCCTTCGCTGAGGTCTATGGCGGGAATCACGAGCACGGCGGATCTCCCCTTCGCGGCGGCCCAATTGTACCCGGCCGGCGGCGCGAGCGGGAGTGGACAGGGCGGCTCCCCTCTAGCCGTGGCCCAGCCGCATGGCCACGCAGAGCGCGGCCACGTCGCCCAGCCTCTCGCCTAGCTCAGCAGGAACTACCTGGCATACGGAGGCGCTGAGGGGCAGGGCCTCACGACGCAGGGCCTCGCGGGCAGGCCCCAGCAGGGCCTCCCCGAAGCGCAGGGCCAGGCTGCCCATCACTATCCGCTCGGGGTCCAGTATGTCCACGAGGACGGCGAGCGCTCGGCCCCAGTATTCCCCCACCCCCGCGATGACGCGGCCAGCCAGGTCGTCGCCTGCGGCGGCGGCCTCGGCGATGAGCCGGGCGGAAACAGGCCCAGCCTGGGCGAAGAGCAACGACCGCTCGCCGCGACGCTCCGCGGCGTCCATCATCTCGCGGGCGACCTGGGCCATGCCCGCGCCGCCGCACAGGGCGTCCACACTGCCTGTCTTGCCGTAGGCATGGGGGCCATAGGGCTCGAGGCGGACGTGGCCGATCTCGCCGGCCAGGTCGTTGGCGCCCGAGTACAGCCGCCCGTTGAGGATCAGCCCCGCGCCGAAGCCCGTGCCGGCGGTGATGAAGATCATGTGACGCGTGCCGCGTCCCGCGCCGAATTGCCACTCGGCCACGGCCCCCGCGTTGGCGTCGTTCTCCAGGTAGGCCGGGCGGCCGGTGAACCCGCTCAGCTCAGCCACCACGGGCACCTCGTCCCAGCCCGGCAGGTTCGGCGGCCCGAGCACTTTCCCGGCGCGGCTGTCCAGCGGACCCCCGCAGCTTATGCCCACGGCCTCCACGTCCGTCGGGGCCAGCCCCGCTGCGCCACAGACCTCGGCCGCGCCCGACCTGATGTCGGCAAGAACGGCCGCCGGGCCGCCCTCGTGGTCGGTGGCGAAGCTCACGCGCGTGAGGGTCTCGGCCCGTTCGTCGCCCAGCAGGACCGCGGTCTTGGTGCCGCCGATGTCTATCCCGAGGTAGCGGGACATCGAGATCAGCCGGGCTTCGGCCCGGCGGGAGTCGGCGATGGGCTACCAGAGGCCGGGGGCTGGCGTCGGCCCGTTACAGGTCCAGGCGCACCGCCTCGGTGTACAGGAGCTGGCCGGCCACCATCACCTTCGCCAGCGCCCAGCTCCAGCCCTCCAGGTCGCACGTCGGACCCCGCAACGGGTACTCGACCGTGGCCTCGCCCTGGGGCGACAGCGAGACAGGCTGCACGGCGTGGTCGTACAGCTCCCAGGCCCCCGCCGGCGAGACGAGGAGGACGTGGCCACTGACCCGCGAGCGGCTCAGGTTGCGCACTCTCACGCGCAGACACGCACCGCCCACGCCGACGTCCACCTGGGCCGGCCCGAGCTCAGCCTCGACTAGCGCCGAAGGCTCCTCCCCCACCGCGATGTGGAGGAAGTCGGAGACCGGCGGGCCGAAGGGCGGCGTCACGGTGGCGGTGACGAGATACTGGCCGGGCGGCGCGTCCGCCGGGACGTGTAGGCGGACGTTGCGAACCTCATAGCCGCCGAAGGACAG
>CAZSOQ010000234.1:0-8283 GCA_964608495.1 uncultured Armatimonadia bacterium | reverse complement strand
CGGCCGTCGCAGCCTGGGCCCGCGGAGTGGCACCGACACGGGAGGATGAGGGGCATGTCCTCGATGCTGATGGTGGTCGCGACCTGCGTGCTCGCGCAGCCCGGCGCGCCGCTGGTACACCTGACCTTCGACAGCGTCACACCCTACGTGGCGGACGTGAGCGGGCACAACTTCCACGCGCTGCTGCACGGCCCGCCGCGGCCGGCCGACGGGCCAAGGGCCGGGACGCGGGCCCTGGCGCTGAGCGAGGGGACCTGGCTGGAGCTGCCCGAGGCGCGGCTCCTGCTGGGCGAAAAATGCGAGCGCGGGTCGCTGGCTCTGTGGGTGCGGCCGGACCTCAACCCGGCGGGGCTGGCGACGGGCACGTGGGAAGGCTGGGTGATGCTGGTGTACCTGCAGAAGCGCTCGGGGAACGGTCTGCCGGACGGGTACAACGAGATCGGGCTGGCGCTGCACGGGCCGCAACTGCGGGCCAAGGTGGTGGCGGGGGAGGACACCGGGCCCTTCGCCACCGTGCCCTGCCCGCTCAAGCAGGGGCAGTGGACGCACCTGGCAATGACGTGGACGCCGGAGCGCCGGTGCCTGTACGTGGACGGGCGGATAGCCGCCGAGAGCAAGGGCCAATTCCAGGCGACAGCGCTGGACGACTTCCCGGCGGAGGTGGGGCGGCACCCGTCGTCGGGCAAGTGGTTTCTGGCGGGGGCCGTGGCCGACGTGCGGATCTACGCCGATGCTCTTTCGGAGGCGGAGGTAGCGGCGCTGGCGGAATGAGGACGCGGGGCGCGGTCGCCTCGGGTGCGCCGCTGTCGGGCCCGGGCTCGGCGTGCCCCGGCGGGAAACAAGGGGCGGTGATCTGACCATGGGCGCGAACAGCCACCTCTGGACACTGATCCTCGTGGGCTGCGGCGTGGCAGCCTGCGCCGGGGCCTGGGGCGACGGCCCGACGGCCCGGTGCATCGCGCGCTACGCCGAGGGGCAGGCGGTCGGGCCGGACGCTGGGCGGGTCGAGGACTACAGCGGCTTCGGCCACCATGCCCGCGTCGAGGGAGGGCGGATCGAGGGCGGCGTCCTCGACCTGAGCCAGGGCTACCTGCGATTGCCCGCCGGGGCAGAGCTGTTCGGGCCCCGGGGGACGCGGGGCGCCGTGGCCCTGCAGGTGCGGCCGCTCTTCGACCCCGAGGCCGTGCGGTATGCCATGCTCTTCTATGCCATGCAGACGGACGGGAACGGCCTGCCCGACGGGTTCGACGAGATCGGCCTGTATGTGGACAGCAAGCAGCTCTGCGCGAAGGTGGTCGGGCACGAGTCCACGACGCCCTTCGCGCGCCTGCCCGTGGAAGACATCCTCAGGGAGGGGCAGTGGACGCACCTGGCCCTGTCGTGGCAGCCGGGGCGCCGGGAGCTGTACGTGAACGGCAGGCGCGTGGTGCAGCGAGACGCGCCCTACGAGGCGCCGCGGCTGGACGAGTTCCCGGCGGAGGTGGGGCGCCACGTGTCGTCGCGGAGCTGGCCGGCGCCGGGCATCTACGCCCGCATCAGGCTGTACGACGACGCGCTGGACGAGGCGGAGGTTGCGCGGCTGGCCGCCGAGGGAGCTGACGAGGTCCAGACCGCGGCGCCCCCGCCGGAGGTGATCGGGGCCTGCGACTGGGATCGGCCCTGGCTCGGCGCCAACCGGGTGAAGGCCACGGTGGGCAACCCGACGCAGGCGCCCCTGGCGCTGCGCGTGGCCCTGGAGCTGTCCTCGGGCGAGCCCTTCGTGCGACGCGAAAGGGGCGCACGCGCGCTGCGGCTGGAGCCGGGGGCGACGGAGGAGATGGACGTCGCCTACGAGGTGACGGCGGACGGGCCGGCGCGGCTGGCCCTGCTGGTGTTCGACGAGACGAGCGGGCGGCTGCTGGCCGGGCGTCTGCGGCACGGGTACGTGCCACCGGTGCTCGGGGCTCTCGCCGACCACGGCAGGCTCCTGGACGAAGCGGCCGCGGGGCCGCTGTCGGCCGAGCTGAGGGCACTGCTCGACCAGGCTCGGGAGAAGCTGGAACGGCGGCGGCGCGACTTCCTGGCGGAGCGCCCGGCGGACGACAAGGCGGCGGAGGCCCGGCTCGAGGAGCTGCGCGCGGAGCTGGCCGAGGAGAAGCGCGAGGTGACGCGGCTGGCGAGCGCGGCTCGCGTGGCCGCCGCGGCGGCCGGCCAGCCCTTCGCGCTGGGCTGGACGCACGGGACGATCAAGGTGCTCAAGCACGACCCCTTCCCCGGCCACCTGGAGGAGCCGATCGCCCTGGAGGCCGCGCGCGGTGAGTATGAGCCGGCGCAGGTCTTCGTCTTCGCGACGGGCAGGGCCCTCGAGGGCGTGAAGCTGGAGCTGTCCGAGCTGCGCGGGCCGGACGGGGCCACCATCGGCGGCGAGGACCTGTCGTGGCGCGAGGTGGGCTACGCCGTGACCACGCAGCCATCGTACCAGGTGCGCCACGTGGGTGAGTGGCCGGACCCCCTGTACCCCGTGGAGAGCTTCTCCGTGCCGGCGAGCGACCACCGCATCGCGTGGCTGACGGTCCACGTGCCGCGCGAGGCGCGGCCGGGCGACTACGAGGGGACGGTGACGGTGACCTGCGCCGAGGGACAGCGGTCGCTGCCGCTGCGGTTGCACGTGTGGAACTTCGCGCTGCCCGAGCGGTCAAGCCTGCCGACGATGTACGGACTGAACTCCTGCGGGCGCTGGCAGAGCGCGATGGACGTGGAGCGGTACGCGCGCAATGCCGCCGAGCACCGGGTGAGTCTGGGGTTCCCGGGGATCCCCTGGCACGGGCCGAAGGTCACCAGGCCGAGCTTCGACTGGTCCGGGCACGAGAGCCTCGGCCTCAGCGTGCGGGGCGAGGGCGAAGGCGTGAAGACGGGTGCCCTCTACCTGGTCTGTGAGGGCGAAGGCCGCGAGCGCGCCACCTACGGCCCCATCGCGGTCGGCGGCGAGCCGGCCGAGCTGAGCGCCACGCTGCGGGAGCCACGGGTCTTTCGCTCGGTGAGGATGGAGTGGCGGGGTACAGGGCCCGTGCGGATCCAGGTAGGTGCGCTGCGGCTCCGGGGAGGCGACAGAGCCGAGCGGACCTTCGACGACCTGGGCCACGGGGAGTGGTGGCGGGCCACGGCGGCCGAGGCCAGGGTCGCCGTGGGCGATGGGCGGCTGACGCTGTCCGTGGCGGCGCCCGAGGACGGGGCCGAGCCCTACGAGAGCTGGGCGGGAGCCGAGCGCCTGGCCTCCGATTCGCCGGCGGAGACGGACTGGCAGGTGGACTTCACGGATTTCGATGCCGCGGTCGAGAAGTACTACCCGTGGGCCGCGAACGTGATCTGGCTGCCGCTGCCGAGCGTGCCCCGCGAGGCGACCCTCGAGGAGGCGCAGCGCGCGATCGCCGAGTCGGGGCTGGCGCGGATCGCCGCCGCGGCCGAGGCCCATCTGCGCGAGAAGGGCTGGCTGGACGTGGCCTATACGTACCTGTGGGATGAGCCGGAGGGCAAGCAGTACCCCGTGGTGGAGCTGCTGATGCGGACGGTGAAGGAAGCCGCGCCGGGTCTGCGCAACATGATGACCGCGCGGGGGTTCCCGCCGGCGCTCGAGAACGTGGACATCTGGTGCCCGGAGCTGTACTCCTTCGACCCGGAGGGAGCTGAGCGGGAGCGCGGCAAGGGCAGCACGCTGTGGTGGTACGTGGCCTTCTCGTGCCGCCATCCGTACCCGAACTTCTGGACCGACTACCCGGCGCTGGACTGCCGCGTGGTGACGTGGCTGACGTGGAAGCACAAGATGGAAGGCTTCCTGTACTGGTCCATCAGCAACTGGTGGCGCGTCGGGGATCCGCTGCGCGAGCAGACGTTCCCCCGGGCCAACGGGGACGGGACGCTCGTCTACCCTGGCGAGGACGGGGGGCCCGTGGACACCATCCGGTGGGAAAACATCCGCGAGGGCCTCGAGGACTATGAGTATTTCGTGCTGCTGCAGGAGCTGGCGGAGACGGGGGTAGCACGCGGAAGGCCGGAAGCAGCGGTGCGGCGGGCAAGGGAGCTGTTGGCAATAGACGACGCGCTGGTCAAGGACTATGCGAACTGGTCCGGGGATCCGGAGGCGTACCTGAAGGCGCGGGGCGAGATGGCGAGGGCGATAGAGGAGCTGATGTAGGGGCGCGGGCCGGATGGGTATCCCTGCGTCAAGGGCGGAGCACCACGGGGCCATGGGAGGCGGGGCTGAAGCCTGCGGCTACCAGGACCGCCAAAGGGGGCTCATAGGCCCGAGGCCATGAGGGGCAGGCCCCGGACCCAGGCGATCAGGCCGAAGGTGGCCGGCAGCGGGCTGGGGACCGGCGGGAGTACCTTCCTCTCGGCAAGCAGACGTAGGGCCTCCTCGTGCATCGGGCTCTCCATCCACCAGCGCAGCAACCGGACGTAGGGCTCGCCCAGGTGACCATAGCCCCTGGCGTGGAGGGAGTCGCCGATGACCTGGAGCCGCGGCAGCATGATCCCGCGGGCAAGCTCCTGGGCAAGGGCATCAAGGACGGGGGTGAGGATGTCGCTGTCCTCCTGTCGGTACACGGGGAAGGCCAGGCTCAGGCGTTCGCCGTCGGCGATCACCAGACCGTCGCGGAGGAGAGGCTGAAGCGCTGCCAGGGCGCCGTCGCGGCTGGCGCCGAGGGCCGCCTGCAGGCCGGGGGCTGTCGTGGCCCCATCGGCGATCGCGTCGAGGACGTTGATGGATTCCTGCTGGAGCGCGGGGCGACCAGAGGCGCCCGTGAGCCAGAGGAAGCCGTACTCGAGCACGCGCCCGCCCGTGACGTTCAGACCGGCGCCCAGGGAGGGCCCTGCGTCGGCGGTGGCCTCGAATCCGCCGAGCCAGTACCAGCCCCCATCAGGCCGCTGGGGTGGGTCGGGGATCGGCATCTGCAGAGCGCGCCAGGTGCCGCGCATGCAGAGCATCACGCCGACGACGGGCCACAGGGACTCGTCCCAGGAGAAGCCGGCGCGCGCGACCGGGGTGCGCAGGTAGGCGGCCTGCAGATCGGGGAGGCGCTGCCGGATGAGGTCCGCCATCGGAGGCCCGGCCTCGCGAGAGAGCGTGCGCAGCTCGGCATAGTCGCCCGCGTCCATGGCGAGGAAGCTCGCCAGGTACCGGCCGTCGTCGGTGCGCTTCAGCACCTCGGCGGCCACCAGCTCCTCGGCCTTCTCGCGCACGTAGAGCTCGTGGGCCGCGATCTCGGCGCCGATCTCCGCGGCGGTCTTCGGCTGCTTGTTGACCGAGAGGCAGAGGCTCTGGGCCAGGCTGCTTCTCATTAGGGCGAAGACATCCGTGGGGCCGGGTGAGATGGACCCGCAGATGAAGACCGCCAGCCGGCGCGGTCCGGGCTCGCGTGTCGCGCCCGGGGCGAGCTCCTGACTGTAGGACGTGCCCGCCGCAAGGGCGAGCAGGCAGGCCTGGGCGAGGATCGCTGCTCTTGGGCTCCGCATGTCGAACACCCCCCTCCGAGGCGGGCGGGACGATCGGCCCCACCTGCGCGGGACGGATCGTCCGCCGGCGCGTCTGACTAGAAAGGACCCTCCGCTCGCGCAGAGGGTTCGGTCCTCGGCGCATTGTCGCCGGGGCATCGGCGGGGCTCGGCGCCCGCAGCCTTAGCCCCAGTCCATGAGCGGCAGGTCGGGTATCCAGCCGAGAAAGGCGAAGCCCCACGGGGCGGGTTCGTCGGGACGCGGCAGGACGCCGCGCTCCATGAGCACGCGAAGGCCTTCGCCGCACAGGTCACAGCGCAGGTTGTCGCGAGCGACGGGGAACTGGGAGGCGAGGTGACCGTAGCGTCGCGCGCGCAGAAGGTCATCGAGGCCGGCAAGGCGAGGCGCGAGCGCGGTCTGCCAGAGATGGGACGCGAGACGGTTGAGGACCGGGACGAGAAGGTCGCTGTCCGCCCTGGTGTAGACCGGGAAGCCGGTGGCCAGGGCCCGTCCGCGGCGCACGATGAAGCCCAGGTCGGTTAGCCGCTGGACTCGCCGGCCGGCATCGGTGCGGGAGATGCCGCAGGTGTCGGCGACGGCCCGGATGCTGCCGGCGCCGTCGGCAATGGCCCGCAGGACCTCGGCGTTCTCGCCGGTGAAGCAGCCGTAGTGCCGGTAGAGGCCGTTGGTCCAGAACTGGCCGTTGGGCAGGGCAGGGTTGTGGTGCGCGTTGAACCCCGTGGTCCAGAGGGGCTCAGCGCCGGGGACCTGCTCGAACCCCCCGAGCCAGTACCTGCCGCCGCTGGGCCGTTCGGGCGGATGGGGCGTTGGGTCGGGAGTATTGCGGGCGACGGCGACGTTGCACAGGAACACCCCCACGACCAGCCAGATCGCCTCCTGCCAGGGGTGGCCGGCGGCGACGGGGGTCTTCAGGTAGGCAGAGCGGAGGGTCTCGAGGTCCGGCTCGACGGCGTCGGCCAAGGCGGGCCCGGCCTGGCGGGCCAGGGCAGCCACGTGGGCCTGATCTGCGGCATCCAGGGCCAGGAAGGCCGCACGGTAGCGGTCGCCCGTGAGGCGCTCCAGGATGCCCTCGTGAGCAAGCGCCTCCAGGTGCTCGAGGACGTAGGCCTCGTGGGCGCAGACGTCCATCGCTGTCTCGGCAGGCGTGCGCGGTGTCTTACTGAGCGAAAGACAGATGCTCTGGGCCAGCCTGGGCTTCATCAGGGAGAAGACCGTGGTCGGCCCTGGGCCGGTCGAGCCGTTGATCCAGTGGACAAGGCGGCGCGGGCCGCCGCGGGGCTGGGCATCGGGCTCCATTGCGCCACACTCCTCTCGTAGACGGTTGCGGGATTCGTGGAGGAGACGCTTGACGGACCCCGGGGCGAGGCCGAGCGCGCGGGCGATCTCGTCGCAGGTGTAGCCCTGGAGGTAGTGGAGGTCCAGGATGCGCCTCTGTCGCGCGGGCAGGCGCGGCAGGGCCCGCTGCACGGCGTCGAGCAGGTCGTCCTCTCTACCGGCCGGGAAGCCCATGAGCTCGCCAGGAGGGAGCTCGGCCGTGAGGCGAAGGACCTCGCGGCGGCGCACTCCGCGACGGCGGGCGATGCGGAGCAGCCAGGGGAGGAAGCGGGAGGGATCGCGGAGCTGGTCGAGCGCTCTGACGGCCTGGACGAAGGTGTCCTGGGCCAGGTCCTCGGCCTCGTCGCGGGCGAGGCCCAGGCGGCGCGCGAGGGTGAGCACAGCGCCCCGATGGCGCGACAGGAGCAGCTCGAGGGCGGCCCGGTCGCTGCGTCGGGCGCAGTCCACCAAGTGGGCGTCAGTGAGTCGGCGGGTGCCCGGTGGCATCGGGTGCGTCTCTCCAAAGGGTAGGTGGCGTCGGGCGCGACGGAAGGTTCGGTGGGATTGAGGTCTATCCTACCGCGGGCGGCGCGCGGCCAGGCCGTCACGCGCAGCGCGGCTGGAGGGTCGGCGAGGTATGGGGAGGCCGCCTTGGGGACCGGCGTTGCCGGGAAGCGCGGGGTGAAGTAGGGTGAGGGTCCGTGGGAGGCGAGAGGGCAAGGCCCGAGGGAGGTAGTCGCTGGATGCACCGATCATCACTTCGGGATTCGCGCCGGCAGTGGAGGCGGCAAACGAGGGTCGGGGTGGCCCTGGTGTCCGCGGGCTGGGTCCTGCTCGTCGGGCCCGTCCTGGGCCAGGCGCAGGAGGAGGGCTGGCGTGCGGTGGTGCGCGAGGACTTCGCCGCCGCTGAGCTGTCGGCCGAGGTGTGGGAGACGGTGCCGACGGGTTCGGCGGGCGTGAGCTTGGACGACCGCGGGGACGACAAGGCCGCGCACGTGCGGGCGGACGGGCATGACGTGGGCTTCACTACGCGAGCCCGTGTGGCTCCTCCCTTCCGGCTAGGCTTCGACTTCCTCCAGCCAGCCGAGGAGGCGGGAGGCTACCGGCTTGTGGTGGCTCACTGGACCGCCGAGGGCCACAGCTTCTGGTTCGAGTTCGACAAGACGAGCCTGGGCGTGTGGACGATCAGCGAGGGAACCTGGGAGCCGCGCTGGACGGCCGACGGCTTCCGGACGGACAGCTGGTACCGCGCGGAGGTCGAGAACGAGGCGGAACGCGTGCGGGTGCGCGTGGCGGGAGAGGACGGCAAGCTGCTCGCGGAGAGCCCCTGGCTTGCGCACGACCTGGTGACGGCCGGGGCCGTGGGGTTCATCGCGGGCAGCGGCGGCGGGCTGCGCGGATGTCTGTATGACAACATCGTGCTCTCGGTGCCCGAGGGGGCGGCAGTGCAGCGTAAGGCCGCCGGCGTAGATCCGGCCC
>CAZSOQ010000233.1:0-8296 GCA_964608495.1 uncultured Armatimonadia bacterium | reverse complement strand
TGCATGCCTCTTCGCCTCTCAACCAGCTCCTACCACCTGTCCCTAACACCCCCTTCCCGGCCGGATCTCTAGTCCCCCGACGGGTCCGCGTCGCGCACGAAGCCGTGGCGAGCATTCGCAGCCGACCACTCGGGATGCCGCTCGCGCGGATGCCGCAGGTCCCAGCGGATCGGCACCTGATCGCCCGTCGCGATGAACCAATCCGCCATCGCGGCGGTCAGCTCCTGGCGCACGTCGGCCAGGGAAGGATCACCCACCAGGTTGTGCACCTCGCCCGGGTCCTGCTCCAGGTCGTACAGCTCGTCGGTGTCGTACAGGCGGCGGACGCACTTCCACCGGTGCGAGCGGATCATCACCGCCTTGCCGTGGACCTCGGGGTCGGTGAACTGCAGGGCCGGGCGCGACCAGTAGATGTCCTCGCGCGGCCGGTCGCTCTCGTGAGTGTGGATCTCGTCGGCCAGCGCGCCCCCTTCCGAGAAGACGTACTGGCGATGCTCCCCGGTCTCCCCGCGCAGAAGGGGCATCAGGGAGCGCCCGAAGTGGGTGTGGCCCAGCTCGATCCCGCAGACTTCGGCCAGGGTCGGGAGCAGGTCTATCAGCTCGATCAGCGCCTCGGACGGCCCCGGCAGGGGGGCGCACCCCGGCACGCGGATCGCGAAGGGCACGTTGGTCAGGCAGTCCTCGAAGGTGTTCTGCATCTTCTCGGTCAGATCGTAGTCGCCGGCGAAGTCGCCGTGGTCGGAGGTGCAGGCGACGACGGTGTTGTCCCAGCGGCCCGACTGGCGCAGGGCATCCAGCACCCAGCCCAGGTTGCGGTCGGTCTTGGTGATCATGCCCCAGTAGACGGCCACGATCTCGCGCAGTTCCTCGTCGGTGATCTCGTTCATGCGCATGCGCTCGTGGACCAGGCGCAGGATCCTGGGCTTGCCGGCGAAGCCCTCGGGCGGCCTGATGGGGAAGGGCACCGCCGCGCGGTCGTACATCGAGAAGTAGGGCTCGGCCACGGCGTAGGGCGGGTGAGGGAAGGTCTGGTTGACGAGCAGGAAGAAGGGCTCGGCCGGCGGATTGGCGATCAACTCGGCGGCCTGCTCGGCCACATAGTCGTCGGCCGCCGACGGGCCGAAGTTCTCCGGCACCTCGCCCCAGAGGAAGGTGTGGTAGAGGCGATCGCCGGGCTGCCAGGGTGACTGGTGGACGGTCTTGCGCCCCCCCGTGCCCTGCACGCGCTGGTGGCAGGAGTCGGGGATGACGTCCTCGGCGATCATGTCGTTCTTCCCGCCCCACCAGACGTGGTAGCCCTGCTCCTTGAAGTACCGCAGCAGGTTGGGCTCGTGGCGGCGCAGCATGTGGTGCATGGTGCGGTGCCCGTTGACGTGGCAGTACCAGCCCGAGGCCATCGAGGCGCGGCTGGGCGTGCTCACGGGATTCTGCACGAAGCACCAGCGAAAGCCCGCGCCCGCGGCGGCAAGCGCGTCCAGGTGGGGCGTCTGGATGAGCGGATTGCCCCAGTACCCCGAGTCCCGCGCGCGAGCCTGGTCCGTAACGAACAGCACGACGTTCCGACGATCTTCCCCAGTCATCGGTTGTGACACTCTCCTTTGGCTCGGATCATTCATGACTGCGGTATCGCTCATACCGGCAACCCTCGCGCTGGTCCCAGGCCCACACCAGGGAGCCGCTCGGTGCAGCCGACGAAGTCGGTAAGCCAAGCGGCGACAGAGCTTTCTGGTGGAGGGGTTGCGGTGGAGGCCCCCCTTGGCGTTTGAAAGAGGGGCCTCCCCCGCGCACCTGTGAATTGTCCGGGTTGGGTCGGTTCGCCACAGGCGCGTCGGTGGCCGCGGTTGCCCGTCAGGCCCACTTCAGCGTCCAGCTCTGCAGACGGCCCAGCTCCAACACCGGGCGCGAGTCGTAGCCGCGGGGCACGACCTGGGAGCTCACCGTAGCGTCCCAGAGCATCTGCTGCTCCTCGGGGCAGTCGGGACCGGGTCGGAGCACGTGGCCCCCGGGCTTCTCGCCGGCCGCGACGCCCAGGTAGCACTGGGCCGCGGCGCTCAGCACCTCGCCGGGCGTGAAATGGTGGTCGCCCACGTCCACCCCGGGGGGCAGGACCCCCGTCTCCTCGATGTGCCGGTCCATGTTCCGGCACGCGCCCAGCAGCGCCCGGTTGCAGACCTTCAGCGGCTCGGTCCTGGGCCGGGGTGTGGTCAGGGGCCCCAGCGGGCGCCTGACGGGCACGCGCTCGGGCAAGGCGCCGGCCTCGTGCCGGGCCAGAGCGTAGCAGAGGGCGGCCAGCGTGTCAGCCGCGCTGTAGCTCCGCGCGCCGACCGACGCGGAGGCGAAGCGCTCGAGCGCCGCCCAGGCGAGAGCACGCAGGTCGCCCATCCCGACCCACTGGCCGGGCGGCGGCGCGTAGCGCCCGAGCAGATCGCCGTAGGTGATGACCTCCAGGCCCAGGCCGGGCAGCCGGTCCAGGAACAGCCGGAAGAACTCCTGGTTGCGCCTGACCTTGTCCGCGGGCAGCAGGGGCGCCGGGGCCCAGCGCTCCTTGGCCGGGGGCCTGCCGCGCCGCTTGATGTTGTGCAGGTCGTAGAAGGTCTCGCAGACCCACAGGCAGGGATGGGCGCCCAGGACGATGACGCCTTCGCCCGAGCCCACCTCTGCCAGGTGCGCCAGCCGTTCCACCAGCTCCTCGGCCAGCTCCTCCGGGGGCTCGTGGCCGAGCTCCCGGACGGGCCGGCCGAAGGTGCGCAGGGCTTCCTCGTCCGTTAGGTGAGCCGCGGCGAGGTCGCGCCGGAAGAAGCTGTCGAGCATGAGCGAGTAGGGCACGGTGAGCAGGTTCATGTACCACAGCGGCCGCGCGTCCCCGCGGGCGAAGTGGCGCGCGGCGTAGACGCGGATCCCCAGCAGGCGGAAGGCGTGCAGGCTCTGGGGCGTCCAGTGGCAGTCGGTCCTGACCCAGGCGACGGGGCGGTGGCCGGTGAGCTCCTCCAGGTCCTCCAGGCCTCGTGACTCGTGGCCCAGGACCCAGGCCACGGCCTCGTCCCAGGGCCTTCCCTCGATCGTGGTGGCCAGAGGCGGGAAGAAGTGGTGGTCGTTGGAGTGGTAGTCAACTTCGTGGTCGGCGAGCCGGGCAAGGACGTCCGCGCGGCCACGCTCGCGCAGCGCCCGGGCCTTGTCGCCCACGAGCGCGAAGCATCCCGGCAGGTCGCGGCGCGCCAGCTCCTCCGCCAGGAAGCCGAGCGCGTCGTCGCTCTCGGGCGTCACGAAATCCTCGGTGTCGAACGAGAGGATGAGCGAAGCCACGCTAGTCACGCCTCGTCGGCTCGGGTCCCCGGGGCCCTGGCCTCGTCGCCCGGGCGGCCCGGGAGCCAGAATCGGACCCGTCCCGCCGATACCCGCACCGTCACGGGCGTCTCGCCCCGGATATCGCCGTCCACCAGGACCGGTGAGGGCTCGGGCGTCTCGACGACGGCCTCCCGGCCCCTCCAGACGTGCACGGCCGGCTGGGTCAGGTGCGTCCCGCGGAAGACGCGGGGGAAGTTGATGGCGAAGGCGCACCGGCCCATGCACTCGACCAGGACCACGTCCAGGAGACCGTCGGCGATGTCCGCGTGCGGCGCGATTCTCATGCCTGCGCCGTAGGAGGTCGCGTTCGCCACGGCCACGAGGAGAGCGCGGCCCTCCCACGCCTCGCCGTCCACCGCCACGCGCACCTGCGTCGGCCGGTAGTCCCACATCTCCTGGGCGAGGGCCGTGAGATAGGCCAGCAGGCCGCCCGTCAGCCGCCTGCGGCGGTTGATGCGGGCCGCGACGGCGGCATCCAGCCCCACGCCCAAAATGTTGAGAGACCACAGCGCCCCGCCGTTGACCTCGAGCAGGTCTATGCCGCCCGGGCTGCCGGCGAGAAGCTGTCGTGCAGCGACGGCCGGATCGCGGCTCAGGCCCAGCGTGCGGGCGAAGTCGTTCCCGGTGCCCGCGGGGATGAAGCCCGCCGGGACGCCGCTGTCGAGCAGCCCCGTCACGACCTGCGAGAGCGTGCCGTCGCCACCGCAGGCGACCACGGCGTCGAAGCCCCGCCCGGCCGCCTCACGCGCCAGGGCCTCGGCGTCGCCGGGGCCCGCCGTGACGAGGCGCTGCACGTCCCAGTCGGCCGCGCGCAGCTCGGCCTCGGCCCGAGCCGCGGCGGACAGGCCGCAGTTGCGGCCCGACCTGGGGTTGGTGATCAAAGCCACCCGCATGTCCACAGGGTACATCGCGGCCTTCGGACGGGGAAGCCGCCACCACGCGGCAGCCACGGGCGCCGCGGTGCCCGGCGGGCCCCTTCCGCCGGCCCGAAGCCTACCAGCCCATCGTCCGCCGGATATGCTCGCGGCTCAGGCGCAGGCTCTCGCGCAGCGGACGGGTCGGCTCGAAGCCGCTCTCCCAGGCGAGCTCGACCACCGCAGGGCCCGAGAAGCCAATCTCGTCCAGGACCGTCCGTATCCCCGTGAAGTCCATCTCGCCCTCGCCGACGCTCTCGACCCACCGCCCGTCCCTGTTGTCGCGCAGGTGCAGGAACACGACCCTGTCCCCGTGCCGCCGCAGGAAGTCGCAGGGGTCAATCCCCGCCCGTGTGAGCCAGTCGAGGTCCGGCCCGAGCCTGGCCTCGGGGAAGCGCCGCAGCGTCTCGGACACCTCGTACTCGCCGTCCTCCACCTCGTAGGTGTGGTTGTGGAGGTTCATGGTGAGGCCCGCGGCGGCGCACATCCTGTCCACCTCGCACAGGACTTCCGCCTGGTGGTCAAGCTGCTCGGGCGTCTTGCGGGCCGGGGCCTTGCCCGTCGAGACGCCGAGGGTGCGGCCGCCGAGCCGCTGGACGCCCTGGACCACGACGGCCGCGGCATCCAGCACGGCCTGGCGCTGGGCAGCGTCCCACATCGGCCCGCCGAACGACGAGCCGATGATCGGCAGAGAGTGCCGCCGGCTCAGGTCGCCGATGACCTCAACCGCGTGCTCGTGGCGCAGGACCGTGTGCATCAGCTCCAGGCCCTCAAACCCGGCGGCGGCCACGTCCTCGATGACCTGCCCAAGAATCGGGAAGATGTCGTAGCCCTCGCGGCGAGAGGCATAGACCCAGGGATGCGCTCCGACGATCACGCCCGCCGACATGGCGATCTCTCCTTGGCCGTCAGTGCTGCCGCGCCCGGCGCGCTCGGCGCACCCGGGCCGCTCAACGCAGCGCTCGGGCGATGGCTTCCAGCGACCGCGTGCCCACGGACGCCGGGATGTTCTCCGTCACGCCGATCAGGAACCCCTCGCCCGTGCCGGCCTCCTCGACAAGCTGCTCGGTCACGCGCGCCAGCTTGTCCGGCGGCGACAGGTGCACGGAGGAGGGGAAGTTGAGCCACAGCGTCTTACCCGGCCAGCGCTCCCGGGCCTCGCGGACGGGGAAGTTGCCGTCCGGCGGCGGGGTGAAGGCCTCGATGACGGGCAGGTCGGTCTCGGCCACGCAGTCGGCGATGTTCCGCAGCATCCCGTCCATGTGCGTGCAGGGGCTCTTGCCGGCCGGCAGCAGCGCGTCGCAGACCTCTTTGTAGTAGGGCGTCAGGTACTTGGTGAACCACGGCGGGCCGGTGATCTCGCCCGTGATGTTGTCCGGTATCCACACCAGCTCGACCTCGGATTCGGCCGCCATGCGCAGTATCCGGCGGGACTGGTCGAACAGCGCATCAATCACACCCTCCACCGCCGCCGGGACGTCGAGGATGTCGAAGGCCAAGCGCTCGATGCCCGTGTACTCGATCCATAGGCGCTGGAAGGGCACCCGGCTCGTCCAGGCCAGGACGACGCCCCGATCCCCCATCTGCTCCCGCGCGGCGCGCAGGCCGTCCGGGTTGGGCGCGAGCTGGGTATGGCGGATGACCTGCTCGAGCACC
The DNA here is from genome assembly GCA_964608495.1 of uncultured Armatimonadia bacterium. GTDB lineage: Bacteria > Armatimonadota > Zipacnadia > Zipacnadales > FEN-943 > JAKORR01. The sequence continues at coordinate 2,381 of CAZSOQ010000233.1, read as the reverse complement.
GCGTAGTCCTCGGGGCGCTTGACCCAGTGCTCCCGCGTCCAGGAGCTGCCGTAGCCCGTCTCGGTGTGGGCGACGTGGGTCAGCGAGCCCCAGGGCGTGTCCATGCGGCTCTCGCGCACGCCCGGCGCCAGCTCGCGCGAGGAGTGCTCCACCTCCGGCGTGCTGAGGGAGCATGCCGGCGCGCTCGTGACCCAGGCCAGGTTCTCGATCTCCCTGGCCGCCTCGGGCGCCAGGCCCAGATAGCACGTGAAGGGTACCGTATCGGCTCTGCCGCCACGTACCACGTGGAGAACCTTCTCGCGAAGCGTCATGGGCTGTGCTCCTCCAATGGGCGGCGCCCACGGCCGGCGCCGGGTGGACGGGCGGTTCCCCGTGAGCCAGGGCGACCCTCCGCGGCCCTGTCGCCCGCGTTCGGGGGGGCGTCCCGTGAAGGTCACACTGCCGGCCCGCGGAAGCAAGGCCCGCAGGCCCTGTGGGGGCCTGGTGAATCCTTTGCGATGGCGGGTGAGCACCAATGAGGCACTATGCGCAGTTGCATCGGGCGACCGAGTGGTCCTTCCGCTCCGACAAGCACCACGACGATCCCTTCAACGAGGTGGAGCTTGACCTGGTCGTGACCGATCCCCACGGTGAGGAATTGCGCGTCCCGGCCTTCTGGGCCGGGGCCGACACCTGGCGGGTGCGCTTCGCCGGACGTAACCTCGGCCTGCATCACTGGCGCACCGCGTGCTCCGACGCCGGCGATGCGGGCCTGCACGGCCTCGAGGGCGAGCTCGAGGTCACGCCCTACGACGGCGCCAACCCGCTTCTCCTTCACGGGCCGCTGCGCGTGGCGGCCTCGGACCGCTACATCGAGCACGCCGACGGCACGCCCTTCTTCTGGCTCGGCGACACCTGGTGGATGGGCCTGTGCAAGCGGCTGTCGTGGCCCGGCGACTTCCAGACTCTGACAGCGGACCGCGTGGCCAAAAGATTCAGCGTGATACAGATCGTTGCGGGCCTCTACCCCGACATGGGCGCCTTCGACGAACGCGGCCTCAACGAGGCCGGCTTCCCCTGGGAGGCGGACTGGGCCCGCATTAACCCCGCCTACTTCGACATGGCCGACCTAAGGATTCACCGGCTCGTCGAGGCGGGCCTGGTGCCCTGTATCGTCGGCTGCTGGGGCTACTACATCCACTGGCTCGGCGTGGACAAGATGAAGCAGCACTGGCGTTACCTGGTGGCCCGATGGGGGGCCTACCCGGTGGTCTGGTGCATGGCCGGCGAGGTGCTAATGCCCTGGTACCTGACGAGGCCCCCCACGCCGGAGGCCTACGCGGAGCTAGAGGCCCGCACGCGCGAGGCATGGAACGAGGTGACCGCCTACGTGCGCAGCGTGGACCCGTACCATCACCTAGTGACAGCACACCCCTCGACGTCCGCGCGCGACCACCTGGCCGACGAGGTGGTGGACTTCGACATGCTGCAGACGGGCCACGGGGACCGCACGAGCCTGCCCAGCACCGTGGACAAGGTCGTGAAGTCCTACAACCTGGCGCCCGTGAAGCCGGTGGTCAACGGTGAGGTGTGCTACGAGGGCATCGGCGAGGCGAGCCGCCAGGAAGTCCAGCGCCTGATGTTCTGGGTCTGCATGCTCTCGGGCGCGGCGGGGTTCACTTACGGCGCCAACGGCATCTGGCAACTGAACCGGCCCGACCAGCCCTACGGACCGTCGCCCCACGGCATGGCCTGGGGTCACACGCCCTGGCAGGAGGCCAGCCAACTGCCCGGCTCGGGGCAGCTAGGCATCGGCAAGGCCCTCCTCGAGCGCTACCGGTGGTGGGATTTCGAGCCCCATCCCGAGTGGGTCGAGCCGCACTGGACCGAAGGCAGCTACGTTCTGCCCTACGCGGCGGGCATACCGGGGCAGGTGCGGGTGATCTTCCTACCCTTCTGGGCGCCGGCCCGCGAGGTGTGCGGGCTCGAAGCGGGCGTTTCCTACCGGGCCTTTTGGTTCGATCCCAAGAACGGCGAGGAGCGGGAGATCGGGCAGGTGGAGGCCGACGCCACGGGCGTATGGCACCCGCCCGGCCCGCCGATCTTCCAGGACTGGATCATCGTGCTGGAGGCACCCGGCGCGCGGGTAGGCTAGCCCCGCCGGCCCCGATGCGCAGGCTAAGGGCCAAGCCGAAGGGCGACCCTACGGCCGGCCAGGACGCCGCGGCGGGGCCGTGCCCTCGGTACGCCCTATCCCGGGTTATCCATGAGTCGGGTATCGCAGATGCCAGCAACCCTCCCGCTCGTCCCGGACCGACACCAGGGAGCCGCTTGGCGCAGCCGACCAAGTCGGCAAGCCAAGCGGCGACAGAGCTTTCTGGTGGAGGGGGTCCGGGGGAGGC
>CAZSOQ010000232.1:0-8371 GCA_964608495.1 uncultured Armatimonadia bacterium | reverse complement strand
CTGGGCGGTGGTATCCCGCGGGGCACGGCGGTGCTGGTGGCCGGCAGCGCGGGTGTGGGGAAGACGACGCTGGCCCTGCAATTCGTCTGCGCGGGCGCCGAGGTGGGCGAGCCGGCGCTGTACCTGAGCTTCGAGGAGCCCCGGAGCAGGCTGCTACAGCTTGGGGACTCGATCGAGCTGTCGCTGCGAGGGCACGTGCAGCAGGGGACGGTGGAGCTGCTGTACCAGCCGCCGCTGGGGCTTCAGCCCGACGCCTTCGCGCACCGGGTGCTGCAGGTGATGGACGAGCTGCCGGCGCGGCGGCTGGTTCTGGACAGCCTGAGCGACATGGCCGCCGCCGTGGCGGACCCGGTCAGGCTGCGCGAGCTGGTGTACTGCCTGGTGGAGAACGCGCGGCGCCGGGGCACAACGACCCTTCTGATCAGTGACGTGCCCGAGCTCTTCGGGCAGGCCACGGTGGTGTCCGAGCATATCTCGGTGATCGTGGACGGCATCCTGCTGCTGAAGTACCTGGAGCTGGAGAGCGAGATTCAGCGATCCATCGCCGTGCTGAAGATGCGGGGGATGGACCACGACAAGGCGATTCGCCGATTCACGATAGGGCCAGGCGGGCTGACGGTGCTGGGGCGATTCGAGGGAGCGGAGGGCGTACTGGCGGGCGCGCCCCGTTCGACGCCGATCACGCTGGCGGTGCGGAGCTTCACGGAATTCGACGATCGGCTGAACGAGCAGCTTCTGCGGCGGTTCGCGCAACTGCACCCGAACGTGCAGCCCGTGCCGCTGACGATTCCCTACAACCCGGACGAGGCGCGGCTGACGATCGAGCGGGCGCTGGCGTCGCCCCAGACGCACCTGAGCGCCCTGCCCCTGTGCATGTACTGGATGCCGCAGATTCTGGACCCGTGCAAGCTCGAAGAGGTGGGCGACCTGTGTCCTCACCCCGAAGAGCATCTGCCGGACATGATCGAGGCGGCGACGGTGGACGGGAAGCTCTACGGGGTGCCGGCCATCGCCCTGTGCGGCGTGCTGCTGTACCGCAAGGACCTGCTGAGCAAGTACGGGTTCGACGAGCCGCCGGGGACATGGGACGAGCTGGTGGAGCAAGCCAAGACGGTCCTGGCCGGCGAGAACGACCCGGACCTGCAGGGCTACGTGTTCCCCGGGTACCTGTATGAGGGCGTGAGCTCGACCTTCCTGCAGAACCTGTGGAGCAACGGCGCGGACGTGGTGGACGCCGAGGGGAGGGTGGTGCTGGAGACCGACGCGGCGCGCGAGGCCGCGGCGTACATGCACGACCTGATCCACGTGCACAAGGTGACACCGGGGCGCATCACGACGGCGCAGTGGGGGCTGGAGCCGCAGGAGGAGTTCTGGGACGGCAAGGTCGTCTTCCTGACGATGCTGCCGACGGCGGCGCTGGCGATGATGGAGCCGGGCTCGCCGCTGCGGGACCGGATAGGCATAGCGCCTCCGCCGCGAGGTCCACGAGGGACGCGAGGGTTGTCGTTCCTGGGGGGTTGGCACTACTCGATCCCGGTGCACGCGCGGGCGCCGGTGACGGCGGCGCAGTTCATCCAGTTCATGACCAGCCCGCAGGTGCAGAAGGAGCGGGCCATGAGGGGCGGGGCGCTGCCCACCCTGAAGGCCCTGTACGACGACCCGGAGCTGCTGGCCACGAACCCCCATTACAGCGTGCTGAAGGCGGTGGTGTTCGGGGCCCGCAGCCGGCACTACCTGCCCCGCTACCTAGAGCTGTCCGCCGTCATGCAGCGCCATCTGCACACGATGCTGGCCGGGCAGATGACCCCCGTCGCCGCCGTGGACGTGATGGCCCAGGAGATCCGCGCGCTGCTGGGGCGCTGAGCCCGCCACGGGCAGGGCCGGTCGCAAGGCCTTCCGGGCCTGCCGCGTGAGGGCGTCCTCCGGCGCCCGCTGCCTCCCCGATTCGAGGCCGGACTGCCATGGCGCCCCACGACCCGGACAGGAACCCCACTACCCCGAATCGCCGCCGACCTGACAGGATGGATCCCGCCGGACGGGTGCCGCTGGGGGCCCTGGTGGCGCAGGAGTACCGTGAGCCACGGCGAAGGGACCCGCCAGTGGCTCGCAAGCGTGGTGGACGCGTCGAGCCGCGATTGAGGACACGGCACAGGAGCGTGAGGCGTATGTGCAGAACGGTGCTGATGATCCTGGGTTTGGTGGTGGTGGCGAGCGCGGGACTGGCGCAGATGGGCCCCCCGGAGGCGGTGGTGGGACCGGCGGAGACCCCGATGATGCGGATGATGGGCGCCGCGGACATCGCGGCCTGGAACGGGAGCGTGTACCTGCTCCGCGGCGACCAACTCCTCAAGCTCGGCCCCGATCTGAAGCCGGTCAAGGCCGTTGAGCTGCCCAACATGCCGCGGCAGATGGGCAAGATGGTGCAGTGTGGGATGTGCCCGATGTGCGGCACGATGAGAGCCCCCGAAGCTAGGAGGGGCGGGGGCATGGGGATGGGCATGGGCATGGGCCGAGGCAAGGGCGGCGGCGGTGGCCTGTCCGAGATGCAGCGCATGCACGGCATGCACACGATGCAGATGATGGGACGCGCCGAGGTGGAGGCCGACGCGAAGGGCGTGTACCTGCTGCGCGGCGGCGAGCTGACGGTGTACGACCACGATCTGAACAAGGTGAGCACCACGGTGGTGTGCGAGGTGACCGGTGACTGCTCGAACTGCCCGGTGTGCCGGGGGATGATGCAGCAGCGCAAGTGTGGCGTAGGGTGCATGATGCATGAGGAGAGTGAAGGCGGCGGGCCCCGCGGCGAGATGGGCGGCGGATCGTGCAGTGGCTGCCGGGCCCTGGCCAGGAGCGGCCGCGGCGCCACACCCCCGGGCAAGGCGCTGGTGAGAGCGATCGCTTCGGGCAGCGTGTCGGTGATGCACGCGCCGGCGGTGCTCACTGTGGGCGAGGCGGACCTTCACGTCCACGTTGACGGCGTGGAAGGCAAGGGAGACGCCGGGGCCGCCGTGAGCGCCTTCGTGTACCCGGTGGGATCGCCGGACGCCGGGAAGGTGGCGGCGATGGAGCGGGTGGATCCCGGCAGGTTCATGGGGACCATGGCGCTGGGAGCGGCCGGCGCCTACGACCTGGCCGTGCGGGTGAAGCGACCGGGGCACAGCGACGAGGTGGTGTATTTCGCGCTGAGGGTGTCGGGGTGAGCCTGGTCGGCCTGGCGAGAAGAGGACGAAGGCGCGGTGCGAGGGGAGCGTGGGCCGGGAAGGTCACTGGCCGAGGAGGACCGTCGTGGCGTGGAGGGGGTTGAGGTAGGTCGCCAGGTTGGCGATGCTCACGGCGTTGAGCAGCACGAAAAGACCCAGCGCGGCCGGCAGGACCCAGCGTCCGCGAGGTAGCCCCAGCCATCCCCACACGAGGGCCGTCGCCAGGCCGGGCAAGGCGAACAGATGATACCGCCCGCCCTGGTACGGGCCGAAGTGGACGAAAAGCACGACGTAGAGATTGAGCAGCAGGATCATCGGGTAGGGCAAGAGCAGGGCGGCAAGACCGCGGGCGCGCTGGGGGTCGAGGGGCGGCGCCGCGAGCCTGCGGCGAGTCCTGAGGCCCAGGACAACGCCGCTGAGCGCGGCGGCGGTGAGGAGCCCGAGGAGGGTGTAGAGGACCGGGGCGAGAGCGTCCGGGAACCAGCCGACCTGGGCCCAGATGCTGCGGAAGAGGCCGCCGGCGGTGGCGAGAAGGACCTTGCCGACCAGGCCGATGAGCAGCGCGTCGAGGAAGCTCATGCCGCGCGGGATCGCCTCGTAGCCCGGGGCGACGTAGTTGATCTGGCCGTAGAGGGCGAGGTTGCGCCCGTACCAGGGCCCCGCGATCACCAGGAGCACCAGCAGGGCCACCAGGGCCTGTCGCCAGAAGGCCGCATCGCGCCAGAAGGCGCGGCCGTGGGGCCAGGCGAGGGCGACGAGCATCACGGGCGTGAGGCACAGCAGGAGTTGCCCCTTCATCATCCCCGCGAGTCCGGTGACGGCACCGGCCCAGGCGGCGTGGCGCCAGTCGCCGGCGCCGCGAGCGGCCCCGCAGGCCCAGTACCAGACGAAGAGAGCGCCGGCGAGGTTGGCGCCGCAGTCGTTGGTGATGGTGCCGAAGTTCATGAGGGCGTGGGGCCACAGGGCCATGAGCCAGGTGACGCCCAGGACGAGGCGCGGGCGGTTGGGCCACAGGGCTCTGAGGGCCAGGAAGGCCAGGGCGAGCGTGGCGAGGCCCCAGAGGGGCGACGTGAGGCGGAAGACGCGGTAGACGACGGCCTCGTCCAGCAGGTCGTGCGGCACGCGCGCCGGCTCGGCGCCGACGACGAGGGCGCGGAGCAGGCCCTGGCGGGCGTGGGGGGCCAGCGTCCGGCCGAGCCACTGGGCCGGGTACCACAGCAGGCCCTCGGCGAGGTAGTAAGTGGGCGGGTGAATGGCTATGGCGTTGCCGATCTCCCTGCCGTCGGGCAGCACGCGGGAGAGCTGCCGGCCGGCCCAGAGGAGGCGGATGAAGCAGTAGTGGCGCGGCTCGTCGGGGCCGTAGCCGAGGGGGATGACATAGCTGTAGGTGAGGCTCAGCAGGAGCAGGGCGAGAGCCGGGCCGAGCAGGGCTCGCCGGGGCAAGGACCGCTCGGCGCGCTCGTCGGGCGCGGGCGCCGGGTCGGCTGAGGCGCCCCGAGCTGTGGCGTCTTCACCCGGGGTGGCAGGGCCTGCGTCGTCGCTCATGGTTGCGCGGGCCTGTCGTGCTGGAAGTAGGTGTACTTGAGCCACGAGACCACGTAGCGCCAGCCGTGGCGGGGGACGCTGATGCGCGAGCGGCCGTGCTTGCGCTCGTACTCCCGGGCGGGGACGTTGATGATGCGGTAGCCGCGGCGGAGGGCCTTGATGGTCATCTCCTGCTCGATGGTGAAGATGTCCTCGCGCAGGTCGAGGTCGCGAAGGATGGACAGGCGCGCGGCGCGGAAGCCGTTCTGGATGTCGGTGAGACGCACGCGGAAGTGGCGGTTGACGGACGCGCGGATGATCCACGATCCCACGCGGCGGAAGAAGTGGTGGATGCTGAGGAGCTCGTCGCTGCCGCCCTCGACGCGGGAGCCGATGACCATGTCGGCGCGGTCGGACAGGAGGGGCTCGAGGAGTCTGGGGATGTCGGCGGGGTCGTGAGAGCCGTCGGCGTCGAGGAACACCAGGATGTCGGCGTGGGCGATGCGGATGGCCTGGCGGATGGCCGCGCCCTTGCCGGGGGCCTCGTCCTGGACGACGGTGGCGCCGAGGTTGCGGGCGATGTCGGGGGTGCCGTCGGTGGAGTGGGCGTCAAGGACGAGGACCTCGTCCACGCGCTGGAGGGAGCCCTGGATGATGGGGCCGATGCTGGGGGCCTCATTGCGGGCGCAGATCACGGCGACAACGCGAGGTGTGTGCGGTTGGGTCATTTTGCCTCACATACCGGGCGGAAAGGGACGCCAGCGGGCTGGGCCTCAGGGCCAGGGCGGCACGGACGGGATGCGGCGCCTGGCGCCCTCGGGCAGAAGCCTGTCGCCCCAGAGGATGTAGAGAAGCATGACGATGAAGACGCCGACGGCGAAGACGAAGCGCGCGGTGTCGTTGCCGAAGAAGCCCTGGAAGCGGGGGCTGAGGTTGCCCTCGATGATGCCGGCGGCGAGGAAGAGGGGAGCGGCGGACAGGAGAAGGGCGAGGGCGTCGCGGGCGGCCATGCGGAGGGCGTCGGCGCGGCGCCACTTGCCGGGGCTGATGAGGGCGTGGGCCATGAGGAGGCCGCCGCCCGCGGAGATGAAGATGGCGGGGAGCTCGAGGGCGCCGTGGGGGGCGACCACGGACGTGAGCTTGGCGAGGCCGCCCGCGTTGGCGCCCACGGCGAAGAAGACGCCGAGCATCATGGCGTTGGCCAGCAGCAGGTAGATGGTGCCGAGGCCCAAGGTCACGCCGCCGGCGAAGCAGAGGACGGCGACGCGCAGGTTGTGGAGGAACAGGTAGGCCGAGAAGGCGCCGCCGCCCAGGTACTGGACGAAGGGCTGATCGGCGAAGTAGTGACCGGCAGGGTCCTCGCTGGTGGCGAAGTTTTCGAGCTCGTCGGCGAAGCCGCCCAGCAGCTCGTGGCCGAGGGCAGGATCGGAGCGTACGGCGAAGTAGAAGGCGACGGCGACGCCGACGCTGAGGAGGGTGGCGGCGGCCACATAGCGCCAGCGTCGGCGAAAGGTCGTGGGCACCAGGCCGAGGAAGTAGGCGAGGAGGCCCACGCGGGCGCGGGGCTGAGCAGCGTAGACGCGGCCGTGGGCCCGGGCGACCAGCTCGTTGAGGTACTCGCGCACCTGGCGCGGCCAGCCCTCGCTCTGGGCACGGGCCAGGTCGGCGGTGGCCGCGCGGTAGAGGACAACCAGGCGCTCGAGGACGTCAGGCCCGAGGCTGCGAAGGCCGGTGGCGTCCACGCGCCGCAGCAGGGCGTCGAGCTCGCGCCAGCGGGCTTGGCGCGGGGTGCTGGGCTGTGGTACTGACTCCTCAGCGCCGAAGCCGGAGTCGCTATCCATGGAAGACGACCGCCTGGATATCGAGACGCCCGAGCATGTCCAGTTCTCCTACGTGCTGGCGGGCGTGGGCTCGCGATTCCTCGCGGCCCTGCTGGATATCATCATCCAGACCGCCGCCGCCGGGCTGCTGCTGGTGGGACTGGCGGTGCTGTCCGACGCCTTCCCGTCCCTGGCGGAGCGCGGGGTGGCAGTGCTGTTGGTGATGATCGGGGCCAACATCTTCATCTTCCTGGGTTACTTCGTCATCTTCGAGATGCTCTGGAACGGCCAGACGCCCGGGAAGAGACAGGCGGGCCTGCGCGTCATCCGGGACAATGGCACCCCCATCACTCTGACCGAGTCCCTGCTGCGCAACATTATGCGACTGGTGGACTTCCTGCCAGCATACTATTTCTGCGGCATCATCTCAATCCTGTTCAGCAAGCAGAGCAAGCGGCTGGGGGACTTCGTGGCTGGGACGGTGGTGGTCATGGAGCGGATCGAGGAGGAGCCCGAGGACGCCCCGCCGCTGGTGGGGGCGGCGGAGCAGCAGGTGGTGCTGATGGTGCCCCTGGTGCCCAAGCTGACCCAGCAGGAGGCGGACGCCGTCGAGCATTTCATCGAGCGGCGGGACGAGGTGGACCCCCAGGTGCGGATGGGCCTGGCCCATCGGCTGGCCGCCAGCGTGCGGGCGCGGCTGGGGACGCTACCGGCGGGCACTCCCGACCAGCCGGAGGCCCTGCTGGAGCTAGTCTACGCGGCGATCGTGCGGCGGCGGGAGCGGATCTGAGCCGCGGCCGGGCAGGAAGGCTCGCCAGGTCACGCCCTTCTCCCCGAGCCTGGCGGTAACGGCGCCGAACCGGCTGGTGGGCAAGAGCGCCGCGCCGCGCGGTGGGAGGTAGTCGCCAAGGCGCGGATCGAGGCTGCCGCCTAGGTACTCGGGGCCGTCGGGGACGACGGCCAGGGCGGGTGCGGCCGCGTCGAGGAAGTCGGGGAGGAAGGCGCTCTTGCGGCCGTGGTGGGGCACCTGGAGGATGTCGGCGCGCAGGGCGGGCCGGCCGGCCGAGCGCAGGACCTCCCGCTGCCCCGCGGTCTCCACATCCCCGGTCAGAAGCACGCGGCGGCCGGCGACCTCGAGCATAGCCACGAGGCAGTCGTCGTTATCGCGGCCCGGCTCCTTCGCCGTCCTGTAGTGCTGGGGGTGCAGGAATCGCAGCCTAGCGGGCCCCAGCTCGAGCGCGGCGCCGGCGCGGGCGACCTGGATGGCAACACCCCTCCCGCGGAGGTCCCCCAGCAGCTTCGCATACTCCTCGCCCTCGCCCCAGGGGGCAACGACGAGGCAGTCCACGGGCAGGTTCTCGGCCAAGCGGGGCACGGCGTTGAAGTGGTCCACGTCGGCGTGGGAGACGACGACGGCCGAGAGGCGCCGGCAGCCGCGGGAGCGCAGGTAGGGGAGAAGGACGTCCTCGGCGGCGCGGAAGCCGCGCAGGTCCGGGTCGCGGCTGCCGGCATCGAAGAGCGCGAAGTGGCCGTCCGGGGTCTCGATGACCGTGGCGAGCCCCTCGCCGACATCGAGCCAGGTGACCGTGACCTCGGGGGGACGCTGGGGCGTGGCCGTGAGCACCAGGAGGATGGCGATGCCGAGCAGACCGCCCAGCAGGCCGATGGCGCGGGCGACGCGTCCTCCATGGCGGGCCAGCAGGTAAGCGGCGAGGGCGGTGACATACCAGGCGGCGATGAGAAGAGGCGAGGCGTGCAGGGATTCGGCGAAGGCCCCGGGGAAGGCCGCGCAACGCTGGTTGACGGCGAGGGAGAGGGCGAGAGCGA
>CAZSOQ010000231.1:7244-8421 GCA_964608495.1 uncultured Armatimonadia bacterium | reverse complement strand
CCGCAGGCTCTTGTGGCACTCCTTCCGGCTCCCGGGCAATCTCGTCCACGAGCTCAGCCACGCGGCGGTGCTGCTGGTCTCGGGCTTCCGTGTCGTGCGCGTCCGGCTGAGCCTTTTCGACAAGAGCGGCTGCGGGCACGTGCTGGTGTCGGGCCGCTGGCACGGGGTGGTCCCGGCGTCCCTGGGCTGGGCCGCGGCGTCCCTGGCGCCCCTGGCTGCCGGCATCGGCATCCTCGCGCTGAGCATGAAGCTGCTGGGCATCAGCCCGAGCTGGACGCCGGATCAGGCCGCCACGCTGGGCGAGCAGCTCGTCGGGCGCTGGGCCGCCGTCCTCCAGGGCATCCACCTCGCCTCCTGGTGGAAGGGTGCGCTCTTCGTGCTGATCCTGCTGACCATAGGGGCCGAGCTGGCGCCCAGCGAATGGGACCTGCGCCTCGGCCTGCGCTCCCTGCTCATCGTGGGCGCCGGGGCGTGCCTGGTCGCGGCCATCTTCTACGCGGCCCCGGTCGGAGCCCCGGCCCGCCAGTGGTTCGACGCCGGCGCCCGCCACTCGCTGCAACGGGTGATCGCGCTCGAAGAGATGGCCCTCGCCGTGTGCGGGGCTGCGGCCGCCCTGGTCGTGCTGCCCCTGCTCGTGCGCGAGGCCCTCGCCCAGGAGAGCCCGGCGGCTGCGACCCGGCGCCGCGTGACCGCCAGCCAGAGGGCCCCGTCGGACAGCCGTGGCCGCGGGCCCCGACGCCGGCGCTGACCTGCCGCTCCCCTGGCACGCCCGACCCGTCACCCCGGCGCCCGCTCCGCCTCACATCGCCGCGATGATCGCGTCCGCCATCCCGCTCGTCCCGACTGCAGTCGGGTCGTCGCGGCTCGGCTTCATGTCATAGGTCACGTACTTTCCCTCGCGCACGACGTGGGCGACGGCTTGCTCGAGACGGTCGGCCGCCGCTCTCTCCCCCAGGTGCCGCAGCATCAGGACCGAGGAGAGGATCGTGGCCGTGGGGTTGACCTTGTTCTGGCCTCTGTACTTCGGGGCGCTGCCGTGGGTAGGCTCGAAGACGGCGCACTCGTCGCCGATGTTGGCGCCCGGCGCCAGGCCCAGCCCACCCACCAGGCCGCTCGCCAGATCGCTGATGATGTCGCCGTACAGGTTGGGGAAGACCATCACGTCGTACAGCTCCGG
>CAZSOQ010000231.1:0-7234 GCA_964608495.1 uncultured Armatimonadia bacterium | reverse complement strand
CACGAGCTGCATGGCCATGTTGTCCACGATCCGGTCCTCGAACTCGATCCCGCTGTCGGCGTACTCCTCGGCCACGCGTCGCGCCACGTGCAGGAACAAGCCATCCGAGAACTTCATGATGTTGGCCTTGTGCACCGCCGTCACCTTGTGCCGGTCGTTGGCGAGGGCGTGGTCGAAGGCGAACCGCACGATGCGCTCCGTGGCGAAGACCGAGATGGGCTTGATCGAGATCCCGGAGTCCGGGCGGATGCGAGCGCCCGTGCGCTCGGCGACGAAGTCTATCAGCTCGGCGGTCCCGGGCAGGCCCTGCTCGAACTCGATGCCCGCGTACAGGTCCTCGGTGTTCTCGCGGACTACCACGAGGTCCGTACCGGGGTACAGACTGCGGGCCCCCTCGTAGTACTTGCAGGGCCTGAGGCAGACGTACAGGTCCAGGGCCTGACGCAGAGCCACGTTGACGCTGCGGAAGCCCGTGCCCACCGGTGTCGTCACCGGCCCCTTGATGGCCACCTTGTTGCGCCGGATCGACTCCAGCACGCTCTCCGGCAGTGGCGTGCCGTACTTCGCCAACACATCCGCGCCGGCCTCGACCACCTCCCACTCAATCGGCGCCCCCGTGGCCTCAACACAGCGGCACATGGCCTCGACTACTTCCGGGCCCGTGCCATCGCCAGGGATCAAGGTGACTCTCGGCACTGGTCGCTACCTCCGTCCGGTCAAAGGATGGCGGGGCCCTCCTGGGTCTCGCCGCGTGGATAGCTCGGTGGAGGGCAGGTCACCGCCTCACCGTCTTCCCCTCGCGCCCGGCGGGCCGGCCGTCGAGGGCGGCCGTCGCAGTCGCCTGCGCGGCCGTCGTCAGTCGCCGGCGCGGCCGCCGCAGTCGCCAACAAGGGCCCGGCGCAGCCGCGCCACACCTTCCTCGATCTTGTCCATGCTCGTCGCGAAGCTAAGCCTGATGTAGCCGGGCAGGCCGAACTCCGAGCCCGGCACGGTGCTGATCAGGGCGTCCTCCAGCAGGTAGGTGGTGAAGGCCTTGTCGTCGGTGATGGGCACGCCCTTATGCGAGAGGTGGCCGTCGAGGTGGGCGGACACATCGGGGAAAGCGTAGAAGGCGCCTCCCGGGTTGCCGATCTTGACTCCCTCGATGGCCGCCAGGGCGGGCACGATGTAGTCGCGGCGGCGCTCGAACTCGGCCCGCATCTCGGCCACGCAGTCCTGCGGTCCGCGCAGTCCGGCCAGGGCCGCCCACTGGGCGATGCTGTTGGGCCCCGAGGTCTCCTGGCCCTGCAGCCGGGTGGCGGCCTTGGCCACCTCGACGGGCGCCACCATCCACCCCATGCGCCAGCCGGTCATGGCGTAGGCTTTGCTGGCGCCATCGAGGATGATCGTGCGTTCACGCACCTCGTCGCTGACCATGGCCGGGCTGAAGTGAGTGCGCCCATCGAAGAGGATGTGGCGGTAGATCTCGTCGGTGACGATCCAGCAGTCGGCCTCGACGGCGATCTCGGCCAGTCCCTCGATGAGGGATCGTTCGAGGACGGCCCCGCTGGGGTTGGACGGCGAGTTGATGAGCAGCGCCGCGGTGCGGTCGGACACCAGGGAGCGCACCTCGTCGAGGTCGGGCTGGAAGTCGTTCTCCGTGTAGGTGTTGACGACCACGGGCACGGCGCCGCACAGGCCGATCTGGGCCGGGTAGCTGACCCAGTAGGGGGCGAGGATAAGGACCTCGTCGGCGGGCTCGAGGATGCACTGCCAGGCGTTCATCAGGGCGTGCTTGCCGCCGTTGCCGACGACCGCCTGGTCGCCCGTGCAGGGGATGCCGTAGTCCGCCGCGACGGTGTCGGCGATGGCCAGGCGCAGCTCGGGGATGCCCGCGCTGGGCGTGTATTTGGTCTTGCCCGCGGCCAGGGCCTGGCGGGCGGCCTCGCAGATGTGCTCGGGCGTGGGGAAATCCGGCTCACCCAGCGCGAAGGAGATCACGTCGAGGCCCTGGTCCTGCATCTCCTTGGCCTTGGCGCCCAACTGCACGGTGGCAGACCCCTTAAGGCTCCGGACTCGAGCGGACAGACGGGTCGGCATAGGTCACCCTCCATAGGGAATCGCTGGGAAGCTTAGCGCAATCGGGGCGAGTGAGTCCACAAGCTACCCCGAGCAGGTCGGGCGGTCGTCTCGTCGCGGCGCGGCGGCGTAGCTCGGCGCCGGCAGGACCCGGTACAGGTGCCGCAGAGCTCGCAGCGCATCCTCCCTGCCGGGGTCGAGGGCAAGAGACCAGACCAGGAAGCGCCGGGCCTCCGAGCGGCGGTTCTGGGAGCCGTAAGCGCGGCCCAGGTGGTAGAGGACGACGGGGTCGGGGCGGGCCATGGTCTGCCGCGCGGCGCGCTCCAGGTAGAAGGTCGCCCGGTCGGTCTCGCGCAGCTTGAACAGAGCCCACCCCAGCGTGTCGCAGAAGGCCGGCTCGAGGGGAGCGACGCGCACGGCAAGGTCCGCCAAGCTCCGCGCCGCCATCACGTCCCGATCGCCCTCGGTCAGCGCGTAAGCCGCGTTGTTGAGCAGCAGGGCATACGCCAGCCGGGGGATTTCCCTGGCCCGGTAGGCCTGGTGGGCGGACTCCACCGTGCTGAGGATGAGGGCGGAGCCCTCGTTGTCCCGCCCGACCATGAGGAGGGCGTGGGCGAGGGTGATGGTGTCTTCGGGAGACGTGAGGTTCCGGCGCAGCAGGATTTCGACGGCCGCCTCGTAGTCCTCCGCTTGCACCAGGATGCCGCCGGCGCTGGACGCGATGAGCGAGTCCTGGGGTGCGAGGGCCAGCGCGCGCTTTATATCCCTGGCCGCGGCGCAGCGGTTCACCGGGCGCGCCTGAAGCTCCTCGCGGGCCAAGGCCAGGTAGCGCAGCGCCACGAAGGTTCGGCGGGGCTGGTCCACCGGCCCGAGCAGGTGGGGCAGCAGGGCCAGCAGGCCGCCGGTGGCAACGGCGCTCAGGGCTACACTCCCGCGGCGGGCCACGACGCTACTCCACCTCCTCCTCGGACACGAAGGCGACCACGTCGCGCTGGCGCAGGGAGGCCACCAGCGTGGCCTCGACCAGCGCCGGGGTGGTGTAGACACCGTAGCTGGTGGCGTACTGCCAGCGGGCCTCGCCGTCCGCCAGGGACACCGCGTAGAGGGATCCGTCGCGGCTGGCCACGTAGACCACATCGCCCGCGATGAGCGGGGCGCAGAGCACCTGATCGCCCGTCTCGAACTCCCAGACGGGCTCGCCGTCCTGCCGGGAGAGGGCGCGCACGTGACCGTCCAGGGTCGAGACGAGCACGTAGTCGTCGCAGACGGCAGGAGCGGCGCGCGAGCCGCCGGGCAAGATGGCCTCCCACAGCCTCTCGCCGGAGAGGGGCTCGGCGCAGACCACGGTGCCCTGGTCGCAGGCCCAGACGGCGGCGGTGTCGGCGACGGCCACCGCGCCCGCGACGGGCTCATCGCCGCGCCAGGTCCACGCGGGGTGGTCCCGCTCAAGGTCAAAGGCCACCACAGTCGCGTCCCAGGAGGCGACGTAGGCCAGGCCGTGGGCGTAGGAGACGGAGGCCGTGACCTCCTCGGCGAAGCGGTGGCGTACGGCGGACTCGCGGGACTCGAGGTCCACGGTGACGAAGGCGCCGGAGCGGTCGCCGAAGAAGACCGTCTCTTTGGTGGCGGTGAGGGCGGACCTGGGAGCGCTGCTGAGGTCCACGGTGAACAACTGGTCACCGGCGAAGGACAAGGCCACCAGCTTGGCGTCCATCGTGGCGAAGAGCACGCGGTCGCCGGCCAGGGCGGGCGATACCTCAATGCGAGAGCCCAGGGAGCGCGCCCACACCTCAGTGCCCGAGGCGGCATCCAGGGCCACCACGGCGCCGGTGCGCAGGCCGACGAAGATGAGGCCCCTGGCCGCGACCAGGTGGCCGGTGGTATCGCCGCCGAGGGTGGCCGTCCAGAACTCGGACAGCGGCGGCTGGAGGGTCTCGCGCACGAAGTGGGTGTGGGCCAGGGATCCGCCGGCCACGGGCCAGCGGTCTTCGCCGCGCTGCGAGCGCCCGAGCACGTGACGGCAGCGGTCCAGGGCCTTCTCGGCGCTGGCCGCGGAAAGCCCCTGCGTGGCGGCCAGCCGCACGCTGGTCTCGAGCACCTCGACGGCGTCCTCGTAGCGGCGCTGACGCGTGAGCGCCAGTCCCAGGGCGTAGGCGATGTGGGGCGAGTCGGGGGCCCTGGCGGTGGCCTTTTGCAGGGCGGCGAGCACGGACTGGTCCTGGCCGAGCCGTCCGAGGGCATCGGCCGCGGCCCACCGGGGACGCGGGCCCGTGAGACTGCGCAGGAGCAGGCGCACGGCGCGCCGGGGATCAAGCCGGAGCAGGGCCTCGGTCACTGCCTCGGTGGCGGCGGGATGATCGTCGTCCAGCGCGCCCGCGAGGTCGCGCAGGTGGCAGCCGCCGATGTGGCTGATGGCCGTGGCGGCCCAACTGCGTTCGTGGCTGTCCTCGGAGCTCAGCGCGGCCACCAGACTGCCCCTCATACTCCGCAGCAGCTCGGTGGCCTGGGTCGCCTCTTCACCCTCGCCCTGGGCCAGAACCGTGAGCGACTCGATGAGCGGCGGGGCCAGGTGGGTGTGGGCGTGCTTGAGGGCCGCCGCCCGCACCTGCCTGTCCTCGCTGCCGAGCAGGTCGGCGAGCACGCCGTAGCGGTTGGCGCGCAGCTCGCCGAGCCGGCCCAGCCAGTAGGGCGGGTCTATCCCCTCGGCCACGGCGCTGCGGATCGCGAGCTCGAGCTCCTGCGCAGAGAGCGTGAGGTCGTCGCGCTCGTCGTCCACGCGGTGCATGGCGCTACGGTCCAGCAGGCCGCCCGTGGCGCGGAAGTCGTCCAGGCCGCGGGTGAGGATGTCGTGGGCCGACTGGGCCGTGGGCGTCTGGCCCTTCATGCGCGCGGCACGGATGTCCTCGGCCAGCAGGTCGTGGATGAGCTCGAGGCGCCGGGAGCCGTTGCGGTGGGAAGGCCTGACGAGGCGCATGTCGTCCAGGCGGGCGAGCACGCGCTCGAAGGCCGCGCGGCTGGCGCCAGCGGTCTCGGCTACCTCCTCAGCAGGGAGCGAAGCCAGCGTCTCGGAAGCCGTGGCCAGCGTCTGGAGGATCTGCCAGGCGAGGCGCCGGTCGCCGGTGGCCAACTGGCCTATCGCGCGGCTGAGGTAGGAGTCCAGGTGCTTACGGCCGCCGCCCAGACGGGAATAGAGCATGGGACCGATGTAGCGCCGGCCGGGGCCGGCCAGTTCGAGCAGGCCGTGGCAGACGATCTGCAGGTGCGCCGGGAGGATGCCCTCGCGGTCCAGGTCCTCGAGCATCTGGTCCACGAGCTCCTTGTCGAAGTGGAGCATGAAGTTGGCGGCGGGTTTGAGGATGGCGTCGGCGGCCTGCTCGCGCGTGAACTTGCGCAGGCGCAGCACGTGGTGGAAGACGTGGGGCAGCGCGTCGGAGACCTCGTAGAGCTCGCCCAGGTAGTCCTCGCGAAGGCTGAGGACAACCCGGGCCTGCGTGGCGTCGTCGGCGGCGACGGCAGCGAGCTGCTCGACGAGCTCGCGGCGGACGGCGCCGCTGAGCTTGAGGAATACCTCGTGTACGCTGTCGCACAGGAGCACGGGGCGGTGGTTGGTGAGCTCGCGCACGCGGCGGACGGCCTCGTGGACGCTTGGGGCCTCGGCGATGGTGGTGGGGTCAAAGCCGATGTCTTCGGTGTGGGCGGCCAGGGCGTGGATGATGTCGCCACAGGAGCTGAGGCCACAGGTGACGTAGGCGGGCATCCAGGGCAGCTCGGTCTCGCCGTCGGCCTCGCCGCTCACCTGGCGCAGCTTGGGGATCAGCCCCGCGCGCAGCAGAGAGGTCTTGCCCACGGCCAACTGGCCGAAGAGCGTGACGAGAGGATGCTGGCACAGCAGGTCGTAGAGCTGCTGGACCTCCTGCTCGCGGCCGTAGAAGAAGTCGGCGTCGTGGACGTCGAAGGCTTCGAGGAACTTGAAGGGGCCGCCGCGGCGCACGCTCAGGCCGCGGCGGACCGAGTACCGCTCCGAGCGAGTCCGTCGGCGCAGGCGCTCGTAGAGACGCCCGTAGAACTCACTGAAGCGCCCGGCCTCGCGGCAGAGCAGGTTGCGCTCGGAGTTGCGAGCCTTGAGGAGCGTGAGGACCTCGGGCTGGAGCTTGTGATACTGCTCGGCGTCGGGGCTCTCCAGCTTCATGTCGTCGAAGACGGCCGGGTCGGCCACGGGGATGTGCAGGTTCACCCAGTAGACCTTGTCGCCGTCGGTCGGCACAAAGTCCAGGAAGGCCCTGTCCCTGTCACCATAGGCCGTGAAGATCACGACGCGCCGGAAGACGTGGCGGATGAGGTCGGAGATTGGGACGAGGACCTCGCGGATCTCGTCATCGGTGAGAGGCAGCACGCGACGGCCCAGGTCGCCGCCGCACTTGACGACCACGACGCGGGTGGATTCGCGAACGGCCACCTCGATGGCGTCGGGGGAATCGGAGCCGGCGACGACGCAGTGGTAGTCCTCGCCCGCCGTCAACCGCTGGGCCGCCAGGGCCTTCTCGAGGGAGTCGTCGGGCGACATGGTGAAGAGCAGGGGGACGTAGCCGTCCTTGATGAGCCGGGCGAGCTGGACGTGGCCCTCGCCGGCGCGCAGGTCGGTGATCATGGGGGCCAGAACTGCGGCGCGGTCGGCTCCCGACGGGTGGGCCTGAGCAAAGGCCTCGACGGCCGCGGCGGCGCGCCGATCGGGAGGCACGCTGGCTACGCGGTCGCCCGCCCACTCGAGGGCCATACGCGCCAGCATCTGCTGGACCGTGGCTTCGTAGGGCTGAAGGACGGCGCGGCTTCCGGCGAAGACAACGTGCTTCCCAAGCTGGTGGCGGAAGGCCTTGACCTGATCTGCGATGACGGCAATCATGTGCGATCCCCGGCTCGGCCCAGCGGACCCCAATAACAGTATCGCCACTCCTGGTGCCTGGGCAGGAGTGGCGGGAGACTTGGCGTCACAGGGTGGGCCCGGAGGGATTCGAACCCCCGCCTAACCGGTTATGAGCCGGCCGCTCTACCGCTGAGCTACAGGCCCCCGTCGCGACAAGTATACCCCACCGGCTCCTGTTGGGGCAAGTGCCGGCCGTGCCCGGGGAGTGTTCAGTTCCCGCAGGATAGGGTTTGGGGGGGAAAGAGCAAAGGCGCG
>CAZSOQ010000230.1:0-8442 GCA_964608495.1 uncultured Armatimonadia bacterium | reverse complement strand
CCCGTGGGGGCAGCGGTCCCGCCCGCCCCCACCGTCGCCAGCAGGACGCAGCTCTGTCCCGGGATCGAGTCCACAATCTCGGTGGGAACCACCCTCAAGCCGATCGGTAAGGAGCCCGTGCCGGAACAGCCCGCGATCACCACGCCCGCCAGTAGAAGGCAGGTAAGCCGTGCCATCGCCGGTACCCTCCCTCACGCTTTAGCCTCTTGGACCGGCTCCGGGGCGCCGGGAGTTCCAGCGTCGGCGCAGGAAAGTCGCGGCCCTCGGCCCACCGGCACGCAGGCCGGCTAGGCGCGGCCGACGCAGAAGCACGCAGCCGCGCCTCCCAGCAGTCTCAGTGCCACGCGCAGACCGCCCTCGACCTCCTCGGCCGCGCACACGTCAATCCGCCCCGACCCCCAGTCCCACTCGGTCAGCCGGCCCGCCACCGGCAGCAGAAGCTCCCCCTCGTAGGGCTCCTCGCCCTCGTTCACCACCAGGAACACGTCGCTGCCTTCGGCCCGCCGACGCGCGACAGTGATCTGCTCCGACGCCGGCTCGATCTCCACGGCCGCCCACTCGCGCGCCCTCGCCACCACGCGCTCCGGGGCCCCCTCGACCACCACGACCCCCGCCGCCTTCGCCCGCTCGACCGCGGCTTTCGCCGCCTCCGACGGCTCCCCCGGCGGCAGCACGAGGCACGCGTACCGCTGGTCCGCGATGCTCAGCGCTTCGTCCTCCACTCGCGCGCTCGCCAGCGCCGCGTCGTCAAGGATGTCGTACCCGACGCGCGCGCGGAACAGCCCGTCGGTGATGGCGCGGAAGGCCAGGCCCAGCGCCCCGACCTCCCCCGCCTGGGCCTCCTCCAGCCCCGGCGGCAGCGACGGGGGCACGCGCGGAGTCGTCAGCGCCCGCGCCGCCTCGATGGGGTAGCAGACCCCCACGGACGCCACCGGGCGCGTGTTCTCCAGCAGCCAGCTCCAGCGCGTCAGGTACCGCACCAGCGCCGGGATGTACGGCCAGTGCGGGCTCTGGAAGAACAGCGACGGCGGGCACTCATGGTACCGCGGCCCCTCGACGGAATAGTAGAAGGCGTGCAGAACGATCCTGGTGACGCCCCGCACCCCGAGCCAGTCCGCGATCCGGCGCATCTCCTCGGGCGATAGCTCCCAGCCCGCCGCGCCATAGGTCTCGCTCATGCTCCGCGTCTTGCCGCGCGTGTGGGCCGCCGAGGACGTCAGCTTCGGCACGAAGCTGTCCGGCTGCCGGTGCCAGTCGCCCGCCGGCCCGATCACGTCCATCCCGGGCAGGGCCAGCCCGTCCATGGCGCTGAAGAAGTGCGCGTTGTACCGCACGTGATCCACCAGATACTCCTCGTTGTTCACGTGCCCCACCAGCTCCATCCCCCGCTCGTTGCACCAGGCCTTCAGCGGCAGGTAGAAGCGCTCAACAATCAGCTCACTGACCACACGGTAGAAGTCGCGCCGCACACGGGCAGCGTCCTCCGCATCCCCGAAGAGCGCCGGCAGATGCGGCTCCAGCCCGTACCCGCACCGCGCGTGGAACTGCTCCAGCATGTCGCCCGTCCACACCACCGTCCCGGGGGCGCAGGTATGGAAGTGGTTGTAGAACCCCGGCTCGTCGGTGAATACGGCCACCACGGTCGTGCCGAGGTGCTTGCCCAGGGCCTCGGCGTAGCGCTCGTGGGTGCTCGCGATGAAGGCCTGGGTGACCCGGAGGTCCAGCAGGTCCGTGTACCAGCCCTCGCTGTAGGCCGGGTGCCAGGGCGTCAGCCCCTGCACGAAGGCCTTTCCGTCCACCACAGCCACCACGTCGCCCTCGGCTTTGGCTTCAGGGACCATCGCCAGATGCTTGGCCTGCCCGGCGGGGTAGCGCCTCAGGGTCTCGCCGCCGGCATAGCCCGAGGGCCAGTTGTCCTCGTCGTACAGCCACACCCTCATGCCGAGCGACGCGCAGACCTCGACGCAGTGGCGGATCCGCGCGAACCATTCCTCGCCCAGGTAGGGCATCGTGTGGCCCTGCCGCGCATGCAGTGTGACCGTCCCGATGCCTATCGCGTGCATCATGCGAAGCTGCCGCTCAAGTTCCTCGGGAGCCAGGTGCCCGTTCAGGAACCAGAAGGGTATGGGCGAGTAGCCTACGGGCGGCTGGAAGAATCCTTCGGCAAGCTCGCGGATCGTCTTCACCGTCATCAGCATCACTGTCCTTGCCGCGGTCACGGTCCCGTCGCCCCCAAGGCCGGGGACACGGCGCCATCCCCACGCCCTCGGGGGCCCCTCTATCCCCTCGCACGATACAGGATCATCACCGACGTGCGCGGCTTCTCCACGCTCAGCCTTACCGGCCGCTCCAGCTCCTCGCCGGTGCGGGTCCACGTCTCCCCCGTATCCTGGAAGCTCAGCTCGTACGTCTTCCCGCGCGACAGGCCGCGCAATTGCACATCCACCGTCACGAAGGCGCTGTCCTCGCGCCGGAACAGCAAGACCATGCCCTCCTCGAGGTCGTCGCGATGGAACTGGTACCCCGTCCAGTCGCCCCGGCCGATCCCATAGGGTACCACCGGGTAGAACTCCCCCACCGCCAGGTGCCGCAGGGCCTTGAACTCCCTCACGCGGGCGGTCGCGCGCCCCCTATCGAAGCCGGGCTCGCGGGGGTCCCATCCCAGGCACAGGCTCCCCCCGAGCAGGCTGCGGAAGTCCCAGGGGTCCTCCGAGAGGTCGAACAGCGGCGTGTTCAGGTAGTTCCCGGGGATGTACAGGCTCGCGCCGTGCACATGGCCTCGGTTGGCCGCCGAGTTCCCGTACAGGTCGCTCTTCCAGTAGGTGTGGCAGCGGCTCAGGCTCTCCAGGTCCACGCGCCGCCCGCCGCTCGCGCACCCCTCCATCAGCAGGTCGGGATAGCGCGAGTGAATCTCGTCCCAGATGTGATACAGCCCCTCGATGTAGCGAAGCTCCGTGATACCCACGCGGTCGGGCCCATCCGCCGAGCGCCAGTAGGCCAGCGGGTCCATGTTGAAGTCGTGACGGAAGTAGCCCAGGGGCACCCCCTCGACGTACCCCGAGACCATGCTCACGAACCACTCCTGCACCTCCAGCAGCCCCAGGTCCAGCAGCTTCGTCGGGTCCCCCTCGAAGCCGAGCAGCCACTCGGGGTGTTCGCGGTCCAGCCGCGTCCCCTGGTACACGCGCTCGGGCTCGAACCACATCCCGAACCTGATCCCGGCCCGCTTCGCCGCCTCGCCGACGGGCTTCAGGCCGTCCGGAAAGGTGTCCTGGCGGGGCGTCCAGTTCCCGACGCCCAGAGGCCACTTCCCCTCAAACCAGCCCGCATCCATCACCAGGTACTCGATCCCCAGGCCCGCGTAGGCTTCGAGAAGCTCGATCTGGTTCTGCGCGTCGGCCAGATTCCCATCGTCGCCGACCGGGAACCAGGTGTTGCACTGTACGTTCGGCAGAGGCTTGGCGCCGCTCAGCAGGGGCGTGTAGTGCCGGTAGATGGTCCGCCGCAGCAGGTTGTGGCCCCGCAGCCGGTCCCCTTCCCACGCCACCAGCAGGATTCTCGGCGTGCGCACGCGCTCCCCCGGCCTGAGGCGGAAGTGCGTGTCCTCCATCCCGGCCGCCATCTGGAGCCGCCCGGGCCCGGTGGGCTCGAAGCTCGCGATCCACTGCCCGGACCAGCCGATCCCGACGGCCAGGCCCCGCTCCCCGGCGTCCAGGTTGAAAAAGGGCAGGTTCCTGTTGCTGGACCGCCCGCCGGCCGCGCCCAGGGACGTCGCGTCGGTGCCTCGCAGCTCCGTCCTTAGAGGCTCGTAGTCCTCGGGCGTGGCCAGGCCGCCGCGCGCCCCGTGCAGCACCCAGGCCTCGCGCGGCCCGCCACCACGCCGCAGTCCGAGGTCCAAGGCGCGCACCCTCTCGATGACCGGCGTGTCCTGCGCAGCCGTGTTCTCAAGGTACAGCACCCACTCGACCGCCGGCAGGTCCCTGAACCGCGTCACCTCGCAGATCACCTTCAGCCCGGTGTCCGGGTCCAGGTAAGCCCTTTCGTGGCGGGTCCCGCTCTCGCTCTCTCGCGCGGGCTGCAGGGACACCTGCCAGGTGCTGAGCAGCTCGCGGCTGGGCCTGCCGTCGAGAAGGAAGGAGAAGGGCGGTCCGTCACCAAGCCAGGACACATCGAAAATGGGCATGTCGTCGAGGGGCAGCTCGCGGCCATCCTCCATCACCACCATCGCGTCTGCCCAGTCCGCCTGGTCGTAGCTATCGCCATCGCCGCCGTTCGTGACCCACAAGTCGAGCACTTGCGCGTCGCCCACGGGCACGTCCAGGGCGAAGGGGGCGTCCGGCCCGTGAAGGAGCGGCGATTCCGCCAGCTTCCGGCCCCCTGCCTCGACGGCGAAGACCACGCTGCCGCGCCGGCCGCCAGTGTCGTAGTTGTCGTCGAGGCCGACCTGCGCGCGGAATCGAGCCGCGTCCGGGGGCAGAAAGGGGCGGAGGTGGCTCGTCGCATGGGTCCCCAGGCCGCGGTCGAAGCTCCGGCCAGCGATCCGAAGCGGCGTCAGGAGCACCGACCGGCGGCGCTCGAGCCGTGCGTAGTCCTGGCGCACCACCTGCAGCGCGGGCCGCACGTCGGGCGGGCCGCCTTCCTCGACGCCCAGGAGCGCCGTGATGCCGCGGGCATAGCCCTGCTCCTCGGGCAGGGGCTCAAGGGCCCTCGCCTGCACGGCGAAGAGCACGACGGCGCCTGCCAGGCTCACAATCACAGCCCAGTTCATCAAGGACCGCCTCCCGACCTGGGTCTTCCGTTCTCGTCAGGGACGCGCCTGAGCGCCCCTCCGCCTATCCCTCCAGCGCGGCGTAGAGGGCCTGTCGGAGCCGCGCGTAGTCGGCGGGACCGAGGCGCCCCCAGGCGATGTCGCCGGTCTGGGAGTCCACGGGGGGCTCGGCCGGGCCGTCCTCGGCGACCAGAGCACGTCGCACAGCCTCCGCCACCTGTGCTCGCCGCCAGCCGCGCTTCTCGGCCAGCGCGATGAGCAGCTCCACGTCCTGCTGGGCGCGCCTGAAGGCCTTGACGCGCAGGCTGACGAGCGGCCCATCCACGCCTAGCCGGTCGCCCGGCACCAGGAGGGCGGTCTCGCTGGGCGTGTCGAGCGCGGTGGATCCGCCTATCACGTTCCACGGCAGTATGCCGTCGGCGCCGGCCAGGTAGGCCCGCAGCCCCCACGCCACGGCCGCCAGGTTGCTCTCGCGCACCGGATTCGGTGAGCCATAGTGCCAGAATCGCACGCCCCACCGCCTCTGCATGTCCATGCAGCGCTTCCGGTAGGTCCACAGGGCGCCGCTGACGCACTGCAGGTCCGTCAGGCCGTCGAGGAAGTCGCGCTGCCACTGGGGCCGCGATATGTCGCCGCGATACACCATCCGCGCCGGGTTCGCGTCCCTCGTGGCGTCCTTGAAGAGCCGCCCGAAGAACCGCACGGCCAGGAAGTCGTCGGTGCACGTGGGCTCGTCGAGGCACCACCAGCTTGTGCCACGACCGCCCTCGGCGGGATTCCTGTAGTAGTGCTTATTGTTGACATAACACTGCAGGTCGGTCCGCACCCAGCCGCGCTCGCGGAAGTGCTCGGCGAACCCCCGCGCCACGTCGCCGAAGGCCGCCTTGAAGGCCTCGTCGAAGGCCTCCTCGATGGGTGGCGCCAGCCGCGCGTGGGCCAGGATCATCGCCGGGTACGCGGTCTCCTCGACGCGCACACCGTAGTGCTCCGCGATGGGCAGCGGCCAGTTCTCGTGCAGTGGCAGGTACAGGTGCGTGATCGGCACGCCGGCGCGGTAGCCATCGAAGGCCGAGCCGTCCAGGTAGGGACCGTAGTGCTCGTCGTATCGCGCCCAGTCGGCTGCTCGCACCCGGCCCCCAACCTGCTCCAGGGCGGGCGCGAAGCCGTCGTAGACCCGCCCCGACTGGCTGTAGGGCAGGGGATTCAGCGTCGCCCGATGCTCGTGCACGGCCCGGTAGTAGACGCGCTCCTTGTGCAGATAGCGCTGCCAGTCCTCGGTCGAGTAGACGGGCCCGTAGCAGTTGAAGTCCACCTCGAACCTGCTCTCGTCAGGGATGAGGGCATCGTGGGCCCGCAGCGCGACGGGCACCAGGGCCTCGCGCCCCCCGGCGGTGAGCGTCACCTGGCCGCGGTACAGGCCCGGCCGAGCGTCGCCGGGCACGTAGAGGTCGCAGAGCAGGGGCTGCCAGAGCTGGCCCGGCACGGCGTTCTCCCGCCAGGGGAGATCGAAGGGCCCCTGCAGCGGCACGGCGTACTCGGCCCACCACTGGTCCCCGTCGCGCACGGCCCACTCGCGGTACCATCGCGCGGCAGGCGCCGCGATCCGGGCACCGCCCTCGCCCGCCAGGTCACTGAGCGCCACGGCGGCCTGCGCGCCGGCTCCCGCGAGGCCCACGGCCAACTGGAAGGCCACCACCTCGTTGCGCGCGGCGTGAAGGCTGACAGCCCCGCGGGAAGGCACACCCTCGAGCGTCTCGCCGGTCACCGGGCTGATCTTCACCTCGCCCGGGAAGGCCCTGACGACGAGGCCGGCGGACGATACCTCGCCCGGCTGCCCATCGTCCGCGGGCACGCTGAGGGCCTCGGGCCGGGCGAGCGCGTCGCTCGTGCGGCAGCGCGCGGTGGCCTCGGGGCCGGGCCGGCCCCAGGCAGCGACGGCCACCAGGGCGAACTCGTAGTCGGTCCCGGGCCGCCCGGGCACCACCACGGTCTGCTCGGTCCCCGGCTCGGCGGGCACCGGCAGGAGGAACTGGGGCAGCGTCCGCGCGCCGTCCGGCCCCCGAAGGCGCAGAATGTAGGACACAGGCCGCGGCGCCGGGGCCGTGAAGGCCAGCACCATGGCCCCCTCGTCGAAGCTCGCCCCGTCGGGATAGGGCGTTGCGCGCAGGTCCGTGATGGCCGGGCCCGCCGTGCCCTGCGCCGCCGCGCCCTCGACGAGCAGGTAAGGCTGGAAGGCCGACTGCTCGCGGGAGTGCACATCGTTGTTGACCATCGTCTGGCCCTTCTCGTCGCTCACGCACAGGCCGTAGGAGGCGCCCGCCAGCATCGCCGCGAGCAACACGGGGTCCACGTCTATCTCTAGCCAGCCATCGCCCACCTCGCGGGCCACGGCAGACCGCACGATGCTCCCGCCCGAGCCGAGCGAGACGCCGGTGAAGTCGCTGCCCGGCCCGGCCCACCAGAGGTCCGGCGCTGAGGCCCGGAGGAAGGTGCAGCCGCCCGCGACCGCTTCGCTCCGGCCCGTGCCCTCGCGCCAGTCGGAGGTGATGGTGGACAGCCCGACACGCCACAGGGCGTGCTCGGGTCGCGCCAGGTGCAGGTACAGGCGCGCCCGATCCGCCTTCCACCCCTCGACGGGCCGCAGGTCGAGCTTGAGCAGCAGGAAGTGCTGCCATCCCTTGATGCGTATCGCAGAGTTGCCGCCGCTGTTGAGGTCCACCTCGGCCTCGTGGGCCTGGAGCGACGTGTCGGCGGTGACCGCCAAGCGGACCTCGGCGCCGCGGCAGCCGGCCACGAGCACGCCCAGGGCCGCCGCCCACAGGACGCCACGCCACACCTTCATCTCCCGCACCTCCCACCAATGAGCTTGTCCGGCTCTATTCGCCGTCCGACCCCGCCGGTTCCTCCCCAGCGCGGGTTGGCCGGAGGCTGGGCCGGCCGCCGGCTGCGGCGGGCGTGGCCGGGCGACGCTCGGCGGGAGCGCCTGCCCAGATCACTCGCCGGAAGGGCCCGCCGGCCGGGGGAGTGCTTGGCAAGCGCCCCGAGTCTGCTATCCTTACACCAACGCGCCTGGGGGGTCGAAGCGACATGGACATCTACTTCCTGCGGCACGGCGACGCGGAGGACCTGGGGCCCGGCGGCAGCGACGCCGAGCGCAGACTCACCGACAAGGGCCTCAAGCAGAGCGCCCGCGCGGCCGCCTGGCTCAAGGACCACGACGTGACGGTGGACCTCGTGGTCACCAGCCCGCTGGTCCGCGCGCGCCAGACCGCCGAGCCGGCGGCGAGGGCATTGGGGGTGGACCTGCGCGAGGACGCGCGGCTGAGCGGTGGCCGGTTGACCATGCAGGCCCTGGCCGCCCTGATCTCCGACGCCGGCAACCCGGAGGCCGTCCTGCTGGTGGGCCACGAGCCGGACTTCAGCATCATCATCGAGGAGCTTACCGGCGGGGCCGTGGAAGTGAAGAAGGCGGCGCTGGCGCTGGTGACGTGCGATCGCGTGGCCGCCGGCACGGGTGAGCTGGCCTGGCTCATCCCCGCGGCGCTCAGGAATTGAGCGCCCGGGTGTGGCGGTGCTTCTGGCCCGCCGTGCGGGAAGGCTTCGCACGGGGCGATCGCCGGTGCCCGGGGGGCCGGTCGCTGGACCCGTCCCCCTCTCTCGGCTTGAGACCGCCC